>JANMHA010000318.1:0-43882 GCA_031374925.1 Pirellula sp. | reverse complement strand
AACAGTTTTTGTGCTCGACATTGGGGGAATCATCCTTCCTGAATGTTCGTTGCAATGTTGACGACGGGTCGCCAAACTCGCACGCTCGGTCTATCCTGTGACAGTAACCACGTCTGCCGACTTTACCGAACTTGCCGTGGTTGATGCGGAGGATATCGAAGTGGCGCAAGCGGGGTCAAGATGGATTTCAAGACAAGTAGTTCACATGGACCAAGTAATCTGCGCAGTTAGGGGTTCAGGCAAACAATACGCTTGGCCTGGCAAACTAGGAGCAGGTACTTTATTCACCTAAAGAGTAAGGAAATTGACATGTCGGAATTGGGGTTGTGTCGTTGGGGCATTTTGTCGACTGCGGCCATTGCAAGAAAAAATTGGCGAGCAATCGCACAAACCGGAACAGGAACTTTGATTGCAGTCGCAAGTCGACGCGTCGAAGCGGCGAGAGCTTTTGTCAGTGAATGCCAAGCGCACACCGCGCAACGTCAAGTACCCGAATGCGTCGAGGGTTACCAAGCGTTGCTTGATCGCAAGGACATCGATGCGGTCTATATTCCACTTCCGACGGGCCTGCGAAAGGAGTGGATTATCGCGGCAGCTGAGAGAGGCAAGCATGTTCTGGCAGAGAAACCCGCTGCCTTGTCCGCCACGGATTTAGAGGAGATCCTGTCTGTTTGCGATCGCAATAACGTCCAATTCATGGATGGGGTCATGTTTATGCATAGTGCTAGACTTCCGATGCTCCGGCAAAGACTCGACGATGGCGAATCGGTCGGAGCGATACGGCGGATTGCGTGTCACTTTTCGTTTCTTGGCGACGACAGTTTTTCGCAGAAGAACATAAGGGTGGATAGCCAGTTGGAACCCTTTGGATGTTTGGGAGATCTAGGTTGGTATTGCATCCGGTTTCTCCTTTGGGCGAACCAATGGCAGGTCCCAACGCAAATCACGGGCAAATGCCTTTCAGGCATGCGAGGCGAAAAAAGCCAGACTGAGGTTCCTGCCGAGTTTTCGGCTGAGTTGCGATTTCCGGGTGGTTCAACGGGCAGTTTTTACTGTTCCTTTATCACTGGAAACCAGCAGTGGGCGCACATTAGTGGCACCAAGGGGAATGCATACATCCCGGATTTTGTTTTGCCCTATTTTGGCTGTGAGGTTTCGTTTGATATCGAGAAACCCAAGTTTGTTGTCAAAGGTTGCGATTTTCATATGCAAGAGCATACGCGAAGCAACATCGTTGATGAATATGCAAGCGGTCATGCACCAGCTCAGGAGATCAACATGTTCGAGACGTTCAACAAGATTGTGCTGGGTAGAACCCCCATAGCGTTTTGGGGGGACATTTCGTTGGCAACCCAACGCGTGTTGGATGAGTTGTTCGCAGGGTCCACGTAGGATCGGGACAAACATTGCGGGAGTGCCATGTGGCGAGGTTGCGCTATTTGTGCTTCGTGACACTGAATTGAGTCAATCGCATTGGAAGCCGAATGAGTCCGTGCGCCATTCTGAAAAACGAGAATGCGACATTTCTTGAAATTTGTCCAAGGCTTGACGAGGGCAATGACTTCGTTTGATGTATATCGTCAACCCCATGCGGCCAATCTTTGACCCGTTCGATCAATTCCTCTCGCCATTTGCTAGTATGGGGAGAGGTGGAAACTTTTTTCAGCCATTCGTTTGGGATTCCTTTCTTTCCCAACGAGATCCCGGATAGAGATCCTGCAATGACAGCAGCGCTGCTGCATGCTCCTCCCAACAAGATCGTCCGTTCCACACTGTTACGAAAGCGCTTTGGATGCCGCAACCAAGCATAAATACCAACAAGAGTAGCGGCATAGATGTCGGATGGAATTCCGTTGTTCCATCCTTGTTGTTTGGCAAAGGCTGCCATGGAATGATTGCGTGACAACGATTCGCCCAATTTCAAAAGCATTGACTTAAGTTTGGGTTCGTCCGTTACTGCTACCAATCGATTGAGGATCTCAGCGGAGTCGACGTTTTGTTGGTCTACCATTTGAGCAAGTTGAGCGGCATATCCAACCAGCATGCTGGCATGCAGGACACGGATGTCTGCATGAGTAACATTGACACAAATTTGGAACCAACTCGTTGCGGATTCCACGCATCCTTGGAGCATGATGCTCATCACCAATGATCTTACTAGTGGATCGTCTGCCAAACCGAAGGTCATCGAATCATCGACTTGCTTCTTGCGGATTCGACTTACAATTCGCCACACATGAATATAAGTGTGCCGAAAAGGGAAGGACCGCTGGTACCAAGCGATTCGTTTTTTGAGATTTCCAGCGAAGATCTTCGGGTCTGTTTTAGATTGGAGCATCGCCTGAAACGTCATCAGCAAAGCGTGAGTGCGGTGACTTGTAACGCCCACTGCCGGTCGGAACTGGTACTGAAGTGGGTTTCTACCGAAGAGCTTTAGCCCGACTCGTGGGTGAATTCCATTTCGAGCAAGTGACAACGCTTCTGCGACAGCACATCCCATCAACAAGCCTTCGGTCGCCCGTTCTCGGCGCTGCGTCGGGACCACAATACTCCAAGGGACTGGCGAAAACTTGTTGGGTTTCTGCCCGCTTACCGTGCCTGTGTGCGTTAGCCGCAAGCCGCGTTCGAAATGGAAATCCGGTCCCTGTTCAGAATCGTCTGAGGCGTTTCGTAGGCGTCGAGGGCGAAACATCTTTTCCTAGTTGAATTCGAAGGGACCTAGTTAGAAATTCGCAAATTACGCCGAATCATTACTTAAAATACTCTCTTACCTACCCAAGGGGATGAATTTCATGATCCCCTACTTCAAACATCTCTTCTACAGCAGTTATTATGGTTACAATCGATTTTATCGAATTCCGTTTCGCGCCTTTTTGTCCTGGAAGAGTCAAAGGTCTATCTATTATGCTTCCTCGCAGGTGTTTTGTACAACGCTTGGCAATTTTAGGTGTTGAAGGTAGTCGACATCCGGCATGAAGGTCTAGACATTTTCGTCCAATTTCGTAGCAACATGGGAGAAGCCATAGTCAATCGCATTTTTTTCATTTCCACGGTTTTAAGTGTGTGTCTTTTGGTATCGAGTTCTATCGCGTTTGGACAAAAAGGAAACAATCCCAAACAAGACGAGCGCAGAGAGAACGAACGAGTAGCCAACGCGGAACGTTCACTGACGGATGCAAAAAGGGATCTTTCATCGATTCAAAAAGAGCTGCGCTCCGAGATGGTCAGTTTGGAGAATTCCGTTTTAGCATTGCGACAGCTTAAGAAGAAAGCCCGCGAAGTTCGAGAGGAAGTCGAAGATCGTCTAGGTGCGATAGTCGGGATTCCGGATGCATTGTCCAAAGTTCGACAGGCAGGGACTGCCCTGGAGGAGATCTCAGTCCAGTTGCGAGAACAACTTTACAAGACACCGAATTGGATCCAGGCCAATGCGGCAGCGGATCAAGCGAAAGTGGCCAAAGCCGCCATGCTAGACGACTTGGAACAGGCAGGCAACAACAATGACGCCCAACTAAAACCACTACTGAAGCTAATCGGCAAGCCAATGGAACTTGAAAACGAATTCATCGCAAGGGATTCCACCGCTATCGAAGCAACAAAACGCCTTGCGGAACAGCAAGCGGAATTGGACAAGAGGAGAAAGCTCCTGCCCAGCGGAGAAGTCGAGAAAGATCGAAAGGTCATTCAAGCATTGAGCGAAGTGGCAAAGAAGGAAAAGGAAATAGACGAAATGGAAATAAAGCTGAAGAAAAAGAGGACCGATGCGGGCAGAATTCAAAAGCAGGTTGCCGATGCTCAGATGAATTTGCAGAAAGCCAAAGCTGCAGATGCGGCGGATCCCAATCGCTCTGGAAAGAAAAAGGGAAAGTAAGCAACAACGGAATGGGCTTTGTAAAACAGAATCCTCCTTGCTTGCAGTTGATTGCTGCATTCAGCAGGCATGACTCGGCGCTTGAGTGGCTTTGGCAAAGGGTCGCGGCGCGGTTGTCGCCCATCGCCATGCTCAGCCCGGTCTTTCCGTTTACCGAATCTTCGTACTACCGATCCACGATGGGGGACCAGTTAAAGAAACAGTTCGCTATTCTAACGCGTTGGTACGAACCGGCCGACTTAGCGAAACACAAATTAATGATGTGCGCATGGGAAAGCGTTCTGGCAGAGAGTTTCTCGTTTGATGTGGAGCGTCCTCTGAATATTGACCCAGGTTATATGTCGATGACCAAGTTGGTTTTGGCTTCCACCAAGAATCGGGAACATCGCATTTATCTTAGGGATGGAATCTACGCTGAGGTGACCCTTGCATTTCGCGATCAACAGTGGCAGCCATTTCCATGGACTTATCCCGACTATCAACGGGATGACTTTCGAGTATTCTTTCACGAAGGTCGAAAGCACTTGGCGAAAAACGTGGCGTCGATTTTACGTAATCCCATCGGTCCAGCTCTCCAGGATTCCGAACACGAATGAAATCCCCTCGGTTAAATGGTTGCAAATGGGGAAACTATGGGCATTAACCCAGCAGATTCTTTTTGGTTGCAAATTGCAGGGATGTTGCTGGTAACGGTACTCCCGGCTTTCGTTATCGCTGTGTTGGCTGTCGGAAAGGTCAAGCGATATGCGAAGGCCATTGGATTGCTAGACAAGCCGAGCGCAAGAAAGGTACATACCGTTCCGGTTCCGCTCGGAGGAGGGCTAGGGATTTGGGCTGGCGTGTCCGGGACGTTCTTGATCGGCACAATTGGATTATTCGTGATTTATTTCAACCAATCGATTGCAGAGGATTGGCTGCCGTCCGGGTTGCTAGAAAACGTACCGGGCTTGGCGTCCAAGGGATTAGAAATTTGGGTGCTTCTTGGAGGGGGCACTATTTTGGCTTTCTTAGGTTTGCTCGACGACCGTTTCTCACTGCCTTGGCAACCTAGGCTGGCGATTGAGTTCTTAGTAGCAGGATCGGTTGTCTATTGGCAACACTTGCAGCTGACTGCGTTCATTGGCATACCATGGTTGACTTCCATTCTGAGTGTTATCTGGATTGTAATGCTGATTAATTCGTTCAACATGTTAGACAACATGGATGCGTTGAGCGGAGGAGTAGCTGCAATTATTTGTGCAATGCTTGCGCTCATGTTAGTTGTTACACCTGAGTCCTCGCAAGGACAGCCGCAACTATTTGTCGCAGCCATGCTTCTGGTGATGGTTGGCGCCTTGCTAGGATTTCTAAAGCACAATTGGCCGCCAGCATCCATTTTCATGGGGGACGCAGGAAGTTATTTCGTTGGTTATTGGATTGCAATTGCTTCGCTCTTGTCGACGTACACGGGCGCCAAAGGAACGACGCCTCATGCGGTGCTTGCACCCTTGTGCGTACTAGCAATTCCGATCTACGACATGGTGAGTGTCATTTGGATCCGCATGCGAGAGGGAAGAAGTCCATTTCAAGCGGACAAGCGTCATTTTTCGCATCGGCTGGTCGAGTTAGGCATGACCAAGAAACAGGCGGTGATCACCATCTACTTGGCGACCGTAACCTGTTCCCTTGGAGCGTTGCTTTTGCCAAGAACCGACCTTTGGGGAGCAGTGATTGTCTTGACGATCGTGTTTTGTATGCTCGCGCTTGTGGGTGTCTTAGAAAGTCTAACCGGTCCGAGCCATTCGGATGATTCGTAGCTGAAAGCCAATGCGCAAAGAACGGAAGCAGATGGTTGAAAAAACAGAGTCGTGGGTATACCGATTGCCCGCACAGCTTGCCTGTTTTTTGTTGGCGATATGTCTCATTCTCTCGCAATTCAATCCTTGCGATGCGACCAGCGTATCACTTGGACGCTCCCTTCCGTTCATCATCTTAGCGATGGGAGTTGGATTCCTGGTCGCGTTAGACTCGGTTCTAAAGCCGGATGGGCAAGAGTCAGGGAAGTTCGGCTGGTTATGTGTATCATTCACTGTTTTTGGAGTATGGCTTTGGGTATCTACCGCAATGGTACCGGGCAGAGGAAACGCCCGATATGCTTACAACGGATGTTGGCAATGGATAGCCGAAGGGGTTTTGACACTGGCTATTTCGAAGCTTTGCATGCGATCTCGAATCGCTGGATCGGTTTGCGGATTGATGTTGAGTTGCGCAGCGGGGACTGTTGCCTACGCGATCCATCAATATTGGATTAGTATGCCTGCATTGCGAGAGCGTTTTGCATCGGATCCCAGTTCGATCTTGGCTGAAATGGGATTTGTTGCGGGCTCAGGAGAAGCGATGCAGTTCGCAAGTCGCCTGGAGAGCTTGGAACCGACCGGTCCCTTTGCGCTTACGAATTCGTTGGCGGGCTTGATGGCGACCTGGTTGGTTTTCATCATCGTGATGTTGGGTGGTCAGCTGATTGCGTCTATGGCTTGGACCACTGTTCATGAGGATTCCAATGCGAGACGCGTTCATTGGACTTCGCTGATTTTAGGGGCAAGCTTGAGTGGCGGTTTTTTCGTCACTTTGTTGTTTACCAAGAGTCGCTCGGCTTGGTTGGCAACCAGCATCGGTTTGATTGCCGCTTGTGCTTTTCATCCGACGATTAGACAAAGTGGCTGGGCTCTGGTGAGGCGATTTCGTATTCTCCTCGCCGGAGTCACAGTGGTGTGCCTAGTTGTTTTTTGTGGTTTTTTGATTCGAGACCCGACGATTGCTGCCGAAGCAGGGAAGTCACTTTCGTACAGGTTTGACTATTGGCGCGGAGCGGTTGCGATGATGGAATCGGAGCCCTGGATCGGATATGGGGTCGCCAACTTTCAGCAGAACTATAACCGAGTGAAGGTGATTACCGCATCCGAATCACCCGCGGACCCTCACAATTTTGTTTTGGAAACCGGGACCGCGGGAGGCTTGCCGCTTCTTGTCATCTTAATTGCCATACTTCTTGTGCTGTTTTTGAAGACACTTGACTTAAGTCGACAAACCATAGCGATCGTCACAAGTCCATTTGCATCGAAAAGCCGAGCGATAGATGACGGTCGTTTAGCCCTCATCAGCGGCGCGCTTTCTGGTTTTTTGGGGATTTTGCTATTCGGGTTCTTTTTTAGTGATGATGATTCGTTCACCACATCAATTCTGTTTGTGGTCGTTTCCGTTTTGGTGTTTACTCTCATCGAGCGTCTGAGATGGATCGAAAGCAATGAAAGGACCGCTTTAGTCTGTTTGATATCGACATTCGTTGTTTGGGTTCACTTGCTAGCGTCAGGCGGTTGGATGCAGCCTGGCTTGATGAACAGTGTATGCGTCTTAGTCGGACTCGCTTTTGGAGTGTCAAGGATCCAGGGTCAGATTGTCCATCGGAGCGAAAAGGAAGGTTTTTGGCTTCATCCGGTGTTCGGACTATTGTTTGTGATACTGATCCTGGCAGATTTTGGAAGAACGATGTGTTTACCTGTTTTGAGTTCCTCAGCAGTTGTGAGTGCTGTTTCGGAGACACGGGCTTCGGTCGAAGAGTTAACACAATGGCTTGAAATCGCAAAGGTGGACAAGTACGATCCAGAATTGCCTCGAATAGCCGCTAATCGCTGCGTGGAAGTGCTTCGCCGAAACGACCGATCCGATTCGTCGCGCGCCCAGGTTTTGGAAGTGTTCGAAGCAAGTTGCGCCGAGTATATCCGGAGGGACCCAAGCGCGTGGATGCCATTCGCGGACTGCGGCCGTTGGAATGCGGTTTTGGCCGACGTTGAGCTTCCAAAAAATGAAGGGAAAGCCTTTACCATCGCTAGACGGGAACTTGCTTATCGGTATTTTTCGAAGGCAGCGGAGCTTTACCCGAATTCCGCCCAAACGCAATTGCAAGCAGCGGTCGGTGCGGCTTGGGTTGGTGAATTCCGCGAGGCAAAGCTGCATTGGAATAAAGTTGAGGATATTGACAGCAAAACAACGCATCTGGACAGGAAACTTTCGGCCGTAGTCGTCTTTTTTCCCGTTCACTTCGAGCTTTTTGCTGCTCCGTTGGACCAAAGTGCGAGGGTATCACAACAGCCGGAGTATGCCAAAGGCGAACCCATCTTGCGATGGTTGCGTACAAACGTTCCGTAGCCTTGAGAGGAATGGTTTGTGGCTGGCACAACCCTATCTCCTTGCTACCATAAAGTCGTTATGACACCCCTATTGCCGCCGGTTTCCGGCATGTTTGAGCCCAAAAATGCGAACATTAGCCTTGATCGTCCTTTGTATCGGAATCGGTTACGGAATCGCGAGTTCTCAATTCCAGAAGCGTACGGCAAATATCCAGAATATCATGGGCTCAGTTGATGATATCGATGATGCGATTCAAAAAGCCAGGACATCGGACCAAAAACCAGGCAAAATCGAGGTGCTTGGAGGAACGGAACTCGATTTTGGAACGATGAGATTGGGGACCAAACGTTCGCACAATTTCATATTCAAGAATGTGGGCGATACCCCGGTCGAGGTGGTTTATAAATCCGCAACTTGCAAGTGCACTGTCGGCAAACTGGACGCCACGACGCTCAAGGGAGGCGAGCAAACGCAGGTCGAATTGGAATGGCTGGCGGAAGGAAGCATGACAGATTTCATCCAAACGGCAACGATTTCCACAACTGCTGTCGATCAGCCGGAAATCAAGTTGATCATCAAAGGAAAGATTGGCCAAGCGCATGTATTCGATCCGCCTCTAGCGGATTTTCGGGACTTCCTAGCCGCTGGGGAAAGCGACTTTAAGGGTCGACTTTACAGTTTTGAAGAGGGGCCTCTTTCGTTTACCACTGCTAGATGGTCTGATTTGCCACAGGTTTCCAAAGTTGTTTGCGAAATGGAGACTCCGAAGAAACTCGAGGCAGGTGAAATTCCCGCGTATTCCGACGCTCGCTATTACGTGGACTTCACGATCCACTTGTATCAAGGTTTGCCTGCTGGCGCGCTTTCTGGCAACATCGTTTTTTATAAGAAATCCGAGAAACAAGACGGCAAGGAAGAGCTAATCAATTTTCCGGTCCAAGGCAGATGTGTCTCTCCCATTAGGGTGATTGCAGGGCCCGATTACAATGAGGAACGGAACATTTTTTCCCTCGGTTCAGCGACGTCCGAAGCTGGTTTGAAAAAGAGTTTCGTTTTGGCGGTCAAAACCGAGGCTCCGGATGCAATCCAGATTAAGCTTGAGAAAATCACTCCCGAGGCGGCAGAAAAAGCACTGAAGGTAACAATTAGCGAACTGAAAGGATTGTCGACAAAACAAAAAATGTTTTCGGTTACGCTCGAGATTCCCCCAGGAACTCCGCCGGTCGAGTTCGCGGGAACATATGGAAAGAATTTTGCCAGGATTGTTCTGGAAAGCAATATGGAAAGCGCGCCTCAGTTTCCGATGTACATCAAGTTCCGCATTTCGGAATAGTCAAAACGACCGCTTGCACTGCAGGAGCATCGGACAGTGGCAGATCATCGACGTGATTCAAATGGCCGGAGATCGTTCAAGGCGTTGCTGGCATTAAGCATCGGCTTCACTGTTTCCATCGTGCTACCAAATCTCCGAGGAGAACCACCCACCGGAACGCGTTCGAAGGATGACTTGAAGGAAAACAAGGTACAGATCCGATTTTCTCCAATTAGTCCGAACGGAATTGAAACGCCTCAGTCCAGTTCGGACAAAAAGCCCACGCTCAATGATGGCAAACTCACCTCGGATGCTGCAAGAGTCAATCTACCCCAGAACTCACAGAAACTGGATGGCAGCACCTCGCTCAGCGTCGCCACCAACGAGGAAAAGAACCAAAAAATCGCGGTCGATTGGAAGGATCCGCTTTTTGTCTTTTTCGTTACGGGGAATCAAACTGGTTACATAGAACCTTGTGGTTGTACCGGACTCGAAAATCAAAAAGGGGGACTAAGTCGACGCGACTCCTTCTTAACTTCGGTTCGGCAACGAGGCTGGAATGTCATTCCAATCGATGGAGGGGGCCAAGTTTTCCACGTTGCCGATGGTCAGCCTGATCCACGTCGCGGACGCCAAGCGGACATTAAGTTTGGTTGGACCGCCACTGCATTCCAATTGCTGGAATACCAAGCGGTCGCGTTCGGTGAAGACGATTTGCTGCTTGATACCAATTCGCTGATTTATTCACTGATAGACAAGCCAGGTTTGTTTGTCTCCGCCAATGTGAGTATAGCGCCCGATTACGACGTCAAGTACAAGACCATCGTCGTCAATAATAAGAAGATAGGATTAACGACCGTGCTCGGCGACGAAAACGCCAAGAAGGTGCGGGATAACGATTCCGTTTCGATATCGAAAGCCATTCCGGCTCTCAAAGAAGTTTCGACAATACTGCGAGAAGAGAAGTGCGACTACACAGTGTTGATATCCCATGCTTCACTGGAAGAATCACGCACTATCGCAAAGGCTGTCCCTGATTTTATGCTGATCGTAACTTCGGGAGGCTTCGGTGAACCAGCGTTTCAACCAGAACGGATCCCAGGTACCAATAGCGTCATGGTGCAAGTTGGGACAAAAGGTATGTACACTGGATTGTTTGGCGTGTTTGATAATCCCAAGGCGCCGTTTCGGTACCAACGGGTGGCGTTGAGTTCACAGTTTGAAGATTCACCACGCGTTACAGAATTGTTTGGTAAATACCAAGATGAGCTCAAAACAGTTGCATTGGATGGCTTAGGGAAACGCCCAATGACACATCCCTCTACCCGAGAATTTGTCGGAACCGAGAAATGCGGCGAATGCCATACGAAGGCCTTTGAAGCATGGAAGGACACGGATCACGCTCACGCAACGGACTCGATTGTTCAACCACCCCAACGTTCGATTGCGAGGCATTTTGATCCGGAATGCTTGTCTTGTCACGTTACTGGTTGGAACCCTCAAAGTTTTGCTCCATACCGTTCAGGCTATGAATCGATTGAAGCGACGCCACATATGGTTGCTAATGGATGCGAAAATTGCCATGGACCCGGTTCCAAGCATGTGGCCGCAGAAATGGGTGACTTTCAAGCCGATGATGATCTTGTCAATAAACTCCGTGAGGAAATGAAACTTCCGCTGGATCGAGCAAGTGACAAGTGCGCCGCGTGCCATGATTTTGACAACAGTCCGGACTTCCATAAACCCAATGCGTTTCAGGAATACTGGGAAAAAATAAAGCATTACGGCAAGGATTAACTTCCCTTTCTGTTTGAGGCGGGCGGGAGGTCGGGGCACCCGCCGAGCTTTTTGATCGTAATGCCTTCTACCTGTTATTTGGATTCCAAACTAGAATTGGCGTACTAAAGCAACGCGATTTCAATGGCTCGTCCTGCACCTTGCTAATGTCCGCACCGATTCGAAAATACGCGATCACTCACCGGACCCACTACGAGTACTCTTCGCCAAGTTCGCTTTGCCACAACCAAATGCATTTGCGACCTCGTGATTTGCCCTACCAGTGCGTCCATCAGTCCTACATTGAGGTCTCACCCCATCCGGACTCTCGATTTCAATGGATTGATAGTTTTGGTAACCGAGCCGAGTTCTTTAGCATCGAACAACTTCACCCCAACTTAACCGTTTCAGCGAAGTCTATTGTCGATCGCAGCACGCCAGACTATTTTCTTGACCAGTCTCCTACCTGGGGGGATGTCAAGCAGACGGCCGGTTTGCCGCTCGGGGACGATGACCGTCAAGCCAGCGAATTCCTTCATGATTCTCGCCATTGCCAAAGTGGACAGGTGTTTGTTGACTTTGCTCGAGATATTGCAGTCGACCACCGCAGCTTTGTTGAATGCGTCCAACTGCTTACGGCAAAGATCTTTAGCAAAATGGAGTATTCTCCCGAGGCCACACAAGTTTCTACTAAGCCCGCCGACGCCTTAGCGCGGCGACAGGGTGTGTGCCAGGATTTTGCTCAGATTGCCATTTGTTGCCTTCGGTCGCTCGGTATCCCAGCTCGTTACGTAAGCGGCTACTTGCTAACGCACCCAGCACCCGGCAAAGAGAAACTCATTGGCGCCGACGCATCCCATGCCTGGATCAGCGCCTACGCAGGAAAGTTGGGTTGGATCGACTTCGACCCAACCAACAATATCATTCCTGGCATCGAGCATATCACAGTTGCTTGGGGAAGAGACTATGCTGATGTGGCCCCAATCCATGGAGTTTTTGTCGGCGGCGGACTTACGCAGCTTTCCGTCTCGGTCGATGTGCAAACGATTTGAATTGGCGGCCCTGCCAGCCCTACCTGGGATCGTCCGGTTTACCGGCCAGGGTTTACTAATAATTGTCACTCACCCTTCCGCAGATCGTCCCCTTCCGAAGATCGTCCGGTGTAATAACCCTCCCGCTGGGAGCAACGCTGTGAAGCATTTTCGTCCGATCGAAGCTTGCCTCCGACCGTCCGAGCTTGCCTCCGACCGTCCGAGCTTGCCTCCGACCGTCCGAGCTTGCCTCCGACCGTCTGATCGGAGCTTGCCTCCGACGGACGCCGTTTTGGCGTACTATGATGTGCGGCTCTGACCTTGAATACTTCTCTTCGCTCCCGCCTCGACCGCCGAAGGCGGTCGAGGCGGGAGCGAAGTGCGGCGGTTAACGGGCAGTTACTTAGGACGCCAAAACAAGGTTGAGGGGAGGCAAGCTCCCGCTCAACCTTAGCGAATTGTTGGCTCCCGCTCAACCTTAGCGAATTGTTGGCGAAAATGCTTCACCGCGTTGCGCTGGGAGGGTCGAGCGAAGCGAGGGGAGGGTGAGACCTTTTGCCCATCATCCTCGCTGACATCTACGACTTCAAGTCAAGCACGTCTCACTACTATTTCTGCAATCGGTCTGAGAAGACTGACCTCAGATCAAGCTGGTCAGAAAACTCCGTTTGAAGATCCAGCAGCCGTTCCAACAGTTCTTGTTTTCGAGTTCCATGCGCCGAATCCGCAGATAAGTCGCGTTGCTCATGCGGATCGTTGGTTAAATCATAGAGCCGAGTCACGCCCGCTTGAGGGTATACAATTAGTTTCCAACCCTCATGTACCACACAGCGTTGCAGTTTCAAATACGCACCATAAATCGAAGTGTATTTGGACTGTTGCGACTCATTGCGTAGCAACGGCATAAGACTTTGGAACTCGCATGTCGCAGGTTTTGGAGCACCAGCAATCTCCAACGATGTAGCCATGACATCTTGCAAATAGATTGGGGCGGTTATCTTCCTGCCAGCGGTTGCATTGGGACCGACGACCAGGAATGGTACGCGAATGCTATGGTCATACATGTTTTGCTTGCCAACAAGGCCATGGTTGCCGACGGCCAGTCCGTGATCGGCCGTAAAGAAAATCCAGGTGTTTTTCGCCTTGCCAGACTTCTGGAGTGATTCCAAAATCCTACCGATTTGTGAGTCCAAATGCGTAATCATTGCATAATATTCGCGCCGATGCACTTGAATCGAGTGTTCGGTCCTTGGAAACGGGGCTAGCTTTTCATCACGCAAGGAAGGACCACACCCGATCTTATCCTTGAAAGGGTACTCCGGCAAAAAACTAACAGGGAGTTTTATGCGGCTGATCGGATACTTGTCTAGATACTCTTGCGGCGCCTGTCGGGGATCATGAGGCGCATTGAATGCAACGTACAGGAAGAACGGATTCGGTTTGCTCTTGGCCGATGAGATAAAATCGATTGCATCGTCTGCACCCACTTCTGACCAGTGCCTGCCACCCTCCCAAAAACCACCGATGGATTTGTCGGATGATGACCAAGGATCCGGCTGATCCATGAGCGGACGGTTGTAAGCCGCTTCAACCGTCTCAGGCATTCCGGGACGAACATGCTTCACGGAATCGAAGGTCAACTCAGGCTTAGCTTGAACGTGCCACTTGCCTGTCATATAAGTGTCGTAGCCTGATTTCTTCATAAGTTGTGGCCATAGTCGACCTTCCTTTCGTTCCATTTCGGTCGAAGTGGAAATGGCTTCTGCGCGCCATACGCTACGACCTGTCAGCAACATGTTTCGACTTGCCACACATACGGCACCGCTCCATGACCCCATGTTGTAGGCATGAGTGAATGTTGTACCTCGAGAAGCAAGGCGATCCAGGTTGGGTGTTTCGATGTCCGTGTGCCCAAAAGCCGAAATCGCTTCGTAGGTAAAATCATCCGCAAAGAGAAACAAGATGTTTGGCCGTTCTTGGGCGTTTCCGTTTAGGCCTCCTAAGATCGCTACTAAACAGAATGCGATTGGAATGAATGAAGAAGGGGGATAGGAATGTAGACAAGCCATTGTTGGGCAACGCATGGATTTAGAGTGGTTTTGTTTTAGAGTGGTTTTGTTTGGGTGACCCATCGCGGATGATCCGCACCGAGTTCGTCGATTCCGCGAGTCACCATTCGAGCATTCCCGCCATCGTTGTCCATGACCCAGATGGCGGGCGGTTCACCCGTTTTCGCTCGACAAAATACAATTTCTTTTCCATCCGGCGATTGGCTGCCGCGAAAATCCCAAATGGACGGGTCGCTCGGCGTCAGCTGCGTAAACACTTCATTCTTCGGATCAAGTCGACAGATTTGCGTTCCACCGATCGCAAGTTCCGGTTTGAAATCTCGGTTGAAGTGATCGAGATCAGGCTGATTGGTCCGATACTCCCACGGTACTTTTGCTTTTCCACTTCTCCTGGGAAAGAGGATCTGGCCGTCTTGAGTCCAAGCGGGGACGTTGGATCCGCCGCCCCGTGTTTTCTTATTGCCGTAGGTCGCAGCAAACCACATCGATTGCTCTTTCGTCAACACACGATGCTCGGACCCATCTGCGCGTCCAATGCAGACATCCGCCCAATCGTGACCTGGATCGTTTTCGTGTAGGCAATCGACATACAGCACCCATTCGCCGTCTGGAGACCACTGCGTCCCGAAGTACAAATGCCCAGGTTGTGCTGCAACTTTAATACGATTGGCTCCCTCCACATCGCTGGTCCAAACTTGGTACCCTTGTGGACTCGCCAAATGAAAGGCTACGCGTTTTCCATTCGGGCTGAGACTCAAGCCGTAGGGAAGCCCCTCTCCAGCCTTCGTAAATTCACGCGCATCGCTTCCATCGAGTTGAACGCTGTAAATCTGCCCAACTTTGTTCTTTACGACTTGAATTAGAAGTCTCTCATCGGAAAGTAGCAAAGCGGGTGAAGTGAAAGGCGCAATCCGATCACGTGCGCAAATTTCCACAAGCGTCCCATTCGTCAGGTCATATTGCCACAAGTGCGTAGGAGTCTGCGTATAATATTCCTCGAATGGTCGGCCAGGACCATCACGTCGCGGTTCCATGCTCAATACAATAACCCGACGACCATCGCTAAAAGACGAACCAGTCTGCCATGTCGCTTGACCTGGCACATCGAATTCCAAGTACTTCAACCCTTCGCCGTCGGTACTGGCTAAACCCGTCTTCCCTTGAGAAGTGAAGAAAAACTGCATATGCTTCGCTGATCGTTTCGTGTCATCTCTGGCATGCGCAAACGATCGCAAACAGCACCATGGGATCAAGCCTAATAAACCAAGAAAATCGCGTCGACCGGTTTTGCATGAGCCTCGATGGAGCATAGTATCACTCGGCCTTCTGATTTCTTAGCCAATGGAAAACTCGTATGAACCATACGAATTGCTTTCGATAGGCTGGAATAACGAGTTTCTGTCTTTTTACTGGAGTTGTTTGTCAAACCAATCTGCCATGACTCCTACCTCAACCGGTAGGGTTAGCCATGGATGACCGCCCCCTTCCTTGACGATGAGCTCGGCAGAACCTCCCGCAGATTGGATTGCTTTTACCAACTTTTGAGAATGCGACAGCGGAACCACTTCATCTGCGTCGCCGTGGATAAACAAAAAAGGTACCTTGGGTTTCCCAACTTGATAAAGTGGTGAGATTGCTTTGGCCATTGCTTGAAGCTCTTCGTTGCTCTTGCCATTTAGCGCTCCTTCATTCGCCGAAGTTGCTCCAACCGCAAGAAGCGGACCGAGAACCTTGAGATCGACCATCTTGCCGTCACGCCATTCCAGGAAATCGGTTGGCGGAAAGAAAACCGCGACCGCTGCGACCGTAGTGTCTTGCCGGTCCAACCTGTTCTTGGACTTTGGATCGCTTGCGACAGGCGTCAATGCCGCTAAGGATGCTAAGTGACCACCGGCTGACGCGCCGGTCAGACCAAGCTTACTTGAATCGATCTTGTATTTGCTCGCGTTTTCTTTGACATGGCGGATCGCCAACTTGACGTGCTGATCCATCTCCAACGCGGTGTATCGCGTTTTCGAACCCGGACGAATCGCAAAGACAACGTAACCTCGGCCGCAAAACGTAGAATAGAGCTGAGCTAGTGTATGGTCGCGGATCTTGCTACGGTCCGAATGCCACGCACCACTTGCGACATCGACGATGGCTTTCCCGTTTGCCGGCCCCGTCGGCGTAAACACATCCATCAAGAGCCCAGTACCATGAACCTCGGCAAAGACGACGTCCTGTGACTGAGCAAAGTTAGGCCCCTCATAGGCATTCACTTGAAATCCGACGAGCAGGAGGAAAGGGAAAAAGGTACTTGTCTGAAGATTGCGCATTAGCGTGCTCCTTGAGCAACGTGGGAGGTGCGAGAACTTAGTAATTCCATTTAGTTAATCGGGCTATTTGGAACACGGCGGGGACCGCCGTGCCACTGCTATTTCTTGCCTTCCAATTGTTCCTTCAGCCAATTCGTTATAGCTTCGAGGGCAACGGGGGCAATCGTTTCCTCGATCGATTGATACTCACTAATGCCGCCCGTTTTGCAGGTTTGGAACAAGTGATTTAGTCCGGGCAACTCTTTCATCGCAAAGTTACTATTGCCACCCGCTTTGAGATAGGATTCGATTTTCGAGAGATTCAATTTTGGATCGACTTGAACATCTTTTTCTCCGTTGATTGCGAGGACCGGGCATTTTATTTTTAGCAAGTCCGGGCCGGGTTCATAACTTGCAAAAAAACGAAACCAAGGATCGTTCATGACTTTTAGATTCGCTCGGACCAGCTCAGAGAGAACTTTGCGACTTGATTGATCGTCTTCACTTGATTTGGACTTCTCGGATTCCTCTTTGGGGTTCTCGTGACTGGCCGCCATGATTTTGTCGACAACGCGTTCGACAAATGGTTCAAAATCGTCCGTTGGCTTCAGTTCTTTGACAATTGCAAAAACATACTCTTGAAGCAACCGCTGCGATTTCTTAGCCGGCTCGCCGCCCCCTTCCGCTGCAACGATCAATTGGCCCTGCGAATAGAGGATCTGTTCGCCATTGACTCCTGGGCTGGCCATCAGCACGACCCAGGCTACATCTTTGTTTCCCGCCGCAACGAGGGTCGCAACCAAGCCGCCTTCACTATGTCCTATCAAACCGATGCGACTCGCGTCGATGGATGTTGCATTCTTGACAAACGAAATCGCAAAACGCACATCGCCTGCAAAATCTTGTGTTGTTGCGTTCTCAAACTGGCCCGTCGATTTACCGACTCCGCGATCATCGAAACGGAGTACGGCAATGCCTCTGCGCGAAAGATGATCAGCCAGTACCCAAAACGGTTTATGATCCAAGAGAGACTCGTCCCGATCTTGTGGGCCGGAGCCCGATATTAAAATGGCCACCGGAAAGGGCCCACCCGATTTAGGGAGTGTCATTGTGCCTGCCAACACGGTCCCGTCCAATTCATTCTTGAACATTACCTCCTCGATATTGTAAGGGAAGGGCGTTTGCGGAGTTTGCGGACGCTTAGGAGCGAGCTTGGCCGACGAAACTATCGATTTCTTCCGAGCGAGCCGAAGCTCTAATGGAATCCCTTGACTCCATTTGCCGATGATCTCAGTTGCATCCCCATTCTTTTCGCCTGAGAACTTTGCTTTCAACGCCGGTACTTCGATCGATATTTTGTTCCCGTCGTTTTTCATCTCGGCTTTGAATCCGCCAACGTTTTGCGAAACGCTATCAACAAAGACAGTCTTTTTCCCTTCGTTAGCGGGATAAACGCGAACTTGGATATCCAGTTTCTGAAAGCCTGCGTTAAGAGTACCAAGCCATGCTTCCTCGGGGGTGTCTGGCGGAACCGACTCTTTCTTCTCAAGTACCAAATCCAGGTTGGCACCACCTTGCGACCATTTCCCCGTGGCCTTCTTTCCGTCGTCACTCAATTGCGATTGATAGGTTGCCTTCGTCGATTTTAGCGTGAATCGGAGTTGCTTTTGGTCGATTACGACATCCTCCAATTTGAACTTCGCGCTCCCCTCATCTAAGCTCATCAATTCTGCGGTAAGTTCACTAGTCTCTGACCTGCTAGTTTTAATGACGAATCGAAAGACTCTCGGACCAGCGTCCATGGCGCCATACCAAATTTCTTGGTCAGCCTTGTTACTCTTTTCCTGGCCTTGAGTTTGCGATGAAGCCGCAAAGGACAGCAAGACAAGACAACAACTCGAAAGAAGGGATACAGGCTTGTTCATCATTGTTTTCTCTTTTTACCAACACTTTTTGGATCTTGGTCCAGTTGCGGATTGCGTTCGGTCGGCAGGATCGCCTGGGTCGATTTAATCCACTCTAAGAGTTCGCCGAGCAGTTCATCTCTTTGGGTCACGTTCGAATTGGAAAGATTCTGCCGCTCTCCAATATCGTCAGCAAGGTTATAGAGTTCAACCGCATTGTTGGTATCCAATCGATCTCTTCCTCCATCCAGTTGCCACTCCTCGTGATAGAGATGCAGCTTCCAGTCTCCTTTGTGAATTACGCTGACCGGGCGGCTTCGAAAACCAGTTTGCACATCGAGCTCGCGACCACGAATCACCGGTGTATCAAGGTATCCGGGGAAGTGCCAAAAAATAGATTCGCGTTTCAATTTTCCTTTTCCAGTCAGCAACGGAAGTAAACTCTCGCCATCGAGGACTTTTTCGGAAGGAATCTTGCTACCCGACGCCGCAAGGAAAGTTGGGAAAAGATCGATGTTGATGACAGGCACTTCACACTTGCTGCCAGGTGATATAACTCCTGGCCAACGGACAATGAAGGGTTCGCGGATTCCACCTTCAAAATAGGAACCTTTGTTTCCTCGCAATGGCTCTTGAGAAGAGTTTTGAGTAGCCCCATTGTCGCTTGTAAAAACAAGCATGGTCTTTTGATCTAACTTCAGTTCGTCGAGCTTTTCCAATAGAATTCCGACGCTTGCGTCCAGTTCGTAAGTGCACGCTGCATAAAGGGCGTTTTTGTGTTGATCTCCAGGCGTTTTTGCCTTGAACTTGGCTAGTGTCTCTGAACGCGCCTGAAGCGGACTGTGTATGGCGTGGTGCGCTAGATAGCAAAAAAAGGGTCCCGACTTGTTCGCTTCAATGAATTCGCATGCCTTGCGGGTGAGCGTGAATACGCCCTTGGGATCCGAGGGTGGTCCTGTCTGATTTCCCTCGGAACCCTCCTCGAGTTTTCCTTCACCAAAGGAATCGAATGAGACGTCAAATCCCTGCCGGGTAGGCAGCGCACCCTCTTTTCCAGCAAGATGCCATTTGCCAAAGTGACCAGTCGCATAACCGGCAGCTTTTAACGCGTCCGCAATCGTAATATTCTCGATGGAGAGCCCACTCTTGTTGGGAACCGGGATCAGTCTTTGGAATTCCTTTTTGCCCCGATCCGTGCTGCCAACTGCATAGACATGATGCCGCGGCGTGTAGTTACCTGAAAGCAAACAAGCGCGACTCGGCGCACAATTCCCCGCTGCCGCGTAGGCGGACTGAAAAACCATTCCTGACTTTGCGAGACGATCTAGATTGGGCGTTTCGTTAAAGTCGCTCCCTTGGAAACCCACATCCTTCCAGCCAAGGTCATCCGCAAAGATGAGAATGATGTTCGGCTTGGCCGTATCCGCCATCGCAGATTGAACTGCGACGATAAGGCAAAGAGAAATCACGAGCGTTTTCATGAGTTGACCTAAACGAGACTGACTTGGATTTATACGTTTTTGTACCCATTATACGATTGTTTAAAGAGGCCGTACCGTTAGTTTTCCATTCCGACGTTACGAATATTCTAGAATTTGCTACTCTGGGGCCATTCAAAAACTTGCTTTTTAGATCAATTCGCATTCACGGAGGAACGGATGGTTACGATCGTCATCACTACGGTACTGCTAGCAATTTCGAACGTTTTTATGTTGCTGGCTTGGTACGGTCATCTCAAGGAGCTGAGCGACAAGCCTTGGTACATCGCTGCGTTGATAAGCTGGGGCATAGCGCTGTTTGAATACTTGGTTCAAGTTCCAGCCAATCGCATTGGGCACACGCAACTATCTCTGGCTCAACTCAAAATCATGCAGGAAGTCATCACGATTTGCGTGTTTGTCCCCTTTGTAGTGGTGTACATGAAAGAACGCTTGCGGTTGGATTTTTTGTGGGCAGGCTTGTGCATGTGCGGTGCGGTCTACTTTGTGTTTCGCGGTGGACTAGGGGTCTCGGCAGGCGAATAGTCGTGGCGTCCAGAGTGCGATGATTCCATTATTCTTTTAGTCATTTCCTGCAAACGGAAAGAAAGTACATTGAATGAAACCCGCCACGATCAATAAACAGCAATTGCTCGAAAGGTTTGTCCAATACGTTCGCGTTGGAACAGCCGCTAACCAAGCGTCCGACGCTTATCCAAGCAGCCACGGCCAGCTTCAACTCGGTCAAATCCTCCGTCATCAACTGCTTGCGATGGGGATCGACGATGCACATCAAGACGAAAATGGTCTCGTTTGGGGGACCGTACCATCGACAGTCGATCGATCGGCACCCACAATTTTAATAAATGCTCACTTAGACACTTCACCCGAAGCTCCCGGAGATGGCTGCAATCCACAAGTCATTGCGAACTACGATGGCAAATCAATTCCATTGCTCTCTGGCGATGTTATCGACTTGGAGTCCACCCCCGAGCTAACTGAGCTCAAGGGGCAAACGTTGATCACCACCGATGGTCGCACGCTCCTAGGAGGCGACGACAAAGCTGGTATTGCAGTCATTATGCAGTGCGTTCAGTTTTGGATGGATAATACATCGATTCCGCATGGACCTATTCGAATTCTGTTTACCTGCGATGAAGAGATCGGACGAGGCACCAAGCATTTCGACCTAACTAAAGCCGGGGCCACCGTTGGATATACGCTTGATGGCGGAGGTGCAGGGACGATTGATGAAGAAACTTTTTCGGCCGACGGTGCAACGGTCACCTTTCTTGGCCGCAATACCCATCCATCGGTGGGCAAAGGGAAAATGATCAATGCGGTTCGAGCAGCAGCCCATTTCATCGCCAAGCTGCCTATGGACAAGCTATCTCCAGAGTCCACAGCGGATCGCGAGGGCTTCATTCACCCTTACACGGTTCAAGGTGGCGTAAGCGAAACCAAACTGCAGTTCATTCTCCGGGACTTCGCTACAGAGACGTTGGCAGATTACGCCGAGCGTTTGCGAGAAATAGCAGACGCCGTGATCCAACTTTTTCCAGGGTTAAGAGTCGATGTCGAAACGTGCGTACAGTATCGCAACATGGCTGATGCACTGAAACGATTTCCAAAAGCAATTGAACTTGCGCAACGAGCTTATAGCGACCTCGGCTATCCCTCCCGCCGCGACTCGATTCGTGGTGGTACGGATGGCGCATTGATGACCGAATTGGGACTTCCTACACCCAACCTGTCGGTCGGGCAATACAACATCCATTCGGCCCGCGAATTCGTATCGCTCGACTACATGGTCCAGGCGGCGCAACATGTCGTTCGACTAATGGAATTATGGAGCAACGAATAACAACTATTGTCGCCTTGCGAGACTTTGATTTCATTCGTTCTCAGGGTGCGCTTCGCGAACCTATTTTCCGATGCAAAACAGCCGATCACCGGTGCGCATAATGATCTTGCCATCAACAACCGCGTAGCCGTATTGTGTTGGGCCGGAAAACATCGCGGCGGCGTTGCGACGTTCTTCGGTGGATTCCTTTGCGCCTCCCGAGCTATCGACCGCTACCGCGTTCGGGTCCCAGAGTTCGTTCTCCGCGATGGACCGAAACTCTTTGCCAGCCGCAATCACGGTTGTCAGCCCATCTTTACCAAAAAAGTAAACACGATCGGCCACGCCGTATGGAGTTGCCCAACAAGATTGTTTCGAGCGTTCCTTGTAGTTCAACTTGCCCGATTCTACGTCGAAACAAAAAATGACACCCTTGGTATTTACCCAATACGCGCAACCTTGATAAACGATCGGTGAAGCCCAGGATGGTGTTGCCTCGTCGGCTTTCCAGAGAACAGCTGGTTGCCACACGGCGGCTTGTCTAGTGACTTGCATCAGGGCGTTCGATTTTTTTGCCAGCTCTGCGTTTCCACCATCGCGTCCAGCCGATGCAGCGATTAAGAATTTCCCATTGCCAATGGAAATTGGAGTGCAACCCGTATTTCCACCCACATCGGTAAAGCTCCAAAGTAGCTTGCCCGTTGCGCATTCGTAACCATCGACGGAACCGGCTGAGCTGACCACGACTTGTTCTATCCCTTCAATGGTGTGCATGGCAGGCGACGACCAACTATTCCTTGGTGTTCGTTCCTGCTTCCAACTTTCTTGTCCAGTCGCCTTGTCCAAAGCGATCAAATAACTCGGTCCTTCATCGTCCACGAGAATGAAGACTTGATTCTTATTCTGGACGGGAGAGCCACTCAAGCCGAACTTATTCTTGAACTTGCCGTATTTTTCCGTAATAGAAGTTTTCCAAATGTCTTTCCCTTGGTGATCCATCGCGACGATGTCGCCACTTTCAAAAAACGCAATGAGTCTATTCTTGTCGACCACAGGTGTTGGTGCTGCTCGACTCACGTAGACGCTGTTTTCAACCGGATCTGAGTTTTTGAACGTGTAGTCCCAAATCAATTTTCCATCTTGAACGGCGTAACATAGCACGTGGTAGTCATCCTTCTTTGGCCCAACCGTCGATGTAATAAAGATTCGGTCGGACCATGTAACGGGGCTGGACTGTCCGTGCCCTGGAATGGCAACGTTCCATAGAACCCCTTCCTTTGCCGACCAATTCACTGGCGTCAATTCTGATCGCTCAATGCTGGCCCCTTGGCCTAGGAAAGCGGGCCACGAGGGCTCACCCTCATTATTGACCAATAGGGCCACCAGTAGAAATGAAAAGACTGCCATAAAAACTCCTGGTACGATTTGAAAAAGGTCAAAAATTGCCAAAGGGGTATTCGCATTTCATTTCGGCTTGTCGCCTGGCAAGGCGCGCTCGGCAGATTGAAGTATCCCAACCCGAAGCGTAAGCGAGGGACCATTCCGCGGGTTCCTAATATTCCGCGTTATGATTGGTTGTTTTCACATCGCCGCTCGCCTCAAGGAAAGGCCGCTTCATTGTCGAGCAACAGCTCAAATCTGTCCATTGCTTTTGGCATTCTGGTGTGTACCAGGCCAAAAGATAATTAGGAGAATGGACGATTGAGGGATGGCTAGGAATGCATTCCAAAATCCATATGATCGCGCTCACTTTCGTTCGACATGGGGACTTGCGTCCAGTCCATCGAGCGACTACCTTTCGCTATCGGCTGGATGCGATTAAGTAAGATTCGTTTCAATAGTGGTCTATCAAAAGCGAGGATTAATCATGCCCCAAGGAAAAGCAGTTTTTATTGGACTAAATCAGACTGGACTGATTGCCTTCATCCTGCTGTTGTTCTTGTGTTTGCCACTCTGCTGGATCCCATTTTTACTAGATTCGTGCAAGGGTTTTGAGGAGTGAGACGCTGGCGATAGCGAGTTCGACTCCTCTTGCCCAGAGCATTCGACTCTCATCTAGGAATTGGCAACCATGATCGAAACACAACTCTGCCTACGTTTGTGGCAAATGGCATTACGATGCTTGGCGGTTGTGATGATTTCGGTTTATGGTGTTTGGCAAGTTTACTGGCTCGGCCGTGGGCAATTGCCTCCCGCACTTTTCCTATTCTTCACCGGTCTGCCGGCCCCGACAACCGGAGGACTACGTAGCCTTGGCTGTTTATTTCGTGGCGATTGGCTGGGTTCCTTGCATCACAATGCGATGGCAATTCCCATGACTCTTATGGCCGTCGGCTGTGCCGCATGGGGAATAGGCCTTGCGTACTGTCGCCGCCCTGTTTGCTTGCCGCGAGGTATGGGGCTTGCTTGGGTTGTCGTCTTGGTTCTGGCTTGGTCGATCAAACTACTCCAAGTGTTGCACGAATGGTATTGGTTTTCCTGTTCTTTTACCGACTATGCATTTCTATACTTGGTTGCGCTAGCCGTTCTATGACCGCAAAAAAATCTTGCATGGCGAACGGTTTGGGAATCAGCTCCCGGACTCCCGCTGCCGCCGCGCTAAATCGCAACTCTTCGTCAATGTATCCCGATGTTACAGCCACCGGCAGGTCAGCCCGAATCGCGCGAACTTCGCGGGCCACATCCAACCCCTGCATCCCCGGCATATTGTAGTCAGTCACCACCACGTCAAAGGCGGCCGGGTCGGCGCTGATTGCATCGAGCGCTAGACGCTGATCCGTATAGCCGACCACTCGGTAACCTCGCAGCGCAAGCAGCTGCTTAACCATCCGCATCACCGATTCATCGTCATCCAGGACGAGTATTTTTGAGACGGAGCCTTTGTCCAAAATTGTGCTGCTGTTCCCAAGTATCGGTTTGACTTCGGTAGAACCAACCTGCGCTGGGGCGATTGGCAGATAGACCGTGAAAGTCGTCCCGTTTCCCAGTTGGCTTTCGACCTCGATCGCTCCCTTGTGCCCTTGCACGATGCCGTGTACCACGGACAGCCCCAACCCCGTGCCTTCTCCCACCGGCTTGGTCGTGAAGAACGGCTCGAAAACCCGCGCGCGTGTCGCGCTATCCATGCCTGGTCCATCGTCTTTGACGGAGATCCGTACGAACTGCCCTCCAGTACCCTCGGACAGTGTACGAAGTACCGGATGGGTCTGCAAAAATCCCGGATCGATAATCACCGAATCCAATCGAAGATCGATCTGCCCAGGGCCGTCTTGGATAGCCTGCATGGCGTTGGTGACAAGATTGATAACAACCTGTTCGATCTGAGTAGCGTCAGCCAGCACAAGAGGTATATCGGCTTCGCACTGGCAAGAGAGCTTCAATCGAGCGGGCAAACCCGCGCGTAGCAGGCGTAATGATCCTTCAATAACTGGAGTGAGCGCAAGCTGTTTGAGTTCCGTCGGCTGGCGACGGCTGAACGAAAGAATCTGTTGTACTAGGTCACGCGCTCTAGACCCGGCTTTTCGAATTTCTTCAAGCCTCTCTCGCTTCAAAGAGGGCTCGCTCGTTTCGCCTAGACGCATCAGTTCCGCGTTGCCAAGGATAGTAGCAAGTATGTTATTGAAATCGTGGGCGATCCCACCGGCGAGTACGCCGAGACTCTCAAGTCTTTGCGCCTCCTGCATATTCCGGTCGAGTTGCTCACGCTGGAGTTCGTGCTTTCTGCGTTCCGTAATGTCGCGGACAATGGCTTGAAGGAAGACGCCTTCTCCTAAATTCACTATGTCCAAACTGACTTCGGCAAGAAAAGGAGTGCCGTCGACTTTTGTGTGCATCCATTCGAAGAACTGCGGCTGGCCGTCATACGCCGCCGTGATTTTCTCAATAGCCAACTCGTACGAGTCCCGACCGTTGGGTTGCGACGACGGCAAGAACTCATACGGCGAATGTCCCACGATTTGGTCGCGACTGTCGCAGCCAAACATTTCGAGGGTACGGAGGTTGCAGTCAATAAACCTATCCGCCTGCACGAGGAAGATTGCCTCGCTCGCATTTTCAAAAAGCATACGAAACTTTTTTTCGCTGCCGCGAAGCGCAGCCTCTACGCGACTCCGCTCAATGGCAATGCGCGTGATGTGGACGGCCCTGGCAATAACTTCCAACTCAGTAGAAATAGGTTGTCGCTTAGTACGATAGTAGATCGCAAAAGTACCCAAAATTTTCCCATCACTGCCGCAAATTGGAGTGGACCAACAGGCCTGGAGATTGTGCTCCGATGCCAGTTCGCGGTAATCGGCCCAAAGCGGGTCGGTGCCGATATCCGAAACAATGACCTGCCGCCCGACATGCGCCGCAGTTCCGCACGAACCGACGGTGGGACCGATTGTAATGCCGTCGATAAGTGCATTGTAGGCATCTGGCAAACTAGGGGCCGCACCATGCCGAAGGTAGCGACCACTCGAGTCCAACAAAAGGACCGAACAAAAAGCACCAGGCAACTGCTTTTCTAGGCTGAGCATCAACTGGCTCAATAGGTCATGCACCGATGTAGTGCTGCCGACCATTTCTAGTGCTTCCTTTTCCCATGCCAATAGTTGTAAGGCCTGTCGACGTTCGGTGAGGTCAGTCACCATCGCTAGAGCGCCAACATAGGCACCGCTGTCATTGAAGACTGGATTGGTGGAAAGGAACGCCCACAAATCAGAACCATTCTTGCACAAAAACTTAAATTCATGCTGCTCAGCGATCCCTTCCTGGCGGCGCTTCACATTCTTTGCAGAAATGGATCGCCCCTCCATGTCCATAAAGTCTTCGAGCGGGCGTCCAAGCATTTCTTCGACCGTATAGCCGAGCATCTTCGCCATCTTTGGATTGACATAATCGGTCCGCGACTCGGCGTCGATCGTCCAGATCCCTTCCTCGGCGGTCTGCACGATACGACGGTAGCGATCCTCACTCGATCGCAATTTGGCCTCCGCTTCCCGGCGTACTTCGATGTCAGTCAGCAAAGCCTGCGCGCCTAAATAAACACCGTTGGCATCGAACAACGGATTGGTCGAAACGAGGGCCCACAATTTGGAGCCATCCTTGCGCACATATCGGAATTCAAACTGCTCGGCAACACCGTTTTTGCGGCGCTCCAATAGATTCACCAACATGGCGCGCCCCTCGTAGTCCATGAAGTCGTCGAGTGGGCGTCCAAGCATTTCCGCTGCCGTGTATCCCATCATTTGCGCCATTTTCGGGTTGACATAGTCCGTCTTCCCCGAGGCATCTATCGTCCAGATCCCTTCCTCGGCGGTTTGCACGATGCGTCGGTAACGCTCTTCGCTCTCCCGCAGGGCGTGCTCCGCTTGCTTGAGCGCGGAAATGTCGCTCAACGCGACGCGGAGTCTCGGCAGGCCATCCTCGTCCAGTACACCGGTAGCCGCCACATGCACCCAGAACGACGAACCTTCCTTGATCATGCGCAGTTCGCATGCCTTAGGTCCATTGGTTTCGAAGACCCGTTTGGTCAGGTTGTGGTAGACGTCGGCATCTTCACGATGGATGAAACGGCCAAGTGGTTTCCTGATGAGATCAGCCTGCCGCAGTCCCAAAATTGCAGCCGCGGCGCGGTTGGCTTGCAAAATCAATCCGAGCTCGCAGACCGTGACATAGCCCACCGGCGCTAGGTCAAAGAGGTCGAAATAGCTCGTCCGCCAACCCTCCAGTTCCAACTGAGCGCGTCGTAGTTCCATGTTCTGAAACTCTAGCTCAAAGCGACGAACTTCTAACTCCTGTAGCATCTGCTTTGCTGCGTCGGCCGACAGCGATTCAAGGCAGATCTTCGAATGGCCGACATCACCCGGTAACGATTCTTCGGCCCGTTCTCGCAATGCATTGTCGTCAAATGTTTCCTTCAAGGCGTGGTCCTCCAAGAAAACTCTGGTGAATCGGGAATCAAAACGATGGAATCCCAAAAATCTATCCCGCTGTCATTGTATATCGTAGGACTTCACTGTGACAGCAGTTTAAAAGCAATAAGGCGATCGGCAGCCTGCATTATCCCAACCCGAAGTGTAAGCGAGGGGCAATTCAGCAGGTCCCTCACTCACGTTTCGGGTTATGATCGGTAGTTTTCACCCTGCCGCTCGCCTAAGTCCGCGATTCAAAACGGCATTTTAAAGTCCCGATCAGGATGCATACCCCACTTTTTAGAATTGTCTAAGCTCTAGCTGTCAATCGAGTCGAGATCGAATTCCGAGATTGGTCGATCCAATCCAGTTCCATGGGACATGGGAGCATTCTGCTGATTGCTTGTGCGAATGGTTGCAACCACTAATCTTCCGACGTCAAGCCGAGTCACCCGCACTGGCGTGCCAGCATCGATCGGACCACTTTCGCTAAAGGCTTCATAAGATTGATTGCCAATCTGAACCAAACCGCTCGGTATCATTTCTCCCATCGCCATCCCCTCGGCGCCGATTAGCGCGTGCGCATCCTTGGACTTGGCTGCATCCGACCAAACGAATTCTCCAGCTGGTGCCGGCGGGCTTGTCATACGCCGGCCTAGTGGCGTCCGCGGCCAAATCTCGAGAAAACCCCACATCATCAATGGTGCTGCCCCAAGAGTTGCAATCAGCATCCAAACGCCTGTATTGGTACTATGCCGAAACGCCACCAAGATGGCAGCGAATGCAAAACATGCCGTCACACCCACCAACACGCCACCACTTGGGATCATCAAATCGATAGCAAAGATGACGATCGCAGCAAAGAACAAAAGAATTGCAATCGCAAGTAGTGACAAGTCTTAATTCCTCTCGTTGCGTACTCTAACCGATGTCTACTTCAAAATCATATCCTCAACCGTTTTGCCACCTGGAATCATCGGCAAAACATGCTCTTGGAACGGCACTTCCACGTCTAGTACAAACGGACCTGGATAGCTAATCATTTCCTGCAAGGCAGCCTCCAAATCCTTCTTTTTGCTAACCGTGGCAGCTCCGCATCCGTAACCTTTGGCAATCTGCACAAAGTTTGGATAACGCCTAGAAGCGTAGGAGTGGGCTACCGTGGAACCAGGACCACGCGCCTCTTCGTCGTCGATGGGTCCCAAGTAGGTGTGAGCCCTGTTGGAGCCTTCGAAACGGTCTTCCCACTGGACTACCATCCCAAGGTGCTGATTATTCAACAGCAGTACCTTCACGGGCAACTTTTCGCAGTGCAATGTTGCCAACTCTTGAATGTTCATCTGGAAGGAACCATCCCCGTCGATGTCAATCACCAAAGCATCTGGGTGGGCAGCCTGTATTCCCATCGCAGCGGGCAATCCAAATCCCATCGTTCCAAGTCCGCTGCTGCTCATCCAAGTGCGCGGTTTTCGGAACTGGAAGAACTGAGCAGCCCACATTTGATGCTGGCCCACTCCTACCGAAACAAACGTATCCCTATTCTTGGTCATGTTCGAAAGAGTTCGAATCGCATGCTGCTGAAGAATGCCGTCAAACGCCTCGTCGTATGCGAAGGGATGCTTTGCTTTTTGCGCATTACAAGTCGATACCCAAGCCGAAATATCATCGGGCTTTTCAACAATCTTGTTGAGTTCCGTCAACGCATACTTGATGTCGCTTCGAACCGATATGTGAGCCACTTTGTTCTTGTTTAGCTCAGAGGCGTCAATGTCGACATGAATGATTTTCGCGTTCTTGGCAAACGCACTCTTATTGCCCGTCACTCGGTCATCGAACCGAACTCCCAATGCAATAAGTAGATCGCAATCTCGCACGGAATAATTCGCGTAGGCGCTGCCATGCATCCCGAGCATGTCAAGCGAGAGCGGACCATCGGCAGGATAGAGACCAAGCCCCATAACTGTCATGGTGATTGGAATTCCAGTCTTTTCAATCAATGAACGCAGTTCAAGATGGGCTTCGCCGGTTACAACACCACCACCGCAATATAGGATCGGACGTTTGCTATGCTTGATAGCCGCAGCGATTTGTCGGATTTGTTCGGCTTTAGCATTGGGGTGTTTCGAAGGCTGGTAGCCCGGCAAGTTCATGGGAACATCCCAATCCACTTCGCAGCTATTCATCTGAACATCCTTGGGCATGTCCACCAAAACTGGCCCCGGTCGGCCCGTTGTCGCGATATGAAAGGCTTCCTTCATGACCCGCGGTACATCTTCTACTTTGGTAACCAGGTAATGATGCTTGGTGATGCCCCGGCAAACTTCCACGATTGGGGTTTCTTGAAATGCGTCGGTCCCTATTACACCTGTAGGAACTTGGCCCGTTATGGCCAAAAGTGGGATGCTGTCCAATTTCGCATCGGCGATACTTGTCACCAAATTCGTCGCTCCTGGACCGCTCGTCGCCATTACCACGCCAATCTTCCCGGTCGATCGCGCGTACCCCTGAGCGGCAAACGCACCCCCTTGTTCGTGCCGTGGAAGAATCGTTCGAAGGCGATCTTCGTACCGCGTGAGGGCCTGATGCATCGGCATGCTGCACCCACCTGGGTACGCGAAAATGACTTCAACGCCATGATCCACAAGGGATTTCACCACAATTTCGGCACCTGTCATGACAGTCGTGGTTTGGCGGTTGGAAACAGAAGCCATTCGCTTTCTCTCCTGGAACTGTCTTCTAACAGTCTGAAAATGGGGGTAAATGAAAATAAATCACGGGTATAGGCCGCGAAAGGTTGCTCGTTGAGAGATTTTCTCAATAGATTCAGTGACCATTAAGTATAGCACGGGGTTCAGTCGTCGTCGATTGAACACTCGGTATGCCCAGCACTTAGCATTAGCACGCCTGATAAACCCCGTTGGGCAAATTGTGAAAAGTTCTCGTCCGCTCGGAGCTCGTTTCCGACGGACGCCGTTTTGGTGTCCTAATAGTGGGGCTTAGTCAGTAAAGGCGCTCGCTCCGTCCCCGACCGCCCTCGGCAGTCGGGGACGGAGCGGAGCGCGACTGCTAGACTGCGGCTTGATAGTACGCCAAAACAAGGTCGAGGGGAGACAAGCTCCCGCTCAACCATGGCTTTGTGCATTCATGCATTCGTGCATCTGTGCATCTGTGCAGCCACCGAAACGCAACCGTGAGTGCCTGTTCGAATATACTGCATTTCTCAAGTTCTATTCGTGCTATCGTTTCGACAGGCTCTGCAGTGAAAATCGAAGACTATAAACTGGTAAAACCGCTGGCGAGTTGCAGTCATTTCCAGATTTTTCTGGCCACTAAAGCCGACGACTCGTTTCGAATGGTGCGATTTTTTCGATTCCATGAGTCCAAGTTTGATTTCTTTGATGAGACGGTTGAGTGTATCCGACGATCGTCGCTTGTCGTGCACAAGAATGTTCTGCCGATTTCCGTTGTGGAGGACACAGAACAATCTCTTGTGACTGCGACTCCTTTTGTTCACGCTCAGAAACTTGAGATTCAAGCCTCCGCCTCCGAGGAAACCCTTCCGACGCTGTTGGAGATTGCACAAGGGCTTGCCGCTTCCCATCGCATTGGTCTAGCGCATGGACGTTTGCTCCCAAGCTACGTTTACTGGACAACGGCGAATTCACTGACATCCAAAGCCAGCCAGATCAGTTCCGTAATCGATCTTGTGGATGGCTGCTTACTCGAGAATCGAATGGAAACCCGGATTGGGGCTATCGCGCTCGCCAACGATGTGTATTCGTTGGGGACTCTTATGCGCGACATGTTGCTTCGTTCCTCGAGCCTGAGCTCACTTGAGACCGTAAAGACCATTCAGGTTGAGATGCTGCAATCCGAGTGGGTTGATCGACCATCCATGGAGGACATCGTCGAACGTTTGCAGGATTGCATCGCTGCCAATCGGTCAAGTACTTTCCTAATGACCGATAATTCAAGTTCGCAATGGAGCGAATTGGATTCCGGTGCCGGTGATACGGGCCACGATGCAACTCAGGAACTCCCTGCGTTTGCTTTAGAAACGGTAGTTAAAGAAAGGAGGCTCCCGATGCACTTGCCCCAGATCGGACGATTTTCTATCGAACGATCGCTCGGCGAAGGCGGAATGGGTGCTGTCTTTTTGGGGCGGGATCTAAGCAACGACCAACTGGTCGCCATCAAAGTTCTCACCGAACGAATGGCCAAAGACGAAAAGGCCTCCCGTCGGTTCGCAAAAGAAGCCAGATTGATGTCCACCGTCGATCATCCAGCGATAGCTCGGCTCATCGAATTCAATCGCTCCGATGACAGAATGTATATCGCCATGGAATATGTTCCTGGTGGAAGTCTGGCGGACTTTACGCGAACTCAGAAACCCATGAATGAAACGTTGGTTGTTAGCGCCATTGCCGATGCTGCTAGTGGCCTGAATGTGGCCCACCAAATTGGCATGGTCCATCGTGACATCAAGCCTGCAAACCTTTTACTCAGCGCACGAGGCGAACGCTCTTTTCAAAACGGCAGCATCGATCTGTCGGAAGGGGAGCCATTGATCAAGGTTGCTGACTTTGGCTTAGCAAAAAATTTCGAAGCGGCCGAGTCGATGGCTATGACCCAAACCGGGATGATTGTGGGGACGCCCTATTACATGGCCCCTGAGCAGTGTCGCGGAGAGGAGGTCGGGCCGGCAACGGATGTTTATGCTCTCGGTATCACTTTGTTTCAATGCTTGACTGGGCGAGTTCCATTCGACGCCCAATCCCCTATCGAAATATTTCGAATGCAATGCGATGAAACCGTCCCGAAAATTCGTACCTTCGTCGGAACAGCGAGCGATGCGATTCAGGAAGTAATCAATAAGTGCTTGGCCAAGAATCCGAATGCGCGCTATCAAAATGCAGGCGAACTTTTTCAGGATCTCGAAGGACTGCTCTCTGGCACTCGCACATCCATCCTACTGCATCCAGCCGTCCCCGAGGCCAATGCGCGAGGAGTCTTGAGGTATCAATTCCAATGGAAATTCCGTTCTTCGCCCGAGGCCCTCTGGCCTTACGTTTCCAATACGGATCGAGTGAATAATGCAATCGGTTTGCCTGCCGTTCGTTATAAAACCTTTCAAGACCCTAAACTTGGTATGCGGCGAATCGCGACTGTGCGCGCGATGGGAATGACGATGGAATGGGAAGAGCATCCTTACGAATGGATCGAAGGGCGACGCATGAGCGTTTTGCGACAATTCCCAAGTGGGCCATTTCATTGGTTTACCAATGTCGTTGAACTCAATCCTCAGTCGGACGGTGGAACTCTCGTGGTTCAAACTTTGCAGATGGTACCGCGGAATTTTATGGGCAAAATGTTTGCTCGCTTTCAAATTGGCAACAAGTCGGAACGGAACTTCGGTCGTGTCTATGAGAAGATCGACGAATACCTGCAATCCAACTCCAATAGCAGCACGTCGACCAACGCTTTTGCAGCAACGAAGGCAATTACACGAGAACAGAAACGCCGACTCAGCGAGCGATTCTCACGAGTCCGAGCCAGCGCACCAGCCATCGATCCGAAAGTACTCGATACCCTCGAACAGTACCTCGAGTTTGCAACCGACCTGGAAGTAGCCCGGCTGAGGCCGTTGGCCTTAGCAGAGCGATTCGGATTGAAGCCCGATGAAGTCATCGAGGTATGTTTGTTGGCAGCTCGCGAGGGGGCACTCATTCTGCTTTGGGACATTCTCTGCCCAACATGTCGCATTCCATCCGACGTCAAAGAAACGCTCAAGGGCTTGGCCGATCATGGGCATTGTGAAGCCTGCAACGTCGACTACGAACTCGATTTCGCCCAGAGCATCGAATTGATTTTCCGAGCCCATCCCGAGGTGCGCGCTGCCGAGACACGCACCTACTGCGTCGGAGGACCAGCGTTTTCTGCGCACGTCGTCGCCCAAGTTCGTTTGCAACCGGATGAACGTCTCAATTTACAGCTTCGGCTCAACGATGGCCAGTATCGACTCCGAGGTCCCCAGCTCCCCTACGTTGTCGATTTCAGAGTCGCTCCAGTGGGCCAAGTAGGTCGATGGGATATCGACCTCGCTCACCCCGCAGCAAAACAGGATGTTCCGACTCTGCGAAGCGGCGAACAAGTCCTTTCGTTTTTGAATCGGCTTGCGGACCCGAGGCAAATTCGAATCGAACGACTTGCGTCACGTGCCGATGCACTCACTGCGGCGGACGCGGCCCAGTTGCCTGCGTTTCGCGAGTGGTTTCCCGACGAAGTGCTTTCGCCAGGGCAAATGGTAAGTCTCACGACAGTTACGCTTTTGGGCTGTCAGATTGCAAATGCCGTCCAGCTCTATGCTTCCCTTTCCGATCAAGCCGCCTGCTCTCAGATACTGCGGCACCTGCAGAACATGGCCAGAATTGTTGCCAGCAACAGCGGCTGCGTCATTAAAACCATGAACGACGGAGTAAATACGGTTTTTCCTAGTACGACCAACGCAATTGCGGCCGCTACGCAAATCGCCAAATCTTCCTCGGAATGGGGTGTGACGATCAAACAAGCGATCCATCAAGGTTCAGCGATAGTGGCAACCATTAACGATCGACTGGACTATTTTGGCGAGACACCGCAGTTTTTGGAGGAGCTTCTCCAGCGGTCCCTACCGAATGAACTTTGGATGTCGGATCAAAGCTGGAACGACTCGAGTATTTCATCTGCATTACACCAGTATTGGGCAGTTGAGATGGAACCGCCATTAACAGGTTGGCCGAAATGGAATGTCGTGCGAGCGAGCCGGAAACTCTAGAAAAGATTGTCAGAACCCTGAGCATAAAGCCAAAAAGCAGTCGGCATGGCGAAATGCTCACGAGTTTATCTCGGGGGATGTTTTCCATAGATCTAGCTAGTAGCCATCCGATCATTCCTCGCCCCCCCACGCCCACGCTTCGCTTTGGGCGTGCCACACCTATTCCCTCAAATTCCCTCAAATTCCCTCAAGTTCCCTCAAGTTCCCTCAAGTACTTACAAGTTCTTACAAGAACGGCAAGCTGACTACTTCCGTCTCGCAAAAATAAACAGCACCGATCCCATGAAAGCGAAGCATAATACTCCAAAAAGCTGATAACCAACGTGGCCAGCATGTGCCTCCGCAACACCGAGCGATTGAACGAGTCCCGACAATGCACTGCTCAAGCCTGCTTCAGCACTCCAAGCTTTGAGATAGGTTGCAACATCTTCGTTCACTGATAACAACGCGATGACAACACCCGCCAACGCTCCACCCGCCACCAACCCGGTCGCAAACAAATTCCCCTTGCCCAGCTCGTCTTCTGCTTCGTTGTGTTCGGTTTTTGGCTTTCCACCTCGATTCTTGAGGTAGTCCGCCAATCCGCGAATCAAACCGCCGATCCAGATGGGAAGCGTTGTCGCAAGCGGCAAGTAGAGCCCCACGGCAAACGACAACGATTTAATCCCGCAAAGCTCCATGGTTACCGAAACGAAACAACCGGCGAGAACAAATTGCCAGTCGAGGTTGAATGAGAGCAAGCCCTTGATAAGCGTCGCCATCAATGTCGCTTGCGGTGCATTGTACTTCTCCCCGATTGCGTGTGTGATTCCGTTCTCAAGCATCAGCGGTGTCGGAGTGTCCAGGTACTTAACGGTAAAGCCGATCACTAACGACGATACAACAACCCCGATAAACAAGGCTAACTGTTGATACATGGGTGTCGCACCAACCAGATAACCCGTCTTGAGGTCTTGGCTCGTTGCCCCCGCATTCGCGGCAGCGATACAAACGATGCTTCCGACAACCAAGGCCATCGGTTCATAAAATGTTCCTGTCCAACCGATGCCGATGAAGACCAACGCCGTTCCCATGATGGTCGCGATCGTCATGCCAGAAATTGGGCTGTTGGAAGACCCTATGATCCCGACGATTCGGCTCGCCACAGTTACAAAGAAAAAGCCAAAGATAATAACAAGCCCACCGATCATCAATTTGTTGAGTACCGTATCACCCGGGATTCCGGGCAGTATTCCCATTAATGCAACCAAGCCGATGCTTCCTAGTACAACCACTAAAATCGAAAGGTCTTTTTCAGTTCGAACCACGGTACTTTTGCTTCCACGAGTTAGGGATCGAAACGCCTCCAAGAACGAGGCAACGATCGTCGGGAAAGTCTTTAATAACGTAATGAATCCTGCAGCCGCCACCGCGCCTGCCCCAATTTGCCGAATGTAGGCTCGGTAGATCGCTTCGGCCGAATCCGCAAACTGCTTCGTTTCCGCATTCCACCCAAACTTCGCAGGCTTAATGGCGAGCTTCTCGAGCTGGGCGACAATGACCTCTTGTGGGACCAGCGTAGCCAATAACGGCGTCAATGCGAATGCAGCAAAGACGCCCCCCGCCACAAGGATTCCGCTGATTTTTGGGCCGATGATATAACCAACACCAAGATACTCAGGAGTTATTTCACCAGCCACCGAAGCAGAGGGCAAAAACTTATTGCTCAAACTCGTTACATAACGCGGTGTTTCTGCGATGACGTGCACGACTTTCTGAAGCAATGCGTACAAGATTGCAAACCCAAGTCCAAAGAATGCAGTTGCTGCTAAGCTGCCACCTTTTTCACCCGCGATTAATACTTGAGCGCATGCCGTTCCTTCTGGATAGGGCAAGGAATCGTGCTCTTTAACAATCAGCGGTCGACGCAATGGGATCATCATCAAAGTTCCAAGAATCCCACCGAGGATGGCGATCATCATGATCGTTCCAACCTCGAAATATCCCTTGCCCACGTCGCCACTCAAGAAAATAAACGCCGGTAAGGTAAAGACAACACCTGCCGCAACGCTTTCGCCAGCCGAGCCGCAGGTTTGAATGATGTTGTTCTCTAGGATACTGGTTCCCAAAAACCGTTTGCCGATCGAGATCGCTAAGACTGCAATGGGAATCGACGCAGATACGGTCAAACCTGCTTTGAGTGCCAAGTAGACGGTTGACGCACCAAATAAGATGCCAAAGATGGACCCCAAAGTAATCGCCCTTAACGTAAACTCGGGCACTGAATTATCATTCGGTGAGATATAGGGTTGAACAGCGTTGACATCCGGTGAATCCGATTTGGTCGACATGATCTTTCCTCGCTAAGTCTCAGCAGTCAATGAGTTTCCCGTTGGCTGAAGGAATTGTGATCCGTTTCCCCGCCAGCTGCAATGGGACTAGGAGAACAGAAGTGCACGTCTGTCTTTGGAGTGCGGAAATTCATTTCCGCTTTAAGATCATGCAGCAAATACCTCTGGAATGTTCGAATCGAGGCACTTCAGATTGTGCGTTGTTGCTCGAGAAGTGCCCAATATTTCAATTAAATCAATCCCACCCATTTTCGACCAACCCAAAATGTGGCCAAAGCCACAATCATTAACGCGACCGTTAGCGGATGCGCCCAAGGCTGAAGCCGACGCAACGTTGACGGCGGATCCGGAATGTTGCCGATAGCTGTCAGCAATTTCTCTCGATCGCTCAAGGAAAACACCTTGCCATTGGTTACTTTGGAAAGTTCCTCGAGCACCTTCGGACGAGCCGCCAACCCAACTCGTTCTCGTGTCGCCCCCTGCACGAAGAAGGTCGTTTCCAAGGTGGCCCCGGTCTGTTTGCAGGTCAGGATGACAGCATGCGACCCCGGTTCGGCCACTTCATAGCGGCCTTCGAACGAACCCCAGCTTTCGGCCCCGCCACTCGCCAATCGAATCACTTGGAATTTGCCCGAAGGGGCTTCGATTCGAACGGTTACATCTCCAGACGCCAATGGCTCACCGTTGGTTTCCATCACATTGGCTCGCAGCGCTAGCGTCTGTCCAAGCATCGGCTGGTCCGGGGAGAAATAAAAACGCATCGTCTCTCCCTCTGCCATGTTCCTCTGATAAGCCATCCATCGAACGACTTGCCCCCAAAAGCGATAGTGGTACTTATCCTCGACACCGCGCCGCCAACGCCAAGCCCCATCGGTACCCATGAACAGTACCTTGCCGGCACCGAACGTCTTGGTCACCAGCAGCGGAATACGGCCGAATTCATTGCTCATGTCCTGATGAACACTGAGGACTTCGCTCCCTGCCTTGGCCCGGATTACAGGTGCATACCATTGAAAGCCCGGCAACGTATTCCAAGCATCAAGGTTTTCGTCTTGCGTATCGGCCAGTTTGGTCAAAAGACTTCTTCGGCCTGCCTCGGTCAACTCAAATCGCATGGGAGTCTTGGAACCAAAACCGTAGGGCTGTGATGGATCCAAAGTGACGGGCAATAAGGGTTCGAGTGCGGTATCCACGAAAGAATGTTCGCGACCTTGCCAACCCGGCATAAACACGAGTCCGCTGGCTTGAAACTCCACTAGGCCACGCAACAACTTGCACTGCTCCTCACTCAGATGGCCTTGGTCGAGTCCGACGTCACCCAAGAAGACAACGTCAAATTTTGAAAGCTCATCCATGCCATTAGGGAACTCCTTGATATAGTCTTTGTTCCCACCACCGACTTTGCCTAGACCTGGATGAAAGAGCAAGCAAGCTACGTCAACACCGGGATCGCGAGACAATGCGTTTCGTAGGTACCGATACTCCCAGCGCGGGTAACTGTCGATGACCAGAACCTTGAGTTTCTCCTGTCGAATCGCGATTGGAGTGGACATCGTATTGTTGGATGAGATCACTTCGTCCGGATGCTGAGGCACCTCTACAGTCAAGGTAAAGTCCCCTTCTGTCTTAGGGGTCCAGAGGACTGCATCGGCGGTCCTAGACATGGCAGTGATACGCACTTCTTTCGTAACCCGTTCGCCGTCGGTGCTTGTCATTATGACATTAGCAACGTGGTCACGTGGCAGTGAGGACTCAATGGAGAAAGGGATGCGCACTGCCTTATTGGTGATCCCAAAAGTGGGAGTGTCAACACTCAGTAGTTCGATGTCCGGCAAGCGTGTAGAAGAGCCGACAGGAATGGAAATGATAGGAACCCCTTGTGCACGGTAACGCATTGCTGCGTTCATCGGTGATTGCCCAGAGTTCCAATCTCCATCGGAAAGCAGGACAACGCCTAGGATTCGCGTGGTCGATTCAATCGCTTGATTGAGAGCGGTGTTGAGATCGGTACCGTCCGCTTTGCCTTCGGCGGGAAACGCAGTCACTCGAACATCCATGCGAGATGCAAACGAACTCCAAGCCTCATGATTCAGGAGAGGTTCGATGGCAGAAGCTCGTGATTGCGCCTCCAATTGTCCCGATTCGTTCTTGGATAAAACATCCTTCGTTTGCATGCTCTGCGAACTGTCTGAGAGGACGAGCAAAGCTGGTTTTTCGTCCGATCGAAACTCCTGAACCCATTCCGGCTGATTTAGTAAGAAAGCTCCTGCCGCGACAATTCCACAACGAAGCAACTCCAACCAAAAGACCGACTTAAGGAACGCGCTTCGCCGCCATGCAAAGTACGAAAGGGCTAGGGTTGCAGCACAAACAGCGATAGAAAGTCCAATCAGCCATGGCTCGGTGGAAAACGTAAGGGATTGTTTAGAAGGGTTCATGTGTTCAATGATAACTCAAAATTCAGCAAAATGTGGTTCGTCGCTCCGCCGACGGACGGTCAGTGCTCTCACCGACCAAAATTCTGTTGCCTACAAAAAAATGCCCGAAGTAACCGGTAACCTTCCCAAGTTCGTTGCGTGCTTGAATCCTGCGGAATGATCCCAGACTCGCCGCTGCTTCTTTTCGATCGTTGTCACGGACAGCCTTCTTGATCGCGTCCCAGGCATCCATCATTTCGGGTAGGTCATACCATGTGTCAAGAGTTTTGTGATTATCAATGCTGAAAACGAAATAAGGAAAGTCCGTGAATGCTTCGCCGGAACTTGTCAGCAGTTTGAAGTCGTCAGGGTCCACCTTCAGCGAATTGATGTCGATTTTGGATTTTGGCCCACCTACGACAGCGTACCAACCCGTCGTTGGATTGTTGATTTGACGGGAAAGCCCCACCATAAGCTTCGAGTTATTGTTCCTGTCGGTAATCGACGAAACACCATTCTTGATCGTCTGAATTAGCTTCAGTGATGGAGCAAGCTGCGCTCCGTACACAGTTCGCCTTTTCATTCACAGTTTCCGAACCTTGCCAAACCTCGCCCAGCATTTTCTGGCAACGCTTCGTGTCTTTTTCCAATTGTGACAAAGCGGCTTGATATCCCAAAATTTTGTCGACCAATTCGACTCGTTCACGGGATGTTGTTGGAATAGACTCTTTTGAAATCCCTCGAAGAGTCTGAATCGCTTTCCGATACGAAGCGTTGAAAACGCGAAACCAGCTTTTGCCGTGCGCCGCAAGTGACTTCCGAGTTCCATTCAAATCCGACAATAGGCCTGAATCTGTGACACGACCACCGAGATCGATACGAAGCTCATTCAATTGCAAAATGTTCTCGAGTGCCTTTTCAACGGTTGGCAAATCCGTTTCCCAGCTAGGTGAGGTCAGCTTGGTTCGGTCAGTGAACTCTGGGCATCGCTTCACGTACTGAGCAAGCTCCGGCGACGGGAGTCCCACGATGGTTGCGAGCTCGCATCCAGCAGATTGCAACTCTAGCACCTGCGGGCGAAGTTCCCTAATCGCGACAACGAGACGCTCTAGGTCCGAAGGTGGCATCGGCTTGCATCTTGCCCCGCACCACGGATTTTGCGACGGAACACCCGACTGCGAGAGCAGCTTATCTAGCTCCAATGCCAATTGCTTTCGGGATTGATTCTCCTGGTCTGTCCATTCCGCTGCTTGTTTTACTTGGTAAGCCAGGGGTCTGAGATTTCCCTGTTCCCGGTGGTCCCTGAAAAACCAAATATCGACCCTGTGCAATTTCATTGATCACAATGGCTTGGGATGAATCGGCATCCGTTACGTTCCTCTACAAGATCCGCGATCTGGGCAAAGTACTTCGACGGAGTCCAGGTTTCATCATCGGCTGCCGACTCTGGCAGATCCGGCATTCGTATACCAAAGTCCTGTTGAAGCCTCGCTTGAATAGAAAGGTTTGTAACAATTTCATCGTCGCGAAACTTCAGTCGAAACTTACTGCGAGCATTGTTCCGGGAGAGCTCAACCGGTATCAAAAGCAAAGGAGCGAAGCGGTTCACAGTCGAAGTCGGAGATTCCCGCCATTTGAGAAACCCACAAGCCAAGTACAAAATGCTTACACCTTGCTCTTCCTCAGATGTTCTGGCCTCCTAGCAATGATATTGCAGTAACGTTGCTTCGGCCAGCTTGGGGCCGTCCATACTTTTACTGCGGACGCCGCCAATTTATTTGCTCGATCTTTAATCGCATTTTCATTCCATGACTCAACTTGTCCGAGACCTGCGTTGAGCTTAAGCGGACTAACTTTGAAGCCACCTTCCATGTCTCGCTTCTCTTGGAAAATGCGATCGCTGTATTGAGAGTTGTAGCCCGTCAGTGTTAGGTTTCCGAGTGTGTGTAGCCACGACTGCTGTATCCGCTGCTTTTGCGAACGTTGATTTTCCACGAAACACCGAGGCTATCAACCACAATGCCGTACCAACCCGTGAATGAAGATTCCGCAAGTGGGATGATGACTCGTCCTCCGACACTGAGTGCGGCAAATATTGTCCTCGCTCTTTCGATCGATTCAGGATGTAGTGCTAAAGAGAAGCCCGCAAAGAATGGCGTGGCTGTGTCTCCCGAATACCCCACATCGCTTGCCATGAACTCTGTGCCGGCGATCCGAAACGCTGCATGGAAAATCATCTGCTCCATTCCTGGTTGCATAAATGATTTGTCTGGACAGTCACAGAATCGCATGAGGAAGAGAGTTTCGGCGCCGAGCGTCTCTCGATAGAGAATGAGTGCCTCTTCTGTGCGACCAAAAAAATTGAGCGTAGTTACAACTGGCATGAGCTGGTTCAGGTATATGTTAACTGTGCATAGATCCGTCTCAGAGCTGATAACGAATAGCAATCTATCCCAACAGCAGCGAAGCGGATCAAAAGGCTAAATACTCCACCCCAACACGCTTCCCCGCAGCTTGCAGGCTCCAGTCTATCCGATCCATCCTGCGTGGTCTATTCGGCTAGAGGCAATGGCCACAATGCGGAATGGTCCAACTTGTGGCGACGGCAGACGCTAGTTTGCTGGCTAGGCCGATCCTGCAGGAGTACGACGCTTTCACATTTGATTGGCTTGCCATGAATCCAGCCGAATCTAGGAATCTAGCAGCTAGGCACAACCTTGTGGAAATCGCAGTAGCGTCTTGGTGGGAAGCGGCGAAATCCGGCCACTATCCCGATCGCTTGGTTATCACGCGTTCAGGGTTACCAAATCAGGGGCCGCTCCTCGCGTTTCCAAAAAATCCAACGGCGACGTTCTACGCGGTTGCTGTTACCGATCTGATGAGTTGCCTGCCCTCGTCGTCGACCAGAGCCGGATCCGCAACTGTCGATGCCACTTCGTCGCGGAGCAAATCTCGATAACGCCGACGGTATCGACTCACCGCAACCTTGAACGCCCCTTCGCTCATTTGAAGCTTCCCTGCGATTTCTCGGTAGGTGCTTGACCGGTCACCGCCCTCGAGGAAAGGGCGGAGAAACTTGAAAAGCTCGGAATTATTTGCCGCCTCGGACTCCAGATGAGTCAGTACGCGTTGAAGCAGTTCCAAAGCCCACTGTCGCTCAAAGAGTCGCTCGGCCGTCATGTCGTGAACGGGCTCGTTTAGATAGCGGCCTTCAGTGTGCCACTTTGGGACGTAGATGCTGACCCATTCGTTTGATGGAAACGAAAGAGTGTGACTTAATACGTGTGCCTGTTTCACAATATTCGAACTCAGTCGCGATACTCTTTCGCGTCGGCTTTAACGACATGTTGGGTGTGAGTTCGGTGTCCTTTACTAAGGATCACCAACGCGATGCCAACAAGAATGGCAAACGATGACAGCACGACACGCCAAGTTAGGGACTCTCCGAGAATGATGATGCCACCGAACGCAGCGATGGCCGGAACGCTAAGCTGAACGATTGCGGCGTTCGTGGCCTTCAACACCGGTAGCACGGAATACCATATTGCGTATCCCAATCCCGAAGTTATTGCGCCCGCCGCCATAGCGTACACAATTCCCAATATGTCTGGGTTGCTGCTTGAATAACATAAAATGCTCAGTAGTGCTGTGAAAAGCGAAGCACGCAAGAAGTTCCCAGCCGTGACCCGGGTGGCATCCCCTGCTCCTTTTCCACGTACTGAATAGATTCCCCATGCAATGCCGGCGATCAGCATCAACACCGAGCCGACCAACGGTGGTGCAGACAGGCCGGGAAGCAATAGGCAGACTACCCCCCCGAACGCGAGCGCAAGCCCGGCTAGTTGTTGTTTATCTAGTCCCTGGCCAGCCCACGAGTAGTGACCAATCATCGTCGCCTGAACGGCGCCAAAGAGTAGCAGGGCGCCAGTCGCGGCAGTCAGACTAATGTATGCGAACGAGAAGCCGGCTGCGTAAGCGAACAAGGCAAAAGCCGAAACCCAGTTCCCCCGTCCAGTACGATCACTGCGAAAGAAAAAAGCGATTACCCAGAGCACCGCCGCACCCGAAACAATTCGAATAGAGGTGAAGCTGGCTGCATCGATACTGGTGTGCTTGAGCGCAATACGGCATAGGATCGAATTGCCCGCAAATGCGATCATGGCGAGCATAGTTAGAATGGCAATTCGGTTAAATAACATAATTCTTTCTCAGGCGATACGCGGCGCTTGTTGTGGGCCAAGTTCGAAGGTCATCGAGCACGAACCAACCAAAGCATCCGTTTGGAGATGCAAGAAGGCTCTCGAATTCAGCACCAGGAATCCCAACCGCGTTTAACGATCCAGACGGAAGGGATCGAAGCGATCCTTCAGTTAGCCAAGGAAAGCTGGCCAGATGCAAGGACTCGCTAGACTCGGACACCTTACGGGTTGGACATTCCATGCCCGAGGAAGAAACTGGGGTGGGGCGGTTGATTGTAAGCTACATTCTGCCACGCAACGGACAATCGATATTGCGAATCGTGCATCAACGTAGGCATCCTAAACTCAGTGGGTATTGTAGTCGAGTAGATTCGCAATTCGCGACTGTCAGACGTACGGGCAATCAGTTCCTCTCGCCAATCGCCAAGAATATCTGCCGAAAGGCATGGATTCGATTTGCTTCCATTATTGGATGCAAGT
>JANMHA010000275.1:0-3982 GCA_031374925.1 Pirellula sp. | reverse complement strand
CGACGTCGAAACTCTCCATTGCGAAACCAGGTGGGTCGATGTCTTTGTGACACAGCGCGCACGATTCGACTTCACGGTGTTTGGCCAACTGTTGCCGAATGGTGGTCGTACCGCGTGTGTCGGGTTCGACCGCAGAAACGTTTTTGGGCGGTGGCGGCGCAGGTTTGCCAAGTATTCGATCCATGATCCATGCGCCACGAAGCACCGGCGAAGTCGTGATACCATCCGCAGTCACCTTAAGGACGCTGGCCTGAGTCATGATGCCACCGCGTGGGCTATCCGGTGGTAGAGACACCCTGCGAATCTGGACCCCTTCGAAGGGAGGTAGCCCGTAATGCTTGGCGAGTCGTTCGTTCACCATGACGAAATTGGAATCGACAATTGTACGAGCTGGCAAATTCGATCGAATCATCTCGCTAAAGAATGCCTGCGTCTCCTCGAGTGCGGACTCAGTCAGCAAGTCATCGAGATAGTAGTCTCCGTAAAGAATAGGGTCGGGTGCTGCACCCACCATCTTTCGCAGGTCGAGCCAGTAGTCGAGAAACGCGTTTACAAATTGCGTTGACTTTGGGCCGTTAAGCAATCGTTCCGTTTGGGTACGCAGCACTGCTGGGTCATGAAGTTGACCGCTACGAGCTAGCTCCCAAAGGCCTTGGTCAGGTGCCGCGTTGGTCAAAAAGTAAGACAATCGTGACGCGAGTGCATAGTCATCGAGTTTCCCAGGCTCTTCCTGCAGGCAAATAAACTCGGGCGAACAGAGAACCGCTTTGTAAGCAGTGATCATTGAGTCGACAAACGTCCGGCCCGATTTTAACCATTGATGAGCCAATGGCAGGAAGCGTTGCACATCGGCGTCTAGAACGGGTCGGCGATAGGCTGCTTGCATGAAGCGTTTCAGCAAAATCTCGGCGTCGACGTAAGGGGCTCTCGATGCCACTTCAATGGCACTCGAAGCTTTTACAGTCGCGACACCCGCGGCTAGCGCCGTCGGCTCACTTTGGATTTGATCGCTTTTTAGGATCGCCAGATCACCGAACAGCATTTGATGCCCCTTGGACGGCCACGTTTCGTGGATTGGGCCTTCCACTTCCATCCATTGAAACGCGACGCCAGGCGCACCTTCGGGTGTGGCATTTGGATTTTGAAAGCGACCAGCACCTTGGCGAGCTCGATAGAATCCAGAGCAATCGGGTCGAATCGTTTCGCCCTTCAGTAGCCACACGTCGAGCTCGTGCACTGTCGGTTGCGGAGGCGTATCGAACTTGCCGAGCAACCGCAATTGTCTGGGCGGTGTTTCCGAACAGATCGAAACAGTTTGGGAACGCCGACCAATGAACACGTCCTCCAAGTCTGGAATCCACCACCGTTCATCCATAGCAGGTGGCACAGGTTTGGTTGGGCCTACTTGGACAGTATAGGTCTTGAATCGAAGCTTGTATCGTCCGGGCATAGGAGCTTTAAACTTGTCGAAGTCCATTTCGTAGGATTCATACTGGCTGGCGATTTCGACGAATGCTTCAAGCTCACGTAGCACCGGATCGGACTCGCCGACGGAGACGGGTGCTTTCTTGGCGAATATCTCAGGTTGCGATTTGTAGCCGAGAATCGGTATCACGATCCGCTCAGGTTCCGACTTGTACTTAACAATATTCCGCACAAACGAGTCCTGTTCGCGTGCGTAGTAGCGAGTCGTTTTTGTCTCGGGCGGGGCAGCGGATTTGGCGGTGACTTGCCTCAATGCGTACTCCGCCGCGGCGAGATAGCGGGCAATCTGCACGTGCGACATATCGAGTGCGTCGCCGACTTTATTGAAGTGGTACGCCTCGCCATCTTCGGGGAGCAAATCCCTGAGCTGTAGCCAAGGTGCATGCAACAACTCGCGAATAGTATTCTCGTACTCGAAACGATTGAGTCGGCGTTGAGTCGAACGCCCCTCAGTTGCAACGCGCGCTCGCTCAGCGGAGATCAGCGAATCGGAAATAGACTGTTGGAAGTCAGTTAGTTCCTTTTCCGATGGCCGTAATTCGCCTTTGGGAGGCATCTCACCTTTTGAAACACGATCGAAGACTTTGACCCACGTATCGAAGTTGACGCGTCGAAGCGGATCGAACGACAAAGATGTGAGGTCGTGTTTGCCTTCCTTGGTCTCCGCGTCGTGACAATGCGAGCAATACTTCGTTATCACCGCGGCGACGCCGTTTGGCAGTTCATCTGCAATCGACGGATTCCATCGCCCCAGGCCAAGCAAAAGCAACAAAGCTAGAACGGATGCCGCCTTGATCAAACGGAACCTGTCAATTCTGAAATCTCGCCTTCACTATCTGCAAACGAATCGCGGGTGACCCCGAGGCGATCCAATGCAGTCACAAACAGATTGGAAAGAGGAACTTCCTCGCCAAACTGCAAAAATCGTCCGTGACGAAGCCCCAATCGCTTGCCGCCAGCAAGAATCAATGGATAGTTTGTGTTTTGATGCGTATGGCTGTTGCTGCTACCGTACAACACAATGGTTTCATCTAAAAGCGAACCGTTGGTTACACCGTCATCCGTCTTGGCCGACGCCATTCGCTCAATGAAGTTGGCGAACTGCTCGACCATCAAACGGTCCCAACGCCCAAGCTCTTCCGCTCCGCCGGGCTTGTTCCAGTTGTGAGCAAGCTTGTGAAGATTCTCGCTGAAGCCGATCAACTGTGGAAACCTGATCGCATTCGACGAGGCATCAGCCATGTTGGTGATTTGATAGGTCGCAACTCGTGTCGAATCGGTCCGAAACGCGAGAAAGGTCAAGTCGTACATCGTTTGGATGTACCGAAACGGTGCTTGATCGTCGGAATCCAAATTCAAGCTTTTGCGTTCGTCATCATTCAGCTCGATCTTGGGTATTTCCAGCCATTTCTGTGAGTTTGCAACTCGCTTTTCCGTTTCGCGAACTGCGTCCAAATACTCATCGAGTTTAGTTTGATCGCCGTGCCCCAATCGCAACCGCAGCGACGAAGCGTCGGCTAGCACGCGGTCGAGCATCGAAGCAGTTGATGAAAACCTCCGTTGCTGATCATGCAACTCCGCGTCTCCCGCACCGAACAAGCGTTCGAAGATTCGCCGTGGTTCATTCAGCGCCGGAACTGGGCGACCTTGAAGATCATACGACAAAGTGCTTGAACGTGTTGGCTCGCCGACGCCACCGTCGGTCGACATCACCAAGGAAGGAAAACGTGTTTGGCCTTCCCATGCTTTCGCGATCACTTGATCGAGGGAGACCGTGTTGACCAGCGACTTCTCATTCATCAGTGCGCCAGTCAAGAACGTGTCGCCAGTATCGTGACCTCCCATTTTGCGGCCACGCGGATGCGACAGTCCACCCAAGACCGTAAGTCTTTCACGATGGGCTTCCAACGGTTTGAGGCTCTCGTTGAATTGATAGTTTGTACCTTCTCCTTTGGGGAACCATCGCCATTGCGCATCGTCGCTTGCTTCCTCCGGCAGGCTGACACCAAACCCAAAGTACATGGCGCAAAACTTCGGCGGATGCGCAGTATTTGCTCGCCGCGAGTCTTCAGCCATACATTCCAACCAGGGGAGCCCGAGCGAAACACCGGATCCCATCAAAAAAGTTCGACGATTAAGATGCCAAGATTCTGTTGTCATATCATTTCTCCTGAAAATCCCTTGATCGTACAATCGATCGAATGAGCCCTTTGAGTCGGTATTCATCAGCTGCAAACGATTCACATAGATCATCCAATAACGGGCGATCGTAAACGTCAAGCTTACGACCCAACGCATACGATGTTAGCCTGTTCACGAGCGACCGGGCAAATTGCTCACGGCATGACGATAGTAGATGGTTCTGTAAGTCTGAAAAACCATCGAGCGTCATTCCACTTGGCAGTTGGGCCGTCGCATTAACCGATTCCGTTCGCCAAAGCCCGACGGCATCGAAGTTCTCCATCGCAAATCCCCATGGATCAAGGCTTCGATGACA
>JANMHA010000473.1:0-41908 GCA_031374925.1 Pirellula sp. | reverse complement strand
TGGCCGACCCACGAACCGCCCATCCACCCCCCCCAGGCCCCCCCCCCCCCCCCCCCCTCCGGGGGGCGCGGCGGGACCGATGTGCGGTACTTTAAGGTCTGAGCCGCACTTTTAGTACGCCAAAACGGCGTCCGTCGGAGGCAAGCTCCGATCGGACGAAAATGTTTCACAGCGTTGCCCGTTGGGGTTGGGGGCATTGCGTTCGTGGCGAACCCAGGGTGGGCCGCGTCCGCGGCGACCCTGGGCTTTGTTGTCGAACGCCTTCGGCGTCCTCACTTGAGTTGAGGGGGGAAACGCACTCCGAATTGCTTTTTGCGAAACGTATTGCGAGCGACCCCCCGCAACCAAGCGCCAAACACTTCAGGATCTTTCCAATCTCCACGACATGATTCGCGGTTCAAATAAGCGTCCGCGAAGCTGTCCTGTGCAATTTCGGCAGCTTCGTTGTAGTTCGCGCCCCAAGAGGCGATCAGCCCAATGAGTGGTCCGCGAAATCGGTCGATCATGTCAGAAAGGTCCAAAGTGCAAGCTCCTTGCAAATGAAGTGTCCGCTCGCGGTCCGAATCACACAAAGACTTTTCGTTTTTCTGGCCGAGGAAGTCCTTTCACGCAAGCAGCGTGTGGGAGTGTTCCTAACACGCAGCGCAAAATGGTGGCGGTAGGAAATCGCTTGTTTGCGAGTCGCGTTAACTTTCTCCTAGGCTGTGAAATTATTATTGTCGCCTTTCGCTCCGCGAAAGTGCGCCTCCGCGAAAGTGCGCCTCGTTAACACACTTTTGCGGAGCAAAAGGCGACAAAGTTCTGCACCTTGCGAATAAATTCACAGCCTATCCGCGAACAATCGTCGAAAACCGCGGCTAACGCCCTGCGGCTAACGGGTTAGAGTGCGACGAGACGCTTAGACTTGCTTCCGCATGCAACAGTTCTTGTACTTCTTGCCCGAACCGCAACTGCAAGGGTCATTTCGGCCAAGGCGTTCACCTCGGTTGCGAATGGCCTCCACCCGCGGGGGCTCACTGCCAGCCGAATCGGCAGCGGCAAGATCTGCTTGTTTTTCGGCCAACAGTTCGCTCGTCACGTCGTAGGAATCATGACGCGCGACAACCTTGTTTTCGACCCAGGAATCGGACACGATATCGCTATCGATCGCTTCCATTCGGAAAATGACATCGGTCATGCGCTCACCGATCGAGAGCCACATTTCCTCGAATAGTTTCATACCTTCGCGTTTGTATTCGACCTTGGGATCCATTTGCCCCATGCTTCGGAAATTCACGCTGCTGCGCACATGATCCATGGCGAGCAAGTGATCTTTCCAAGCTGAATCCAGTTGCGTCAGCAGAACCGTTCGTTCCATGCGACGAATTTCCGGGAAGTAGCGATCATCAATTGACTGCATGAACTTGTTCGTGAGCTCAGACTTATTCAGCTTCTTAAGTTCTTTGGCTTCGCCGGTCCAGCCTAGGGTCTTTTGCATCCACTGAGCTACTTCTTCGATGGCTTCGGCCGAGTTGCCAACTGTGTCTTTGAGCGATTTGTTGCTCTTGCCGAAAATGGTTTCAGCCCTTTCGACCGCGTCCGCTCTCAGCTGAATCGCTTTTTCAACTGACCGACGACTGATGGCAACAAGGGTCTCGGCGGATTTATCCGAGGCGGCTTGCAGTTGTTCCATGACGGTTGGATCCTCAAAGCGGGTCCCAGCCCATTCCGCAAGTGCCGCACCGTCGATGGCGTAACTCTTGGGACCTGTCTGTTCTTGGAAGCGATTGAAAGCGACCATAATTGGGAATTGGCTTTCTCGCTCGATGTAACTCATTTCCGCCCTGGTCAGTAGTTTTTCGGCCAGTTGATCGGTTTCTGGACTGCGAACATCATCCACTTCTAGCTCGATGCCGAACTTGTTCTTCATCCATCCGACCAGCATTTTCAGTCCAAACTCTTCACGCAAGAACGCGTCCCCTTCGGACAAATCGATCTGTGCGATGTACTTTTGCGATTGGGCGATGAGTTCTTCGTCCATCCGGTCGCGATCGATTTTCTTTAGCATGCCAACGGTGTAGTTGGTGGAAAATCGGGTGTTGACCCATTTAGCCATAGCTTCCCAATTCCATTCGGACTGTTCCTCTTCTGACGGCATGTTCTCGTCGATTGCGTCGAGGATTTGAGTCTCAGCAGTTCGTTCGGCTTTGTCTTTGGCATATGCTACCGCGGTCGCTGGCTCGACACCTCGAAAGTCCTTTGGCTCGAGCTGAACACCAAGCCTCGCACCAGCCCATTTCGCATAGGATTCCGGGCCGTACATCGGGTCGCAAAACTGTTTTACGTTGTTTTCAATTTGCTGACGCAGTTGGAACATGACTAGATCACGACAGCTGGTACCGTCGAGAATCTGCTGGCGATAGCCGTAGACTTTTTTGCGTTGATAGTCCATGACTTCGTCGTATTCAAGCAAGCTTTTGCGGGCTTCGAAGTTTCGTTCCTCGACCTTTTTCTGAGCACCGGATATCCGCTTGGACACGTAGGGGCTTTCGATCGCATCCCCTTCACCCATTCCCATTCGTTTCATCCATTCCCGAACCCATTCGCCGGCAAAGATTCGCATCAAGTCGTCTTCGAGGGAAAGGTAAAACCGGCTGGAGCCCGGATCCCCTTGCCGTCCGCAACGACCACGCAATTGCAAGTCGATACGTCGCGATTCGTGGCGTTCGGTCGCGATCACATAAAGCCCACCTAGTCCGCGAACTCGCTCCCCTTCTTCCTTCATTTTCTCGCGTTGCTCTATTTCATGAACCAGCGAGTCCCATTCCTCTTTGGGGACTTCGAGACGGGTCGGGTACTTGTCCTGCAATTGAGCCCAAGCCATCGTTTCGGGATTACCGCCTAGGATAATGTCCGTACCGCGGCCGGCCATATTGGTAGCGATCGTGACCGACTTGGTGCGGCCGGCTTGGGCAATAATCTCGGCTTCGCGTTTGTGCTGCTTTGCGTTGAGGACCTCGTGTTTAACTCCGCGTTGATCTAGGAGATGCGAAAGGCGTTCGCTTTTCTCGATGGAGACAGTGCCAACTAACATCGGCCGGCAAGCCCGCTCGATTTTTTCGATTTCCGCGATATCAATGGACTCGATTTCTTTGGAATCGGATTTCTTGATTTTGATCGTGGTGTCGTCCTCGGACTGGATCGTACCGATCAAAAAGCCCTTCTTATGGTCTTTGAAATGGAGAGTGTCGTATTTATGAACTCTTTCGATTTCGTCAGCTACAGCAGCGAACTTCTCTTTTTCCGTTAAGTAAATTGAGTCGGGAAACTCGATGCGTTGAAGCCCGCGATTGGGAGGGATGGCTGTAACGCCAAGATTGTAGATCTTGCTGAATTCGCTGGCTTCGGTCATGGCCGTACCGGTCATTCCCGAGATCTTTTTGTAGAGTTTGAAGAAGTTTTGAAGCGTAATGGTTGCAAGAGTTTGCGTTTCTTCTTTAATCCGAACGCCTTCTTTGGCTTCTACGGATTGATGCAGGCCGTCGCTCCATTGTCGGCCATCCATCAATCGACCTGTGAATTCATCGACGATGATGATAGCGCCCTCCTTCACCACGTAATTGACGTCTCGTTTGTAGAGATGGTGAGCCTTGAGAGCGTTGTCCAGCAGGTGCGGCCATTCCATGTTGCCAACAGTGTAGAAACTCTCGACGCCAGCAAGTTTTTCTGCGTCTCGTATCCCCGCGTCAGTCAAATTGACCGTATGGTCTTTTTCGTTGACCACGAAGTGTTCTTCCTTTTTGAGGGCGCGGGCGACACGATCGGCTTCGGTGTACTTTCCTAAGTCACGGGCAGCCGAGCCGGATATGATCAATGGCGTCCGGGCTTCGTCGATGAGAATATTATCGACTTCGTCGATCACGGCGTAGTGCAACGGGCCCTGGACCTGTTGCATGTGCGGAGGGAATTTCTGGTCACCTCGGCTGGCCATCCGCATGTTGTCGCGAAGGTAGTCGAACCCAAGTTCGTTGTTGGTCGCGTAAGTGATGTCGCAAGCATAGGATTTCTGGCGTTCGTCGTTGTCCATTCCGCTTTGGATGTTTCCGACGGTCAGCCCCAACCCCATGTACAATGGAGCCATCCACTCCATGTCTCGGCGGGCTAGGTAATCATTCACTGTCACAACATGAACACCGCGGCCCTCGAGTGCGTTTAAGTAGGCCGGCAAGGTAGCGACCAGCGTTTTGCCTTCGCCTGTGATCATTTCAGCGATATTGCCGCCATTGAGAACCATACCGCCGATGAGTTGGACGTCGTAATGACGCATCTTCATGAATCGACGCCCGGCCTCACGGCACGTAGCAAAGGACTCGACCAGAACGTCCTCGATCGTTTCCCCGTCGTTTAGCCGCTTCTTGAATTTCTCCGTTTGTTCACGAAGCTCGCCATCGCTCATTGCGATCATCCGGGGTTCCAACAGTCCAACCTGATGAGAGTACTGTGTGTACCTTTTGATTTGCCTTGAATTGGCAGACCCGAAAAAAGTCGTCAATCCACGATCGATCCCCCCTAACACTCCGTTGATGGTGTTGGTGGTTCCTTCCCAAATTTTCTCGAGCAGATCCATTATTAAATTCGTTCGAAAGTGGATTCTTAGTTTCTTTTCCAATCCCCCGGCTCGGGAATGGAGTACAAAAAGCGGTTATCCCCTGGCGGAGGGGACGGACTTGAGCCCGTTAATCCATGTATTCTACGCATTTTCCGTAATTGGTCGCCGGGGAGGGTATAGATTCCATTCATTTAGGTCAATCGAGTTCATACAAAGACTGGCCGCATGCCCCATTCCGCTCCAAGACAGCCATTCTTGTTTTTTGTTTTTCATTACGAATAGGCTGACCGGGTTAGAAGGTTTGGGAATTTAAGGACTTTTCAAGGGAAAATGGGATAGATTTTTTCGAGATTGAACGAAAAATTGGAAGTGCCTCAAATGTTGGCTTCCCATCTCCCGATTCAATCCAATCCCATTCCAAAAGTTAACTATGCCCTTGCTTAAACCGGAACAGGACATTTGGCCTCTCAATTTGCTAGATGAGCAGGAGTCGGAATCCTCAGAGACTCCGGAGTCGGAATCCTCAGAGAACTTCGAAGCAACTGAGCTGCGTGCTGATTCGAAGGGATCTGCACAAGCTCAGGATGGAACTTGGTGGGCGCTTTACACCTTGGCCAGGTTTGAAAAGAAATTGATGAGGCAGCTCATTGAGATTGAGGTTCCGTTTTATGGCCCGACGATTTCTCGTCGGTACCGGTCACCTCAGGGAAGAATACGCACCAGTGTAGAACCGCTTTTCCCGAACTACGTCTTCATCATGGGGGATGAGATGGCACGGTATAAAGCCGTATCCACTGGAAGCGTTAGCCGATGGATGCCGGTCGCGGATTCGGCCGAACTAGTTACCGATTTGCGACAAATCCGGAGTCTCATCCTAACCGAAGCGCCACTCGCACCAGAGCTCCGGTTGCAGCCAGGTCAAAAAATCCGCGTCAAGACCGGGGTTTTCAAGGGATTTGAAGGCACCATTATTCGCCGTGAAAACGAAGTCCGTCTATTGATTTCGGTTCGATACATGGGGCGTGGTGCAAGTGTTGCCCTGGACGATTGCCAAGTTGAGGCGATCTGAGCATCAATTCAGTTTTGCATCCTCAAATCATAGACTATGATCTAAAGCCAACTGGACGACCGACTCTCCAAAACTTAGCTTCTGTCCATTCCCTCGTTAACCCTTTTCGATACTTCATGATTGAATCTCCGGTGTTCGTTGCAGGTCACGGTGGTATGGTTGGATCTGCGGTTTGTCGTCGGCTCGCCAGGATGCCGGATGTTGAGGTAATTACGCGAACGCGGAACGAATTGGATCTTTGCGAAGAGTCGCAGGTCAATGCGTTCTTTGCCGAAAATCGCCCCGCTACGGTTATCTTTGCGTCCGCAAAAGTTGGCGGGATTCACGCAAACAAGTCGTTTCCGGTTGAGTTTCTAACGGACAACTTGAGGCAAGTATTGGCAACGGTCCATGCTAGCTATCGAAACGGAGTGAAGCGTTTTTTGTTCTTGGGTAGTACCTGTATCTATCCGCGGCTTGCCAAGCAACCGATCAAGGAGGATGAACTGCTAACCAGTCCCCTCGAAAAGACCAACGAAGCGTATGCGCTCGCAAAAATTGCTGGTTTAAAACTGTGCCAGTACTTTCGTCAGCAATATGGAGTTCTCTATCACTCCGCGATGCCAACGAATCTTTATGGGCCTGGCGACAACTATCATCCCGATCACAGCCATGTGATCCCTGGCCTCATCCGAAGGATTCACGAGGCTAAAGTACGAGGTGATGCATCGGTCACCATTTGGGGAACGGGTACACCATTGAGAGAATTCTTGCATGTCGACGATTTGGCCGACGCAATCCTTCATCTCTGTCAACTTGAAAATCCACCGGATTGGGTCAATGTCGGGACCAGCGTTGACGTCAGTATTTTGGATGTGGCTCGTTTGGTAGCCAAAACCATAGGCTTTGCCGGTGAAATCCGAACCGATCCTTCCAAGCCGGATGGGACGCCAAGAAAACTGACTGACACTTCGCTGATTCGATCGACTGGTTGGCGACCGAACATTGAATTGGCGCAGGGCATTGTTTCAACCTACCAGTGCTTCTTGGCGGAAAACAATGCGGGGCACCTGCGTTCCAAATAGGCAATTCATGACTCGGGAGGGTGAGGCGGTGAGGCTCCTGCCGAACCTCTGCGACGATAAGCTCGGCGGTAGCCTCGCTCTCCCGATGGAATTCTTCGTCCATTCTCAGAAGACGCCGCCAACGGAATCAGCGTGGAAAGGAAATTTCTTGCCCAATAATTTCGAGGCTACGGCTTTGAACACACCTTCATGATCCTCACCCGCGGAACTCCCAGAACCAGCATCCACGAAGGTCCATCCACGCTGCACTTCGCGAGCAAAGTCGACAACCATGCATCGGGAGTCAAATGCGTTTGACACTCGTTCGGCAAGTTCCGCCAGTTCAAGTAAATCGGCGGACGACGGAGGAAATCCAATCGGCTTTGGAATCGCCTTCAAATGCAAGAAGGACCAAGCAAAAGGCTTGCCATCAACGACCCACACTCGGATCTCTTGTGGCAGTGTTCCATACGTGCTCGTGCCAGCTGGAACGCATTCTTTCCACTCTCTCGCGATGATAAGCGCATTCCAACCAAGCAGCCGACGCAATTCCGCTTCTTCCAAAAGTAGCTCATTGGCATTCCGGACCCGGGATATGCTGCCCGCTAACTTCAGGGAACCACTCGATGCCCTAACGAACAAAGGATAAGTGATATCCTCTGGAATCTCCTCATTCCAGGCTAATCGCCAAGTGCGCGACATTGGTATCACTACGGCGACAGAGATCAAACGATCCAACACGGACTCTAAGCTCATTAGCGGAAGCCGTTGATTCGCACGATCTCTAAAATTGGGTCTGTCTTCGACCAAATCCTCAAAATCGGAAATCGCACCCGCAACCGAAAACACAAAACCCTCTTCATCGGGTTCGGATTCGCCCATGGGTTTTGCGCCCAAGTCGTCTAGCCAATATAGGATTCGGCTCCCACGTCGTTGATGGACAGAGTCGTCACGGTCATCGTAGAACAAGTTCATCGAACTGCGTTTCGGTTTGAAGAGGAGCAAACACCATGAGAGTAGACTTATTAAGTCAATTGGTCAAACAGGAGAGTGCCAAGTTTCCGAAAAAGGCGTCCGTTGCCACGGTTAATGGGGGCAAACACAACGCCATGAAGGACTTCCACCAACAATTACTCAGGTTGAGCGGCAGCTTGTTTCCCTTCAACCCTGTTTGGGCGTCCTATGGGATATTCCTTGGCTATTCGTACTCGTACTTAGATTTGGCGGTACTCGTACTCGTACTTTGTCTTGGTCTCGATTCGTCTCTCTCCACCGAGTATGAGTGAGAGTACGAGTACCATTTTATTGAGTACGAGTACGATTGATTGCAATTTGGGGTGGCGACAGCTCGCCTTAGCGAGGTGTTTGCTTACTTCTCGATCGTCGACTTGAGCCTGAAAACAGTCCCTACATCAATGAACGGCTTCTCAGGCAAATCGGTAGAAAACGTGATCTTGCCCTTGATTTCTTTCCCGAATTCCAAAGCACGTGGTTTGATGACCATAGGCAATGCATGGAGCAACTTGCTTTCATCACTTAGTCTTGCTTCGATCTCAAATTCTCCGCTTTCCACTGCTTTGATCAAAAAGGGTTGGTGCCCCTTAAGAACAATGAGTTGCTTAATCGGTTCGCCTTGAACAATATCACCTAGCGACAGTGTTTGAGGAGAGACTGCAATTTCCGGTGCAATGTTTGCGACCAACCGCAGGGGTACAGTCGTCAAGTTGCGGTCGTTGGTGTGAACCACCAATTCGCTTTCCAACGGTCCTACCGGTGCATCCGCTGAAATGGCAACGGAAAGGGAATAGCGAATGCGTCCGTTTTGTCGAGAAACTTCGGTGGGGACGACGGTAATAAACGAATCGCTCGCCGTAACTTGGTTGATTTGCCAAGCTGGTTTGCCCGCGTAATCAACTCCGACATCGATCGTCTTGGAAGTTCCCTGCATGATACTTCCGAACGATGCCTCGCCAGGCTGAAAAACAACATCCGATCGAATGTAACCTTTGACGTGGAGCTGGATCTCGGTAAAGGAGGGTTTGTCGATCGTGACCGTAAGGGTAGCGGCCCTCGAGCCTGTGTGGGTCCCCGTGTTGAATTTCGCTAGAATGCTACCGCGTCCGCCGGGTGGAACGATTTCCGTTTCAACGATTGGGGTGGTGCAACCGCAAGAGGTCCGTACGCTTCGAACTTGAATCGTTTGGTTGTAGGGATTTTCGAAGGTGAATCGATATTCGGTCTTCGCAGCTCGGGCAACGGTCCCGAAATCATGATTGGTCGTTTTGAAAAGACCAGAAATTTGGGTCGCCGACGCAGTCGACACCCAGGCCGCTATAACAATAGCGCTCGCCACAAGTGTGCGCATAAAACTTTCTCCGAGAAATACTTTTGCATGGATTGGTGGGGGAATCGGGCTGTTGCAAAAATGGGTCGATGGAATCGCCAATCGAATCGTTGGAGCGGAGGATTGGCGGCGACACAAATTGTCAACGGGTTTGGAGCGACCCGATGCGAGGTTCTTGCCTCACAGATCGGTTATCAGCATCCAGCTTAACTTGGACACACTCTATTGATTAATTCTTTGACATTGTTCTAAAGTTGGCTCTTCGTTTCCGGATGTCCAGAAATACCTACGAAGGTGTTAGGATTGCAACATCCAGAAGAGTTGACGCGTTACCCAGAAAGGCAATTTTGGTATAGTTGTGGCGTTATGTCCCTTATTCATTGCAATGTTGTGGTGCGATACAATGGTTTCAGTAGGTAATCGCAAGGCTAACAGAGATGCGGTCGACTCCATCAGCGTCTCCATCAGCGGCTCGGGTACGTTCCTTCTGCCTGGGTCTGTCATTGCTGCCTTGATTGGCGTAGAAATTTCCGTTATGAACAATAGCAAGGCGATGCTGGGACGAATGAGGTTAAACCTCTGGTTGGATTGGAACATGGATGCCAGACTCAAATAACAGGGATGCAGATGCGATCACAGAACTCCTGTCCGCGTATCGAACGTTTGACGGTCCGTACGATGAGTTGACCACGGATCATGGAGATGTCCGGACTGGCTATCGTCGATTGATCGGCCTTGAACCCCGTCTGACTGGTCCAGAGGTTTACGTTCGCTGGCGATTGGCGAAGCAGTCGCTGAAAGACAATCCACCTGCGTCTACAGGTCAGCATCTCAAATCGGGAATGACGCACGCTTGGGATTTAGATCCAATTCCTTTCGTCATTGAAGCTAACGAATGGTGCCGACTGAGCGCAGGCATGCAACAACGCATGCAAGTTCTCGATCTGCTTTTGCAAGACGTCTACGGCGATCAACGGCTTCTAGCCAACGGATTGCTTCCAAGCGAACTCATTTACGATTGTCCCGCCTACCTGCGGCCCGCACGACGGCCGCCCGGTTCGATCGTTCGTCGCAAACTCTATCTTTATGCAGCCCAGATGTCCCGCACTAGCCAGGGACAGTGGCAGGTCCTGGCGGATCGAACGCAGGGACCAAGCGGCTGTGGACATGCGGTTGAAAATCGAATCGCAATGTCTAGAATTTTGTCGGACGACTTTCAAAAAATGCAAGTCCAACGCTTGGCAGGATTCTTCGCAACACTGCGGCAATCATTGCAAGATGCTGCACCGATTCGAGAGAAGAACGCCCGTTCAACGTTGCTCTCGCCTGGCGTCCAAAGTCAAACCTATTTCGAAGACGCTTACCTTGCACGTTATCTAGGGTACACGCTCACGCAGACCACGGATTTGACTGTGCGTGGTGGTGCAGTGTTCCTTAAAACCCTTGGCGGGCTGGTGCGAATCGATAGCATCCTTAGACGCCTACCCGATACGATGTGCGATCCGCTCGAAATCGATCCTTCCACCAGCGAAGGCATCCCTGGATTGGCTCAAGCCGAACGAGAAAACAACGTTCTGCTTGCAAATGGGCTCGGAACGGGCTGGACCGAAAGTCCGGCGGTAACTGCAATTCTGCCCAGGCTGTGCAAGGCATTGTTGGATGAAGACCTGCTATTGCCAAATATGCCAATGTGGTGGTGCGGCGATCGAGCGTCGATGGAATACGTCATTGCCAACATAGGGAGTCTACTATTACGCGATTCCTTTGTTAGGCATTCGGCCACGCAAACCGTCGGCCGTCACCTTAGTTCTTATCAGCGAGAGGCGATCGCCGCGGATATTCGCAAGACTCCTTGGCGATATGTCGCTAGCGAATTACCCGAATTCGGGCGGACGCCGACTTGGGTGAACAATCATGTTGTCGCATGGCCGTCGGTGATTCGATTGTTCGGATGCGCAACCAAAAACAAAATTGAGGTCATGCCTGGGGGTGTTGCTCGTGTTGCAGACTCTCCTGAAAAACTCGACGAGAGCTTGGCTTGTGGCTCGATGAGCAAGGACGTATGGGTACTGAATAATGGCCCAGTCAAGCCGATGACCCTGCTGTCTTCTGGCAAGCAGAACGTCGAACTTCGGCGTACTGCGATGGAGCTTCCAAGCAGGGTCGCGGAGCACATGTTTTGGCTGGGGCGCTTTGCCGAACGCATGGAGTTTATGGCCAAGCACGCTAGGTATTGCAGTTCGCAACTTACTTCCGAAGTTTCCTCGGACTCACTCCCTTCACAATGGCAAGTGGTCAAAGCGCTCTGCGAAAGCTCTAATTTGCCTGCCGAACCACCGCGAGACGAAATCCTAGCCCTACACGAAATGAGGCAAACCGTTCTTCTATTCGTTTTCGAACAAAGCCAATCCGACGGCCTAGCCAATGCCGCAAATAGGATTATTCGCAATGCAGAGACTATTCGGGATCGGCTTAGTTTGGACTCTTGGCAGATACTGAGCCGACTCGACTATGCGTCGCTCGTGCCTTGGCCCGGGCAACGAGAGCGAATGGGCGAAGCACTTTCGACTCTCAATCAAATGATCAGCCACTTGTCCGCTTTCGCCGGACTTGCTTCGGAGAGTATGACGCGTGGCCCAGGTTGGCATTTCCTGGATCTTGGCCGCCGGATCGACCGAGCGCAAAACTTGCTTCGATTGATTGAGCTGCTTTTGGTCCCCTATGCGAAAAGTTCCCGGCAATTGCTCGAAGCCTTGCTCGATATCTGCGACAGCTCCATGACATACCGATATCGCTATCTGATGAGTTACGAGATTGGCCCCGTACTCGACTTGCTAGTGGTCGATCCGTCCAATCCACGCGGATTGGCTTTTCAATTCGTCCAAATACTGCATCATTTGGACGCTTTGCCTGCAGCCGACAAAGCGGAAGTTGCTCGTTATCGAAAGAAAATTACCGAGTGCCGCGGCAACCTAAGGCTTTTTGATGCAGACGCACTGGGGGAGGATGTTGTCAAAGACGAATCCGGAAAAGAGGAGCGAGCGATCTTGCGAAGTCGTCTGCGGGAGTTTTCCATGCAACTCAATGATCTTGGCGATTACATCTCTCGAAGATTCTTAACCCATACCGCAGCTCGTCAATTGGATGACATGGTGAATCAGTGAGGCGGGAGGAATGGAGAATTGGAGAATTGGAGGGTTGAGGGTTGAGGGGGGATTCGGCCCAAAGGGCCAGAGATTTGCCTAGCCCAGGCCAACGGCCTGGGAAGAGGTGGAAATATGATTCCTACAGGGCCAACGGCCCGACAGTCTCTACCAGGCAACACTCGTTTGAATCGTTGAGCTATTGACTAGGATTCCAGCAACAATAAAGCATGCCATTAGCAAAACCCAAACAATGTCCAGAAAATGCCAATAGACGGTACAAAATTGTAAGCCGAAGTGTCGCTCATGGTCGTACCGGTCTTCATTTGCGTTCCATACCGTGATTAGGAGCCCAACGATACCGCCGACCACATGCAGAGCATGGAGGAATGCGAGTACAAACGTCAAAGCATAGGTGCTGTTGCGTGACGAGGCTACATTCGTTGCAGCCACAACGAGTCGATACATACCCTCGGACTGTACAACCACGAACAACACCCCCATGATGAGCGCTGCGATGGACGCAATTCGGACGTCGTTCGTTCGGTTACGTCTTGCTGCCCGCAAAGCCCACTCTAGCGCCCCGGACACACCGATCAACAGCATAGTCGAAGGCACGAAACTTCGTGGCAAATAGAACGACTGGGGACGCAGCCCCGCTTCCGGAGAAAGCCGCAATGCGACGTAAAGTACGAAAAGCAGAATACTCGAGAAAAAGAATACGCTTAGCGTCAATAGGAATACCCAAACCCCTTGCATAGCACGGGCATCTTGTGGCAGTTTCTGCACTCTACCTGGCGGGTCATTTTCCAGAGGTTTTGTTCCTTCATCGTCCATATGCGTCTTAACCATTCCCACATCTTACCTTCTCTGACAATTCACTTTAACCTCTCTTGCTGGAAGGAACTTAACGCAAATTCCATTCATCGTGAAGGAATTGCAAGAACCTGCGACAATCCACCATGCCCCACAACGCGGTGGAGCATTTTCGTCCGATCGAAGCTTGACTGCGACGGAAGCCGTTTTGGCGTACAAGAAATGCGGCTGAGACCTTAACTCCGCTCCTGCCTCGACCGCCTTAGGCGGTCGAGGCAGAAGCGGCGTGCGGCGGTTAGCGGGCAGTTGCGTAGGACGCCAAAACAAGGTTGAGGGGAGGCAAGCTCCCGCTCAACCTAAGTGAATTGTTGGTGAAAATACTGTACAGCGTTGCACTCCATCACTGCATCGCTCCATCACTCCAACCCATAAAGCCCCGCCGGTGGGATTACTTGCCCTGCGACGACCCCCAATCCTTGTCTTTGAAAGAAACGGGGTTCCAAGCTGAAATTGAAGGCAACATTGTTGCGACCGCTATCGACGGTTCCGCCGACCCGAATCAGGAATGATTCGCCGATGCGAGTCAGGCCAAGCGATTGGCCGATGTTTCCGGTCTTCCCCAGGTCCACCGATGTTCCACCCACTGCCACCCACTTTTCGTTCAAGCGATAATTGAAGGATGTTGTCAGCAACAAGGAACTAATGGGTCCTTCGAGACTCGTTACTCCCAGGTAGACATCCCCGCGTCCTGGGCGAGCGATTACGCCCCCCAGAGTGGTCGCCTTAAGCCCCGACTTGAACAAGTCGTAGTATCCATCACTGATGAGCGTGACTCGGTCCCCGATGTGATATCGAAAATCGTAGTTGATCCCACCGACGCTTTGTCCGAAATTATCGCGATCCGGTTTTCCGAAGTAGATGGCATCAAGGTCAAATTCCACCACATCGGCAATCCGTTCTCGGCCAGCAACACCTCGTTTGGTTTGAAGGCGTTGGTGCAAGCCCATTCGCGATTGCAATTGGTTCGTGACAACTTCCGAACTGGTAGCAGATACGTAGCGTTGCATCGATTGACGCGCTGCATAATTAGTGGATTCGAACTGGCCTGGCAAAACACCTCCAAACGTGTTGAAAACAAGTCTGCGTCGAAAGTGTTCCTGGGAGTTATCGTCGATGGGGTTGTAAAGTGGGAATTGGTCTAAGTCGCGGGTCGTGTCCGCATAGAGAAATTCGCTCTCAAACGAAATTTTGTGTGCCATGCCATTCAAATTCAACACGCTGCTTTGAACCTCTGGAAAAGTTCGCCACATCGGGAATGACGATTTCAATCCCGCTTGGCCTGTCAGTCGTGAAATATCGTTTCCGTTGACATCTTGCCCCCATTGGCCAGCTTCTCCGGAAAGAAACGGAACAAACTTGGAGTAGCCCGTGTCGATCGGCAAATTCAATTCATGACGCGTGACCGCATGAAGCCCTGCGGCCGTTACTTCCCATGGTTGAAGCTGGAATTTGGCAGCTTCCGTCGCATTCGTTGGAGTGCTCGCGACTCGCTGCTTCGCGTATCCTACATCGGAATGCGAGTAGTAGGTAAAAACATCTCCAACCGATTGACCTAGCCAATAGTGATCAAGCCGCGGCAGCCACTCCGTTTCGGTGAAGAACTTATTGAGTCGCGTTTGCCCCCACAAATCAAACATCTGTTGATCGTAGTATTGTCGCAGTCGAAGAGCAGTCGAATAGTCTTTTTGAGTGTCCCACTCCTGCTCAAAGTACTGTTCGAGAAAATTGCGATCACTCACCAAACCGGCCTCAGCCCATAACTCGGTGTCGGTAGATAGGTATTGTTTGTGTTTGAACAGGAGTCGCCCGCGAGTGGTTTTCTCAGGCAACAGGTTGGATCGATCACCCCCGATAAAATCCCGACCTCTGTCCTGTATGCCCCAGGCATCGAGAAATCCGTTGGCTGGCCCCAAAGCTAAGTTGGGAATGTTGTAGGAAAAATTCGTGCCCAACGCGAAACCACGCTTGCTTAAATAGTCGGTTGACAAACTCCAGCGTGTTCCGTCGATTCCTTGTAAACCGAGAATCTGATAGGCATCAAAATCGACCATGACTTGATTGCCGAAGATAGTATCATTCTTGTACTTTAGTCCATTCACGTAGAAACTGGATGTATCGACGTTGGTGTTGAGGATCGGCCAATAAAGAACCGGGATTCCTTCCAGGTAGACAAAGTTGTTCCTGGCTTTTGCTTGCATGCCAGTCTGATCAGCGGTCCTACCTGCAAAGGGCAATCCAAAAAGCGTATTGTTCGTCTCGTTGCGGCGATCGCTCAATTCGATTCGGTCCGATTGCAACCAGTAGCGAGGAACACCGAGTCGGCTAGTGGTCATAGCCGCAGAATACGCTAGAAAGTTTTCGCGCGATCGCTGCTGGATCACATCGGCCTTGAGTCGTAGGATCCCTTCGTACTGCGGCGCTGGAGTAAGGACTTCCGCCCCCAAAATCATGCCATACTCCGCTTGCACGTTGTAGTACATTCGGTCGGCATAAATCCTGCGTTGACCTTGTTGAAAAACAACATTCCCTTCGATGTAAACTTCAACAGGAAGATCGTCCATCTTTTCCGACATGAGTCGCGTTACATTCGGTGTCCAAATAACAGCGTTATCGGCTTCGATCAGAACCGTTCCCAAGTCCATCGGCCCTGAATTCGTTTGAACCGATGCCCCGCCAAACATCAGTCGGATCCCGTTTTTGAGGGTGATTACTGAATCACCCGTTTCCGGCCGATTGGTAATACTCAGTTGAGGCTTGTTCAAGCCTCGACCACTCAGTGCAAATGTCCGAGCTCCAATTCGCTGGTTGCTGGACGACGGGGCCGGTGACGCAAGAGCGACCGGTCCAAGCACTGGAACGGGGCCGTTGTCCACTTGGCCCGGAAGTTGAAAGGCTTGAATATTCTCCGCCTGGTTACTGAAACTTGGAACGGATTGAATCGATCCAAATAACTCGGGCGAACCCGCCTCAAGAACTGTCCCACCTAGCTGAGAATTTCCAATTTGCATGCTCTGTTCTAATGTGCTATTCGGCATGACTATTCCACCCCTAGGTGTCGATTGGATTCCTGGTCGCGGCAAATTCTCAGCGGCATTGCTCTGGGTTAGGTTTGTAATCTGGGCCGCTAATTGCGTGTGCATCGCATCATCGGCCGCGGTCCACGAAACCGCGTTGTTCACCGAACTGCGTGACGACCAATCGATATCCGGGGCTTTCCCACTAGGCTGGTCCCACCCATCGACATTGATTCCAACCTCGAAATTGCTAAATAGCCGTCCCATCCATTGTTCATCCTGAATGCGTTGTTCGTCCGACCAGCGCACTTCACAATTACCCAATGTTTGAACAATAACCTTCTTTGGATGCTCTTCGGAATGCGACTCTGGCAGTGAGCGATCAACCCAGATGTGTGCTTTCTCACAGGTTGCGGAAAAGGCTCCTTGGTAGATGCGGCAGCCCCCAGTCAGCGTGTAAACCTCATATATACCCTGCCGCTGCTTGGACGCTTGGTGAGCAAACGCATGGATAGCGAACTTCGGATCCGAAAGCGGGACGCCGATCTCTCCAGCATTGGCTGGTTGGATCGTGCTAAACGCAATCGATAACCCAACAGTTGAAATCAGAAAAAGCGCAGCCGTACACCCGCGCACGATTGCGTGAGCAACATGTTGCGATGCCATTCGATGCAACCACTGCCGCAATGGTAGTGACCTGATCGTATGGATTGAATCGGTCAGGGGACTATTTTCCACTACCGAATCGCTCTCCAGGGGTTAAGGGTGTTGTTGATTGAATCATCTGACCCGTTGGTACTAGACACGTTCGAAATCGTAAACTTTGCTAGCCAAGTTTGCGCAAGCGGGTCGGTTGGTTCGCGGCAGTATAGGAGTCCAAAAAAGTTGGCTCAATACTAAGGTTTGGCTAAAGTCCTCAAAAGTATCCTGCCGAAGGATTCAAGCCAGGAAATAATCTCGTTTTTGGTTCCACATTCCCCCCTTCATCGCCAGAGGCCCTAATCCTCTCAAACGCCTCAAATTAACTGAGCGGTGAAGCAGTTAGAAAATCATGTCCAACTTAGATTCGCTTGCAACACACTTAATCCAGCAGGGCCAATGGTCTGAAGCGGTATGCTTGTACCGAGATGAATTAGGGTTGTCGCTTCCACAAGCGGAAGAAATCGTCCTTCAACTCGCGGATGAGTCAGGCGTTCTGTATCCCGGACGCTTCCTGTCATGGCTTGCCATTGCTTTCGCTGGCTTTTCACTCTTTGGCCTCGCTGGTGTATTGCAATTCGTTTTGGCCAGATAGTCACAACCGATGTGTTTGCTAGGCGAGCGGCGAGGTGCAAGCTACCAATCATAACCCGATACGTAAGTGAGGGACCTGCGCAATTGTCCCTCGCTTACGCTTCGGGTTGGGATATTCCAGTCTGCCGCTCGCCTTATCAGCCATCGGCGATCCTCGTGCGCAAGGGATGACGTCACCAAAACAGCATTCGAATCGATGCTGCACCCGTTAATACGAGAATAAGGCTGTCGAATAGGCGCTGTGGAATTCTGCGTATGACGAGAGTTCCTACCCAGAGTCCAACCGCAATCAGCGGAATGAGTATTGCATTCAGTGCGAGCGTATCGATTCGAATGAGACCGAGGCTCCAGCTAAACGGGATCTTCACAATATTCAAGAGCAAGAAGAACCAAGCAGCCGTCCCAACGAATTCCAACTTGGGCAAACCGATCGCAAGCAAATACAAACCGAATACCGGTCCGGCTGCATTGGCAAGCATGGTGGTTAGCCCAACCAGGATCCCCATGCTCCAAGCAAACCAAAGGGCATGGGGCACATCCACCAACCACTCTTCTTTCCAAAGTCGAATAATCTGCATTAATGTCAAAGAAAGAATGATAAAACCAATCAATGGACGGTAATAGGTTTCCGGAAGTTGGAACATTACAAGCCATCCAATTACAACTCCAATCAACGTCGGCGGCATCATACGGCGGACATAGCCCCAATTGGCGCGCTTACCATATACCGACATGGCAAAGATGTCACCGGCGATTAGCATCGGCAATACGATTCCCGTCGAATCCTTGGCGCCAAAAACAGACGCAAACAGATAGACGTGAACCATGCTCACGCCGGAAAACCCACTCTTGGTAATCCCGATCCCAAATGCAGCAATGGCTAATAAAAGCCAATCTGTGTAGCTGCTTGGTGCCATTATACCGCGATCAATTCATCAAGGCGTTTCAAGAAGTCACCTAAGGCGCGTGCTCGGTGACTGATCTCTCGTTTGACATCTAGACCCAGTTCAGCAAAAGTCTTTTGGTACTCCTCGATTTCGAATAAGGGGTCATACCCAAAGCCACCCTCGCCTCGCGGTTCCGTCAAAACTCGCCCCCAGCATTCCCCGTACGCCTCGATATGGATCCCTCCCTCAGGATCTGACAAGACAATCGTCGATACATAATAGGCCCGCCGTTTATCTCTCGGCAATGACTGCATTTCCTTTAATAGAAATGCGTTGTTGGTTTGGTCATTAGCCCCAGGTCCGGAAAAGCGTGCCGAAAAAATCCCGGGGCGCCCTCCCAATTCCGGAACGCACAGTCCACTATCCTCACCCACCGCCCAAAGACCACGATGCCTAGCCTGCGACGTGGCCTTGAGACGCGCGTTTTCCATGAATGTGGTCCCTGTCTCATCCACGTCAAAAACATCTTGAAAATCAGCGGGTACCTTGATCTCAAATCCACGGGGCTCTAGCAAGTTAACCAACTCGACGATCTTTTTGCGATTGTTCGTTCCCAGGTAGAGCGTTTTGCCTTGAGTGAGTTGGGGAAGATGGTGTTGCATTCTGGTTAAGGGTTGAGGGTTGAGGGTTGAGGGTTGAGGGTTGAGGGTTGAGGGTTGAGGGTTGAGCGGGAGCTTGTCTCCCCTCAACCGTGTTTTGGCGTCCTAAAGCGAGCGGCGATGTGAAAACTACCAATCATAACCCGATACGTAAGTGAGGGACCTGTGAAATTGTCCGTCGCTCACGCTTCGGGTTGGGATACTCCAATCTGCCGCTCGCCTAAGAAAACTCGGTATCTGCCCCCCTTTCCCGCCTAGACCGACGTAGGCGGTTGAGGCTGGAAAGGGGGATATGAATTTGCGGCTTCAAATTATGGCCGGTTTTCGTGGTCATTGGAAATGCAGAACAGGTGCTTTTCACCTCGAATAAGAATTTGATTGCCGACGATTGCCAACGACGCATGGACGTTTTCGTCGAGTCGGTTGACCGCGACCGTTCGTGGGATCTCACTGTGCGTGATAACCTCGGTCGTTCCATTCAAATCCGTGACGTAAACGTAACCGTTCGCACCGACAGGTGAAGCGTAGATGTTGCCCAAGGAACCTAAGCGAATGGGCCCAGGCGAATCTTTTCCTGTTGGGCCATTCACTCGCGTTAAGACATTCTGATAGTGAGTCAAAAAATAGAGCGACTCATCGTAAAGAAGCATTGAGGGAACGTAGGGTGTACCTCGGGTTCTTGACCAAAGAATGTGTTTCGAACCCGTTATGTCCCCGGCTGCCTGGTTTAAGTCGATAGCCATAAGCATCTTCTTTTCGTAGCTGCTTCCCACATACAACACCCCGTTGGCAAACACCGGTGTCGCAACGATATTGGAAGACATACCACCGCATTGCCACAAGATTTCGCCTGACCGTAGATCGTAACCGCGCACACGATTGGTGCCACACACGACCACCTGTTTCATGCCTTGCTGTTCAATAACGATGGGCGAACTCCAGGAGGTATCTTCGTCTCGATCGCGGCGCCACTGTTCGTTGCCAGTGGACTTGTCCAATGCCGCTAGAAACGATTTCTCTTCGTGATCCCAATTGACGATCAAGCTGTTTCCCGAAAGCGTTGGCGACGCTCCTTCACCATGCCCGTGCTTGGAGTGCATTTGTCCGAAGTTCTTCTGCCATTGCACTTTGCCGTCAAAATCTAAGCAATACAGTCCATGCGAACCAAAATGCGCATAAATGTGCTGATCATCGACGACCGGAGATGCAGATGCCAAGCTAGCTGTGTTGTGACCCGCTTCGATTGGAACCGCTTCGTGAACGATTTTTTCCCAGACAATTTCGCCGTTTATTCGATCAACGCACAGCACAATAAATTGATACTTGCTATCAATCGCTAAGTTGTCATGTTCACCCGGACGGCCACTCATTCTCGGTGGTAGCTTGGCTCCAATCGGGTTGGCAGTAGTCAAGAAAATGCGATCTCCGAAAACAACTGGAGTGCTGTGCCCTCGACCTGGAATGGTTGTACTCCATTGGATGTTCTTGTCGGCACTCCACTCAATGGGTGGTTTAGCATTCAAAGCTACGCCATTGGCGTGTGGACCGCGCCACTCGGACCAAGACGGTGTTTCGTCCGCAATCGCTCGCAAAGGCCCTGCAAACAGCATTGCGATGACCGTTGTTGCTGTAATTGCTCCAATCAATGCATACCTCAGCATCAAGTACTCCCTCTTTGGTGCATGGTTACGAATCAACGCCCTCAAGCAATGTAGCTTTTGGCAATTCGATTGTTCCAACAATTGTACTGCATTCGTCAAATTACGGTTCATCGGCGGAATGGCCAATTCTCCCGAGTTTGCTTACTTCTGAAACTGCTTCTACAATGAGTCTTTCCCACCCATACACGCCAATCCCTCACACTCCCCTTCCCGAAAGTCCTGTCGATGTGGTTGCGACTGTTTGTAACGCCCTTCCTCATCGCGGTATCGTTTTCTTGCCCTATATTCTCGCAAACCGCTGACGCGCGAGTTCAAAACGCAACATCGGAAAAGCAACTGCAAGATCAGTTCGAAAAGAGGATCTATCCGCTTTTGAGCCATCCTGAAAAAGGGTGCCTTGATTGTCACAACGCAGAAGCGACCTCGAACCTCGTCCTAACTGGGAATTCACTCGACGACTTTCGTATGCTGCTAGACGAACAGTATCTCAAGGCAAAGGGTGTCGATACGCTGCTGACACGCGTGACAACAATACATGCGGACAAGCGGATGCCAAAGGACTCCGAACCGTGGTCGGAACCGGACATTCAGGAACTGAAATTGTTTCTTGATTCGGTCCAAAAAGCTTCAGAAGAAACGGGACAGCCAACGGATGAACAATTTCCCAGGTCGTTGCTCAGCGAATACAAGGGCGAAGAAGCCGTGGGCTCCGAAAACCAGTTCCTGACATTTCGGCAACTGAAAGGGAAAATCAGAGTTATTTTCGAGGACGACTGGGTGCGTGGCAACCGTGACCTTTTTTCTGAAAATCTGGCAATGCTAGGGGGGGCCGACTTCAAAACAAGATTCAACGAATCAAGCCAACCTAGCGCGAGTTTTTTGACTGGGCTCGAGATGCTTGCTCGAGATGTATCGAACAAGGCGTACGAGCAGAAAACAGGCCCGTTCCGAGACTGGCCAACCTTTCTTGATCGACCAATGGATGGCCAGGCGATTGGTGCAGACTACCGTTCATCGATTCAGCAACTCTACGAGCGCGTACTCTTTCGGCCAGCTTCCGAGAATGAAATCGTCGAAGCCTATTCGCTGTTGTGTGGAGTGTTCGAAGTGGCGGAAACTATCAGGCTACGCGACGATGAACTTGGCTTCGAATTGGTGGTGAAAGACGCAAGCACAGGCCTAGAACAACGAGAAACGTTAACCATCCCGGTGAGTGGCGAACCACTTCAAGTGAAGCAAGTACTTGTGGACCAGACGGCCGGGAGCGAAGTGGCAGAGCACGCGTTATCGCAGGTTGCACCAAAGTCCCAACGCCGGCAGGTGGTCGCCAGCCATCTAAAATTGGAACCAGATTCGCCAACTCAACGTTTAATCCTGCACAATGTTGGCACGGTTCGCAATGTGTCTTTTGCTGGCCTTGAAATTCAAACTGCAATCGGCGAAGTCGTCGAGTCGATAGGTCTCGATTCACCCAAGATCGATGTCTCCGGGGCTTGGCAGATTGTCAAGGAAGATGGATACAAAAGCTACGAGGATGGCAATCAAAGCAAAGGCGTTAGCTTTATCACCGTTTCACTTCACGTTGCAGTTGAAGGGGAATATCAAGTCGTGATTTTATGGCGAAACGATCAACGCAATTCAAAAAACGTGTTGATTGAAATGTTTTGCAAAGAAGCCGGAAATGAATTGGCCTTTCCAACACCGTCTGAGATCCCCCCCATCGGCGAAGCCCGCTTTGTTTATGATTGCAGTAATGACTCGGAGCCATTCTCGGAGCCTAAGGGGGTTTTTCAGTTTTCTGAGTCTGGAGCAATCGAAATCAACAATGCGGGGACATTTGAACCGGTAACGGCAGGTGCCATCGAATTGGTGAATGCAAACTCTTCCGACAGAGTATTTCTGATCGATAGCAAAGACGCCGATGGCAATGAAAATTGGAAGCGCTTTGCGGACGGACGCTTCAAAGCCTACAACACCAAAGGTGCAAAATTGCATGATGACAATACAAAGAAAGGTGAGCTCTCGTTGGTGTATCGTCCAAATTCTCTCCAGGGCAAGGATTGGAAAGCCGACGATTTTTATCGGCTGAGAATTTACTATCCAGGTAAGAAAGACCAAGAGTGTCAGGTGCCTGTCGTTGTGCGTGCACAAAACTCGTCACCAATCCTCCACGTTGCGTATCCGAGACTGGCTAAAGCCGACGCTCCGCTTCGAATCGATGCGTCTGCGAGCTACACAGTTTCTCATGGCGGGCTGGACTTTTTTTGGCGGCAGGTTTTTGGGGCTAGAGTCCCTCTGGTTAATCCCGCATCGCCGGTCTTGGAATTTGTCGTTCCCCGGAGAAATATCGAGCAAGTTGCTTGGGCATCCCTTTGCTCGGCATTGTTGCGTCACCCGGATTTTGTATTTACGCGACCACCTTCGTTAAAGACCAGCCACAATGGCGACGTCAAGCAACGACTGAGGCTTGTAAAGCTTGCGCTAGATTTGGTGGGGCGACCGCCAACCAATAAAGAAATCACCGATCTTTCGGATGGCACTTCCCTTTTGGAGCTAACGGATCGGTACCTGGATTCGCAGGAGTTTCGCGATTTCTACTTCCACCGTATTCGATTAAACCTGGAGAGCCAGGGGACTGATGCCCAGGACGAGCCAGTACGACTATGGAGCTACATTGCTTTCAACGACCGACCATTTCAAGAGATCCTGACGGCGGACTACTCCGTCGATGGCAGCATGCAAAAAATAGAGAGGCCTCGTGAGCACGGCAAGACGGGAGTATTGACAACGCCTGGCTTCATTCAGGGCAAGCCAGGCTTACCGCACTACAACTATGCGGCTCAAGTCTCGATGCTGTTCCTCGGTTTCGTTTACGAGGTTCCTGCCGAAATCGTAGAACAACGCGAGGGAGTCACGGCTCTCGGTACAACGGACCCCAAGTCGGTTTGTTACAGTTGCCACAAGATTCTGACTCCGCTCGCTTTCCAACGATTGAACTGGTCGGATGAAGGCAAATACAGGATTGCAAATGAAGATGGACTGCCGATCGACGCGAGCGATCAGAACGCCTCGGAAGACTATCCGTTTCCGGGCAAAGGAATGGAAGCGTTTGCTACGCAAGCGGTCAAAAAGGAACGATTCCTACGGACGATGATCAATACGCATGTAAACTTTTACTTTGGCAGGCCGATGCGATTTAGGGAGGACGAACGAGCACTTTACAAGCGCCTTTGGGATTCGGTTTATCGTTCCAATTTCAAGATACGTTCCTTGATTCGTGAAATTGTCTGTTCTCCCGAGTATTTGCTACCATGATAGAAGCTTAATTTCGCGTTTTGTTCACCGCAGGAATGCTACTCATATGAAAAAGCCTTGCCAAGTAGAGGAATCGATTCGAGGGGTGCCAGATCAACTCACGACACCCCCGTGGCCGTCGCGTCGAGGCTTTCTTCAACGATCGATTGGGTCAATCGCTGGGCTTACATGTGTCGACTTTCTATCGTACTTCTGTGCCTACGGAATGCCGGGAGAGGACAAGTCGACACGGATGGCAGCTGATGCAACGCGAGCGTCCGAGAACCCGCGGTTTCTCGTCTATTGGTATCTCGAAGGGGGGTGGTGCGGCTATGACATGTTTAACCCGGTAAATACAGAAAACAATGTCTTGAAGCGACTTGATAACATCTCCGAAGAACGCTATCGGGTTCTTGATTGGGGCAAAGATGACCATACCATAAAGACTCATGGAAATATTCGGTATGGATACTTGGCAGAGCCAGGCAAAGCTCTTTTTCCCGATATGGCGGTATTGAGTTCCATGCATACGGGATCTGGGCATTCCAGAGACCGACTTAAAGTGCATATGGGAGATTACTCGTTCAAACAATCGGAAGAAAGAGAAGAGGACGAACGATCCGTGATGCAAGCGTTCTCGGAGGTCTATGGTCAACCGTACGTACTGCCCAATCTATCATGGCATTGGTGGCTTTCGGACGGCGAGTTAAATGAAGTGCAGTATACGGGCAAGCGAGGTTACTACCATGCCTTAGGCCCAGTTCATGCCCACACGATATATGCTGGAACGCCGGAGAAACTTAGAAAACTACTGCTGCGCATGGAAGAAACATCAGGGGATGAAGTTGCAATCAAGGTCGACGAATTCTTGAAAAATGCGCACACCGAAATCCTTCGAGATGACAACATCGCGGCCGTTCGAAGCTATCAGTCCGCTCGCAATATTTATCTGCAATTGGCCAGCCGCGGTCGTCAACTCGATCGAAGCGAGTTGCAACAATTGTTCAAGGACCCAGAATTGCGAGAGAAATTTGCGGTTTCGCCAGCAGATGAGTTGATTACGTACCGAAGCGTGAATGGCAATAAAGCTCGCAGCAAGTTTTCGCCAAACACCAACGTTCAAGCCATGATGAGCTACGAAATGATGCGAGCCGGTTTGTCCTGCTCATTCTTTATCGAGTCCCGTGACGTTCGTCGTTTTGACTCTCACAACAACCGTAACAATCTCTGGAAAAAGGACAAACCGGTCGGCAATAAGGATCAAACCGACATGATGAAAGCGGATTTGTGGGAGCCTTTGCATGCATTTATGGAATGCCTAAAGAATACGGAATACCGAGACACTCAATCCTCGCTTTTCGAACATACCAATATAGTATTGACCTCCGAGTTTGGGCGGTCGATCCACGGCAATGTCGATGGTATTCTAACCAAGAGCAAATCGGAAGCAGAAAAAAAGTCGGAGATTGGAGGGCAAGACATCAGCGCACATTGGCAGGTCACATCCTGCGCTTTCGTGGGAGGAAATGTCCTCGGAAACACACAGTATGGACGTGTAGGAGAAGCAACGCTGATGGCCATCCCAATTTTGCCCGACGGTAGTCTCGATCCAAGTTACGATCCGTTGACAGGCAACCTTCGTCAAGATCAAAACAAACATCCAGAATCCTTCATTCCAAATCATGGTGATGTTTATTCAACCGCCCTGCTTTTGAGTGGTATTGAACCGAAGAACCGCGGTCGTAATGAACGCGATGCTTTAACTTTCGTCGTGCGTAAAGCCTGATGGGTCTGTTGCTGAAATGTTAAACGATTGACTGTTTGAAAAGTTCTTCTATCATTTTGTTTGTTTCGTTCATGCAGAAACCGATTTTGCATTGAACCATTCAACGAGTTCTGGTTTTTAAAGCTTAAATTGTACTCAAGGAAGATTAGCGTTTCTTTGCTTCAAAACCTGCGAGTGTTGCGTTCACAGAACGTGTGTCATTAAATAATTCAAGATGGACTATGGCTTTCTAAACTGTTGACTATCGTCAATGAGAGAACGATTTGCTATGTCTTCAAATTTCATTCCATCGATCCATAGAGGAAGGTGCCGTAAAGGATTTAAGTCATGGTTGATATAGAGCGTGTCGTAACCTTAGATGAATTGATGGACCGCGTCCCGGAACAATTGGTGCGGGATGCCGAAAGCCGTCGAGCCGAAGAAGAATCTGAAACAATTCGAGAATCCAACGAGACCAACATGTCAAAAGAACCGAGCAAAGCAAAGAGAATTCGAGAGTATCTGGACAAACATCCAGGAGCGAGAAACAAGGACGCGGTCGAATCTCTTGGTGCCTATGGAGTTACAGCCGCGGACGTTGCCAATGTAAAGAGTCATCAAAAGCGAACCGTAGGATCGCCGCGAAGAGGGGCTTCATCAACGAAAACGAAGGCGGAAACGACCAATTCGACAGCCCTGACTAGCAGCGGCCCAACCCTCAATTGGAAGGAACTCGAAGCTGGTGTGGCTTTCGTAAAAGCAGCCGGATCTGTTCAAAGAGCGCAGCACTTGCTTATAATAATTGATCAAATCAAGGATTGCTAACTTCCACGAGACAAGGATGTTGCCTAATGAAAACCGCTCGAATGATGGCAGGGATCCCTGCGTTGAACGCTGGGCTCTATCGACGAATTCGTTTCTTGGTGGGTGATCCGGTGGCTTGGATCGAAGTCGATGACGCCGCTGGTTCAAAGCAGTCCACCTTAATTCTGAGGGACATCGAGATGCAGAGGGCAAAAGCCTCTGCAAACGCCACAAACGTGGCTTGCCCAGCCGATTTCATCCCTGTGGGTGGTCTTTCGGGGGATAGAGAGACCGCGACTGCGCAAAGCGCTGCAGAATTTGTGCGGCGCGCAGGTTGCAAGGAAATTGTTGTCGATCGATCATTGCCCGTTATCTATGCCGAAATGCTCAGCCGAGCAGGGATCCTGGTCCGTTGCGATACGGAATGGGGATTGATCGAAAGGCGACAAAAAGATGAGTCCGAAATCGCGGCCATTCGATTTGCTCAACAGCAAACGGAAGTCGTCATGAGAATGGCATGCCAGACCATCGCAGGCGCCCAAGTCGGAATCGACAATATTCTTGTGATCGATGGCAAGCCACTGACCAGTGAAAAAATGCAGTCGAAGATAGATGTCTGGCTACTCGAGCTAGGGTTCTCCAATCCGATGTCGATTGTCGCCGGAGGGCCTGTTGGTGCTGATTGCCACGATCACGGGCATGGCCCCCTCAAGTCGATGGAACCCATCATTGTTGATATCTTTCCTCGCGACAAGAAATCACTTTACAACGGAGATTGCACTCGGACTGTAGTCCATGGAAAGATTTCGGACAGAATAGCGTCTATGCATGCGGCAGTGAAAAAAGCAAAATCGGCCGCTACCGCTGCCGTTCGTGCTGGCGTTACAGGGCAATCCATTCATGAAGCCACGTGTCGATCCATCGAGGCCTCAGGCTACAAAATGGGTTTTCCGCCCAATGGTGCGGCGGACGACTATACTTCCATGACACACGGAACAGGACACGGACTTGGACTTGAAGTCCACGAGCCACCATTGCTTGCCGTCGGGGGGCCGGAATTGTTGGTAGGTGACGTGGTTACAATCGAACCTGGCCTGTATTGCAAAGCAATAGGCGGCATTCGACTCGAGGACATGGTAGTAGTGACGCAAGAAGGCTGCGTCAATCTGAATTCGCTCCCGGAAGGGTTAGACTGGACGACCTAAAGCGAGGTCAAACCGAAAGGAGTGTTGAGGGGAGATAGGCTCCCACATGATTCACTGCGTTGGCCATTGGCCCTTGTTGAACAACACCACTTCGTGCAGCCTATGGGTTGACAGCAAACGTTAAGTAGACAGCTAGGACCAATTGAAAACTAGACACACCCACCGCAACGGGATGCCCGAGACGAGAACTCCGCGTTACCATAGCGTAGATGGTCAAAAGCACAATGATCGTTCCGAGCGACTTCATCGCTATGAACAAAGACAGGTTGGGCATAGAACCTTCGTTAATCCGATCAAGGTTCATCAACCAACGCCCAATGGGGTTTTCCTCCATCTGCTTAAGTGATCGCCAATAGCGAATGGTCAACATGATGTCGTAGACCGCAACTGTGGATACAACAATCAAATAAGTTGCGACTGAAAGGGAGGTTGACGTCCATCGAAGATAGGCAGACTGGCATCCGAATCGTATATCCCTAATTCGCGTTCCCAAGTTATCTAAAGGATCTCGAATCTGCGAATCAACGTGAGTTACTCTCAAAGCATCCATTTCGGCATCTCCTACCATTAGCGTTCGGTTTTATCCGGTGCAACTATCTGTTCTGAAACGGAAAGCGTTGCTATACCGTCTACATGGAATCGTTACATAGCGTCAATCGTGCCAATTGAGACTTATCAGGAGAATTCTTTCGCAACGATCAAGCGATTCGCTTAACAAGCGTCTTGGGTTGGATTTTCCGCCAAGAGCCTTTTTTTGTGAACTTGTGGTGCCCAATCACCTCGCAACTCCGATGACCTATGCCAGGAATGGAAATTGGCCAAAACCCAACTTGCGTTCCGATAAGCGAAGGACAATAGCCTTGAAGGTGGCTTTCGGCTCCATTAGCCCTTGATGCCTTTTCGGGCAAGCGAGGGTTTCAACAAACTGACATAAGAATGAGTACTGGTTCGATTTCATGAAAGGAACCGGTTACGCCGTTAATCAGTAATGTCGAACTATTCGAAACCGGTAGAAAATGCCAAGTTTTCCTTGGTTTTTTGGAGATGCACACAATTTAGGCGAGTAAACGACACCACCTTAGATACCGACACAAGAATCGTTGTCAGACTGTTCGCTCTTCGCCGAGTTCATCTCGAGTGGAACTCTCTAGACGCTCAGTATTTCTCTCACAACACGTTGCGGTTCGACACCGGTGAGGCGTTGTTCCAGACCTTGGAAGGGGAACACGAAGCGCGTGTGATCGATACCCAAGCAATGGAGAATGGTCGCATTCAGATCGTTCACGTGGACTGGGTTTTCGACAATGTTGTAGCTGTAATCGTCCGTTTGTCCGTATTCCACCCCACCCTGAATTCCTCCACCAGCCATCCACATCGTAAAGCACTTGGGATGGTGATCTCGACCATAGTTTTCTTTGGTCAATTTGCCTTGGCAGTATATGGTGCGTCCAAACTCACCGCCCCAGACAACCAGTGTTGAATCCAACAGGCCGCGTTGTTTGAGATCCATGATCAGACCCGCGCACGCTTGATCCACGTCTCTGCATTGGGCAGGTAGATCGCCAGCGATATTCCCATGCTGATCCCACCCGCGATGCAAGAGCTGAACGACTCGAACTCCTCGCTCAACCATTCGGCGTGCCAACAAAGTACTCGCTGCGAACGTCCCCGGCGTCGTAACCTCCGGACCATAGAGATCGAGAACCGATTTTGGTTCGTTGCTCAGGTCTACCAAGTCTGGGACGCTGCTCTGCATCCGAAAGGCCATTTCATATTGAGCAATGCGAGTTTGAATCTCTGGATCATGCAATTCCGCAAACCGCTGTTGGTTGAGTTGCCCAAGAGCGTCCAGCATCGCTCGTCGATCTGCCGCAGTAACTCCGTCTGGGTTCGGCAAATAAAGGACCGGATCTCCGCCGGTCCGAAGAGCTACGCCAGCATATCGAGTTGGCAGGAAGCCGCTTGACCACATCCGCGTAAACAATGCTTGTGCCGCCGCACCGGCCGTCCAGGTCGGAGTCAAAACCACGAACGCCGGCAAGTTGTCGCTCTCGCTTCCAAGACCATAGGCAAGCCACGAACCCAAACTTGGTTTGCCGGGTACCTCATTACCAGTCATGACAAACGTGCACGCGGGATCATGATTGATCGCATTCGTGTGAACCGTTTTTACTACGGCCAATTCGTCAACGACTTTTGCGGTGTGAGGCAGTAACTCACTTACCCAACGCTGGCTCTGTCCGTGTTGTGCGAATTTGAACTTGCTTGGAGCGACCGGAAATCGGGCCTGGCCGCTCGTCATGGTGGTAATGCGTTGTCCATTGCGAATGGAGTCGGGCAAATCCTTGTCAAATTGCGCGTCCATGGCGGGTTTGTAATCCCAAGTATCGATCTGGGACGGGCCACCATTCATGTGCAAATAAATGATCGATTTCGCTTTAGGCGCAAAGTGTGGCAAACCAGCCAGTGGCGGGTGAACCTTGGCGCTGGCTGGCACTCCGTCACCTCGGCCAAAGTTCGGCCCGATTGCATTTGAGCCCGCCATCGCGGCCAGAGCGAGACCACCCATTCTCAATCCGTTCGCACCAAAGAACTGGCGACGTGTTTGCAACAAATGATGCTGAAAAAGAAGGCTATTCATGGCAGGATACTGTAGAGAGGACCGCGGAGGCGTCTTGAACGTCAACCACCATTATATTCCAAATTTGGAGTGCTGGGATTCATCCCAGCTTTTAGATGGCCCTGAACTGGACGCAATACTTGCAATAGGTTTTGCTCCGATTCTCAACGATTCCCACTGATGGCTACCGAAAGGAGCCGCTTTTTCCGAGCGAATCTAAAAGCTCCGATGAATCGGAGCACTCCAAATCCTGCCACAGGACTGGCGGTACGAAGTCCGTCCCGTCACTCAAAAGCCGCGTAATCAACGGAGGATCAGGATAAGATTCAATGAATCCTCGCAGCAAACGCTCATTGGAACTGCTTGACAGTTCTGCCGTTTTCTTGACTTCATTCAGAACAATGCAGCGCACATGGAGCCCCATGGACCTCGCTGCAATAAAACTAGTTAAAACTTGATTGACGACGCCCAGTCGGTCTTCGGAAACTAAGACAACTGGAAATGCTATCTCTAGAGCAAGCGTGGCGTTGGTCATGGTTAAGCTCATGGGGGACATGAGACCGCCAGCTCCCTCCACCACTAGAAATTCGCAGCGACTACTCCAGTCTCTTGCACCACTGAGAATCAACGCGTCAGAAACCTGCTTCCCCTCCATCTCCGCGGCAATGGGAGGAGCCAGGGGAGCCAAGAAACGTTGCGGTGTCACTTCGTCTAGTGAGCCACGCTGACCGCTCGCTTGCCAAAGTTGAAAACCATCGCTTTGTTCCAAAGTCGGAGCGCCGCTTGCCACCGGTTTGTAGGCACCTACGGAGACCCCAGCCCGCACCAAGATCCTAAGGATGCGGCATGCGACGAAGGTCTTTCCAACCTCCGTGTCGGTACCAAGAATCGTTAGGCCGGAAGTGTTCATTTCCAAACGATGTTGTCTAGTGGTTCGACAGCGACGCAGAGCTCTTGCTTCCAACTTTCGGCGGATGAAAGAAAATTGCCAGCGCGATGGCGGCTAGGGTTGCGATTAGACATGGCACTAGAAACAGTCCACGGAAATCAACTACTTTATCCTTGGTAAACACCTCTTCATACAACCATGGACAAATCAAGTTCGCGACCAATGCTCCCACACCGAGGATCATTACGTTGAACAATCCTTGTGCGCTGTTTCGAGCGTCTTTCGGGAAATGCTCGTCAACGAAGATATAGACGGTTGCAAAGAAAAACGCATAGCAAATCCCATGCAAAACCTGGACAACGATGATCAAGGCAGCATTACTTGGGAAAAGTGCATATACTGCAAAACGTGCAGCATGACCGAGAATTCCAACGATCATGGTGGTTCGCCAGCCTAGCGTCTTCAGAGTTATTCCAAGGATAAACATGGTCAAGATTTCTGCTAACTGCCCAACGCTCATCACCGGCATGACCCAATTACCTGGAATACCAACCCCGCCAGATTCCTTTGCCACCTCGAGAAATCGGCCCGTCCAATTGAAGTAACAGTTGTGGACAAATGAATCCGCAAAGGTCACAACCCATAAAACAAGAACAAAGGGATGAGCTAAAAGTTTCATCGCTTCAAGCCATGCCAAGCTCTGGGCACCTTCTGTCGACTTTTTAGCAGGAGTGTGCGGCAATAACAGGCTAAAAGCTGATAGTAGTAAAGATGCGATACCAGCAACCACGAACGTCCATCTGGTCGCGTTTTTTAGCGCTTCGTCTTTTAATCCATTCGCAAGAGCTCCTCCGACCCAGTCTACGATGCCTGCCGGATTAGTCGCTCGAACGGCTTCCCAGTCGACGAAAATAAAGGTAAAGGGCCAAGCAGCCAGAATCCAGCCAATCGTTCCCCCCATTCGAACAATGCCAAATTCGTTTTGAGCATCTTTCATGTTGGCAAAGGCAATCGAATTGGTGATCGATATTGTCGGAACGTACAGCAAACAGTGGACAAGCATCAACACAAAGAACGCATTAAAACTTGTGACGAAGCCGCAACCTAGAATGGCCAGCCCGCCAATCAAGTGGCTGAATGCCAGGAACTTTTCAGCCGCAAAATTGCGATCTGCGAACTGATTGCTAAAGAACATTCCAACGATTGCAGCTATCGGAAAAGCGTTGAGTATCAACGATTGTTGACCTGGCGTAAACCCAAGCCCATCTTTGGCAATATATCCAAAAATCAGTGGCAACCACGCTCCCCAAATGAAGAACTGAAGAACCATCATCAGGAACAACTTCAGTCGAATAAATCCGCCCGAACCATCTGAACCTGTCGCCATTTGTCTCTCCGAAGCCTTGGTCTTGATCAAATCTTAAACAATGCAAGCGTTTGCTGATTCACAGCGTAGCTAGAACGTATGCCACTACGCAAGCGGGTGCTCCGCGGATTTTTTTCCCAACCCCCGGAATCGCGACCCTCCAGTTTGCCCAATCTCCCCGTATTTCGCAGGCGCTATGGCGAAGAAATCAGACGCCCAGTAATCACTGCTTGGCGAAGTCTCACCAGACCAGTCGTTGTCGTTTCGGGTAGATGCCAAGTAACCAGCAGTACCGAGGTATTACAGTGGAAGTATTCAATCGAACGCCAAAAACGACGCTGCTCCTTGCATTTGCCGTTTTCGCTTTAGCGTTTTTACCGAATGCAACACAGGCACAAAACGATCTCCGGATCAAGGATATTTGCCGACTAAAGGGCCAAGAAGAAAACACCCTCCAAGGCTTAGGGCTCGTGGTCGGTCTCAAAGGGACTGGCGACGGAGGCGATATCAAACCCATGGTCCGGGCCCTCACCCGTTCGATGCAACTCATGGGGGGGCAAGTCTCAAGCGATATCCAAGGCCGGCTCATTGAAAAGGAAATGTCCAACGCCAAAAACGTTGCCTTGGTCTTTGTCGAAGTCACCATTCCTCCCAGCGGCGCACAACAAGGGGACAAACTGAGTTGCAAAATAAGTGCTATCAGCGCCAAAAGCCTCGAGGGAGGAAACCTGATGCTCACGCACTTGCTGGGCCCGCGGGCCGATCGCCCGGTTGTTTTTGCACTAGCCAGCGGCCCAATCGTCATCGATAGCCCCAAGGTCCCAACCTCCGGCAAGATCATCGAAGGATGCAAAATGGAGTTGACCGTGGCAAACGAATTCATCTCTGGCAATAAGATTTCTCTCATCGTCGACCCGGACCATCGATCGATTTCAACCTCGCAAAACATCGAAGACAGTATCAACGACTATCAAAGCAACGTAGAAGGCAGCTCCCTTTCGAATTCGGTCAGTCAGTACTCCAAGAACGCCAACAACAAAGCTGCCAAGGCAATCGATCAGGCGACCATCGAAGTCACAATTCCGGTCGCCTACAAAGAACATCCGTTACAGTTTGTCTCATTGGTGCTCGACTTGAAACTTCTCAATCTGCACAACAAGAAGCGGGTCTTCATCGACGAACGCGAAGGAGTCTTGATTATCGGCGACGACGTCACGATCGCACCCGTTGCAATCTCTCACAAGAACTTAACTATTTCAACGCGAGGTGCTGCTACCGGCAGCTTTGTTTCGGTGAGCTCACAAGATGGCAAGACCCCGCGTCCAACCCTTAAAAATCTTACCGACGCCCTCAACGTCTTGGCAGTCCCAACAGCCGATCAGATCTCGATCATCAAGGCACTCAAGAAACAAGGAAACCTATACGGCGAACTCATCATTGAATAGTCGTAGGTCTGCATCTCCGAGGCGGACACCCAACCGTAGGTCCGCATCTCCGAAGCGGACACCCAAAATCTCAAAAACCATGTTCGAACAAAAATAATACCAAATCATGGAAATCTCAAACCTTCGCGCGTTACCATCGCCCTTTGGCCCAAGCGATCTTTCGCGTCCCAAAGCGAAACAGACTTTGGGTAAACTGAACTTGCCAACTGAGTTCAAGCTGCACCCACAAACTGAGTTCAACCTGCACCCGCCAACCGAGTTCAAGCTGGATAAGCCAACCGAGTTCAAGCTGGATAAGACAAGTGAGTTCAAGATCAAGTCGCAACAGATAGATAGCAACGAAACGAATAGTCTTTCAGAGTCGAAATCAAAACCGGAGGGGGAGGACTTGCGAAAAGCTTTTCAAGATTTCGTAGGCCAAACCTTGTTTTCGCAGATGATTTCATCCATGCGTAGCACTCAGGATGGCGCTGCCTATTTTGACGGTGGCCGAGCCGAGAAAATCTTTCAGGGGCAATTCGACCAAATCCTTTCCGAAGAATTATCGGAAGCTAGCGCCTCCAAAATCTCCGACCCCATGTTCAAACTGTTTCAATTGAGACGACAATAGTCTAATCACTCAATGCAAATCAAGTGCTTGGATGTCCGAAAGAACAAGCTCCCTTGGCTCACCGCTGCAGACGCAAAGCACTCTTCCTGCAAAACGTTCGTTGCCACCAACTCGAACTTGGGGCCAGGACGAACGATCTTGGTTACGCCGGCGTCCGACGTAAAGTAGACGAGGCCGTCGGCTGTGACGGGCGAAGTGCTGTAATGTCCTTCCAAGCGAGCCACCCACAACTGCTCGCCACTTACCGTGTCATAGCAACTCGCAACCCCCTCATCGCTCGTCAATAGAAAGAACTTTCCTACGACAATCGGAGACGGCACGTAGGCGCAGTTGCGTTTGGAACGCCAAACGATGTACGACTCCGTTACGTTGCCAGTCCCCGTTGGGTCAATCGCCAGAATATGTTTATCCGGATACCCAGCGGTCAAGAAAACTCGACTCCCATCGTCAACCAGCGATGCTACGAACTGTTCCGTCGGGCCGTCCATGTTCCAAATCGTTGCCCCGGTTCGCGGATCGTAACTCGTAACAGACTTATCCCCAGATAAAATCATCTGCGTCTTTCCGCCAAAGACCCTTACGATCGGCGTGACATAGCTTCGCGTTTTGTTTGGACGTGGGATTTTCCAAACTTGACGACCCGTCTTCTTCTCCAACGCAACAATATAAGATTCGCCGTCGTGGTCCCCATTGATGATGAGGAGATCTTCGTAGAGGACCGGACAACTGCAATAGCCATGCACGCTTACAAACTCGCCAGGTTGGACCATCCACCGCTGGTTGCCATCGAAATCATAAGCGGCTACTACCATCTCACCTAATGTCACCTCACGCGGTTTGGAAACGTTGGTTGCCGTAACCATTCTGTCGCTCGATTTCAGGAAAGTGACATAAACCAATTCTCCATCGGTTGCCGGCGTACTCGATGCGTAGCTGTTCAGTCCATGCTTGGTTTCCAGCGGTGACTCGATTACGGTCTTTTGCCAAACCGCATTCCCGCTGTTGCGATCCAACGCGATGAGCACACGAGCTTTGGTTTCCGGTATGCAACTCACAATGAAAATACGGTTCTCCCACACGATCGGTGAAGCGTGTCCTTCGCCAGGCAGTTCCACTTTCCAGCGAACATGTTCCTCCGAACTCCATTGGGTGGGCAAGCTGGTTTCATGGCTGGTACCGTCCCCTCGAGGTCCCCGCCAACATGGCCAGTTTTCCACTGCGAAACAGACATCGGGGCAAGCAAAGGCAACAAAGAAAAAGTACAGCAGGTGAGATCGCATTATGAGCATCGTAGGCATAGTGGTTGGGTGAGTGATAGTATAGCACGGCACTCCGTGCCGAATTCACGGCACGGATTGGCTGTGAGTTTATTCGCAAGGTGCAGAAGTTTGTCGCCTTTTGCTCCGCAAAAGTGTGTTAACGCCGCGAACTTTCGCGGAGCGAAAGGCGACAATAATAAAATCACAACCTAGGAGTTCCGTGCTACATTGTTTTGCACGCGTCGTGGTCTCGGAACCAGCTCGCCTGAACAATTGGGGCAAACCCCTTTGAAGATGTCCATGCAACAATCGGAACAGAAAGTGCATTCGTACGAACAAATGCGAACGTCCGGTGAGTCAGGTGGCAATTCGGTATTGCACTTCTCGCATTTCAATTTCATCTCTAACACTTTGATTCCCTTTTGTTGTTTTTAGTTTGTCGCTTTTTGCTCAATGCTGCTCGCTGCATCGAGGTTAGATTTTGGTTAGCGGCTTTCCAAAGTAACTCACCCTCCGTCAGACATCATAACGATAGTGGACTTCGTCTATCCCATCTTCATAGTAGTCGATCAGCCGACCGGAAGTCTTAAATCTTGCGGCCGTTACCAGCGTTGAGGCGTTTGCGACATCCGACGGAAAAGCCATGTAAATTGTCCTGCCGCCCCAGCCACGCACCTCGTCAAAGATACGTTGAAAGTCCTGCGGCTTGGTCCCCTGGCCTTGTGCCACCAACTCCCAAGCTAACCAATAGGCATCGTTGGTTTCGGGGATTTCGTCGACGTCGGTCAATTTAATATCGTCGAGATTGAGCACCGCATCGCCGACTTCGCGAGGGGCAAGTCGCATGCCGTACACAAGCATCGATTCGCCCGGCGCATAGTAGTCAGGCTGCCGAATCTCCTGTGTGAACCCGACTTGCATGTAAGTGTCTCGAGCATCGCGATAGATGTCCCCTTCTTCCGGATCGATGTAGTCGCTTGCATGGACGAACGCTTTGCGGGCGTCCTGCTCCTTCATGATTTCGAACATCCAGTTCAGCATGCGCGTCCCTTTTCCCGAACGGCGGTGATCGCGTTGCAAATAAGTCCACGAGAGCCCAAACGAACCGTCGGTATCGGGAATGTGCTTAGCGCCTACGACACCGATCACGGCTCGGTTTTCGCATAAGCAAAACTGTCCGTCGATCCCCCGTTGATACGTTTCTTGCGCTTCTGCCGCATCGTCCTCGTCGTAGTCATGGATAATCCGCAGCGCCATCGGAATGTCATTGGCCATCATCGGTCGCAATTCAAGATTGCCTTCGGCTCGACGAAACATAGTTCTAAAATTCCCGGGAAAGTTGGATGGAAAGGCCGAATCTGATCAGCCCCAGGATGATAAACAAGATTCCTAGAATGGTAAACACTTTTGTCCAGCCAAACTAGGAACCGTTCCCCATGACTAAATCTCCTCGCGTTATATTGCGGCGATTGACCTTTCCGGCTTGAATTCTTTCAGCGATGAAATCGATTGCAACTTGTACGTTGATTTTCTGGCTGCACGAAAAGAGGTCGATGCACATGGCCTGATGTTCCGGCCAAGTATGGGCAGCCAAATGCGATTCAGCAATGACGACGACCCCAGATAGACCGTGAGGTGAAAATTGATGGAAGCAACTTTGAACGACCGTGGCCCCTGCCATTTCCGCGGCCGTGGTCAGTATCGCTTCAAGGACCGAGCCCTCGGTTGGCAAAAGGGAACATTGATAAAAATCCACTAGCCAATGCCAGCCGAGAACGTAGTTCTTCTTCGTGAACAGCGACTCATTTTCAAACGGTAACATAAAAACCTAGCAATAGTCGAATTTGGGCCGCTTTTTCGGTGGCGTTTTCATTCTGCTGATGGTACCTGAACACGCGAGCCAACCAGCGCGTCAAACAAGGGGGAGGCCATCAGCGTCGTGACCACCGCCATGATAACCAAGATCGCAAAAAGTGCTTCGCTAATCACGCCGCGTTGCAGTCCGATATTGATAATGATCAGTTCCATCAGCCCGCGGGCGTTCATGAGAGTGCCTATTCCAAGGGCTTCGCGATTAGGCAAGCCTGTCAGACGGGCGGCCAGCCAACAAGCCCCAAATTTGCCTGCGACGGCGGCCAAAAGAACCAATCCACACATTCCCCAGAGATAGGACGTGTTGAGTAAGCCGATCTTGGTATTTAAGCCCGAGTAGGTAAAGAATAAAGGTAAAAGGAGCGCAACGGCCAAGGGTTGAATCCTGGAAATCAAATCCCTAGCCATGGCTCCCCGCGGTATGCACGCTCCGATGACAAACGCACCAAATACTGCATGCAAATGGATTTTGTCGGTAAACCACGCCCCAAATGACATGACTACCAGCCCCACCACAAAACCTGCATCGCTCAGTGTGCCGTCCTTTTCGATCCACCATTGTTTGCATCGATCGAGCAATGGACGAACCACAAACAAGGCCACCACCACAAACAACAGTCCGCTGATGATGCTGCCGGCTGCGTTGCCGATATTGGAGTCAAAACTCGCTAGAACTATCGCAAGCAAGCACCATGCCATCGCATCATCGATGGCACCGGCTCCAATGGCTACTGTTCCCATCAGCGTACCAGCTAGTCCCTTAAAATGAATGATCCTGGCTAACATCGGAAAGGCGGTGATGCACATCGACGCGCCTAAAAACAGCATGGCCTCTGTAAGTTTCGTCTCTTTCGGGAACAACTCGGTGTAGTAGAAGAAATACCAACCAAGCCCAGCCCCTAACAAAAACGGTGCAAGTATTCCCGCCAATGATACGGCGAGAGAACTTTTGAAATGGCTGCGGACAATGTCGACTCGAAACTCCAATCCGACCACAAACATATACAACGCAAGCCCCAACTGCGATGCAGGAAACAGGTAGCTCTGCGTATCTCTTTTCACTTGCTTGCTGTCCCAGGGAAAGAGCACTTGCTGCCACTCGGGCCAGAACAAGCCGAACAAAGATGGACCAAGCAGCACGCCGGTGATCATTTCAGCCACCACTTGCGGTTGCCCTATTCGTTTCGCAATCATGCCAACCACACGGCAGGCGATCAAAATGACGCCGATTTGGAAAAAAAATTGGACAGCTAGATTCACGTTGTTGACAGGATTCATGGCTTCGATAGAAATCGTTTCAAATGTGTTACGACCAAGGATTCTTGGTCTGCTCATGAGGCTTGCGAGCACGTCGCAATAGCGACACCAATTGCTCGAGTTCCAGCTTGTCCAGATGGCCCAATTGTTTTGAATGGCATTGCTGCAAAGGCCCAGCAATCTCTCCCAGCAAAGCAAGCCCGCTAGAAGTAATGCTGATCAGCACCATCCGTCGATTTTCTGGCGGACGCGTCCGTTGAATGAACGAAGCCGCTTCCAATTTGTCCAACATGCGAGTGATGTCAGGCGCTTTGGATATCATGCGATCGGCGATCGTCAGAGTCGGGACCGCGTCTGGATGGTGGGCGGCAAGCAACCGCAAGACGTTGTACTGCTGAGAGGTAAGTCCCCAAGGCCCGAAAACCTCGTCTTCCATCGAGCGCAGGCGGTCATAGGTCCGCCAAAGATTGAGGTACACCTCTTGCTCTAGCGAATCGAATTTAACCTGCGGACTGTCCTTTCGCGTACTCATTCCGCAACTATAGTTGTTTAAACGAGTGTTGTCTAGACAGCATTTCAATTACGAAGTCGGCAACTTTCCGAGAAAGTCCGGCTACAATGATTTCCATTAGTACTTTTCCAGGAACTTTCTCGAGAGACCGCCATCGTAGTCTCGTTGATTCATTTGTTTCCAAAAAGTTAACATGAGCCCTTCAAACCAAGATATCGATGATCTCTTAAGCGGCATGCTCGATGGCGTGTTGACGGTGGAGGAATTGACTTTTCTGGAACGAGAACTGGCCAAGGATCCGACCCTCCAGGCTCGGTTCGACGAATTGACTTTTCTTAGGCGATCTCTCTTGAGCGGCAGAAACGTGGCCACGTTAGGGCCGAATTTTGCCGCTGCGGTAACGCAGGCAGCGAGAGTTCGTGCCAGGGAAAATGGGCAAGTGACTCCGGAATCCAAGGTTTTACAAGAACCAGAATCCGCACTCAAGCAAGGGACGCTCCAAGTCCCGCAATCTCGAAATCATCACGGGTGGCTTCGGTGGGTTTACGTGGGTGCAGTATCGATAGCGACATGTGTCGTTGTTCTGGTTTTCACTTTTTCTAGACCCGACAATGGTAGCATGCTCTCGATTTCTAAATTGGAATCGAATGAACCAAGCTCGTCCGAAAAAAATAATAAGGATCTGTCCCTTGCCGACGCCCCGCTCCTTCATGAAATTGCGAAGGACATTGTTGAGGAAATGGACAATAGGCCAATTGCTGCAGAGAGCATCGCGGACGCAGTGCCAAGAAACGGAAATAGGGATGAAATTGCTGAACATCGAATTGCTGATTCCAAGACCGTTTCGCCGAAGCTCGAAGCGGATCTTATACCGAAAGAGAAAGCAATCGATTCGACCTTTGGGTATTTCTTGTACGTATTGGACGTGACTGTTACGCAATCTGCCGTCGAGAGCCGCGCATTGGAAAGAATACTGGAAAAGCACCAGATCATTTACACCGATGACTTGGCAATCAGCGATGAACAGTTGGCGATGTTGGAGAATTCAAAATTGGCAGGCGGCAACAGCGTCGCAACCTCCGAGAAGATGGGGGTTGTCTTCCTTAGGTCGACGGCGCGTCGACTCGGATCTGCGATAAACGAAATAATCCTTCAGTTTCAAGACTTTCCGGAGTTCGCACAGAACATATCCACAGATCGGTCCGCCACAGAACTTGTCAAGCAGCTCAGTCAAATCAAAGTGGCGGAGAGTTCTGGTGGAGTAGCACAACGCTTTTCGCTGCCCAAAGCACCTGGAGCTTCTTATCCATTTGCTTCTTCCGCACGCGTTGGAAAGCCGATGCCCAAGGAAAAACGGCTTGAGAATGGGAAAAAACAACCGCTTCTTTCCGGCGATGGAATGGCGAATGCGTTGATTCTACTACGACCGGCAAAACAGTAGCTCTGGCTGAGTTGGCCAGCCAGTCAAGTGAATGAGAACGGATTATGCGTTCTGGAAATACTGCTTCGCCGCTTGGCCGTTCAGTGCCACGATGCCCCAGATCCCAAACGGAATTCCAAGCAGACCACAAGAGGTGAGGCATGGGATGCACATGACGACCGCACCCACTTTGGCTGTTCCGATCCCCTTCCGGCGTAACATATTAATGCCCGCCCAACCGATTAACGATTGAAGCAACCCGGAAACAGCGGATGCGACGATAACTCCAAAAAAACCAAAATAAAATCCAGTGCGCTCGGAGGGGTTTGCATCTGGTGGCGGTAACGCTCCACCACTTGCGTACTGCATTATTCCACTGAATACAAACAAAATGGAAAGGCCGAAACTCATCAAAGCCAGGATGATGAAGAGGATTCCTAGAACTGTAAACTGTGTTGACGATTCGTTCCCTATGTTCGGCAAGTTCGGTTCAAGTTGCTGTGGATTTTGACTGTAGGGATTTGGGGTTTCGAACTGGGAAAAAGACATTTGGATTCTTCAATGTTAGTGTGGCTGTGGAATCGAATTTCTGATGGGCTCAGCGGACGGTGTAGTATTGTATAGTGAATTGGTTTGTGTGTGCCGTGGTCAAGTCGCTCCGCCGACTTGAGTCCATCATGTATAGAATCGCCCATACTGAACAGGCGCTAAGGCAGGCGCAAGAGGACGACCGGTGACTTCTGGCTCGCGTCGAAAATTTAGTGGGGGAATCGAGTGCGTGTTTTTTGTCGCTGACCGTCCGTCGGCGGAGCGACGGACCTACGTGGTCAAGTCGCTCCGCCGACTTGAGTCCTTCATGTATAGAATCGCCCATACTGAACAGGAGCTAAGGCGTTGCACGACAATAAGTTGCCGGATTGGTATTGAAATGGGAGTGTTGAATATGGGATGTTTCCGGGATGGCGGACGCATCGTTGATAGAATTGATAAGACAAAAGTATAGAGCAATCCTCG
>JANMHA010000221.1:0-33139 GCA_031374925.1 Pirellula sp. | reverse complement strand
GGCGGTCCAAGCCAATTGGATACGCTCGATCCGAAACCGGACGCACCAGCCGAGGTTCGCGGAGAATTCAAGACGATCGGAACGACCATTCCTGGGGTGGCCGTTTGCGAACACTTGCCAAGACTGGCCCGGCAGACAGATCGTTGGGCAATCGTTCGAACGCTGGCGCATCGCGAGCACAATCATCTCCTCGCCACCCATGTCGCCTTGACCGGTCGACCATGTCCAATGCCCAGGGGCGGAAGCGATTTGGATCGGGTCGAATCACGGAGCGACTTCCCGAATTTTGCGTCGGCGCTCGATTACGTCCGTCCGAGAAACGATGGCATTCCAAGCGGTGTTTCTCTTCCAAACTATCTCATCGAAGGTCCGCTCACCTGGCCAGGCCAGAACTCTGGATTCCTTGGTCCTAAATTCGATCCATGGCAGATTCAAGGCGATCCAAACGAAAAGAATTTTCGCATGGATGCTCTTAGTCTACGCGATGGCATCACGACCGATCGCTTGCAATCACGACGCAGCTTGATGGATCAATTCAATCGAGATCGAAGCAATCCGTCCAACCAAGAGTTGATTGCTTTTCGCGATCAGCAGCAAATCGCCTTCAATTTACTCACTTCCGGGAAGATGGTGGACGCGTTCGATATAGGCCGCGAGGCCGATACCGTGCGTGATCGTTATGGGCGCAACAAGTTTGGGCAGTCGTTGTTGCTGTCGAAACGATTGATTGAAGCCGGCGTCCCCATCATCCAAGCCACAATGGGGATCGTTCAAACTTGGGATACCCACACCGACAACTGGGGACGACTCAAAAACACGTTATTGCCGCAACTGGATCAAGGCTTAGAGGCACTTACGGACGATTTGATTGCGTCGGGGCTTCTAGAACAGACGTTGATTGTTGTCATGGGAGAATTCGGTCGAACTCCAAAGATCTCGACCTTGCCAGGGCAGACCATTCCAGGACGCGATCATTGGGCATCTGCTTACTCTGGATTGTTTGCAGGCGCTGGTGTAATGGGGGGCCAAGTCATTGGTCAAACGGATGCGAGTGCGGCTTATCCCGTAACACGCGCCTGGTCACCAGCAGACATTTGCTCGACATTGTTCAATGCGTTGGGAGTCGAACATGATGTAACGATCGTAGACCCATTGCAGCGGCCCCATCATTTACTAAATGGTACTATTATCAACCCTTTGTACACTGGGCGTAGCTCATGAGTCGTACGCCTAAACATGTCTATGCACTTTGGATCAGCGTTGCTTTGTTGTTCTTGACATTCGCCAATGCAAATGCGCAAACGACCATCACTTCGTTGCAACCTGCGTCTTGTCAGCCCGGCGTACCAACCAAGCTGACACTGCGAGGCAGTAAACTACCCAGCCACCTACGTGTTTTAACCAACCGTAACGGTGCCAAAATCGAGCTCGAAAGCGTAACAGCCGATTCTGCGATTCTTGCGATAACGGTGCCTACCGATGCGAAGTTAGGACCGCTCGGACTTTGGTTTGCAACGCCCAGCGGCCCGCTCCCTGCAAAAATCGTGATGGTTGATGACTTACCCACAGTCTTAGATAACGGTAACAATCACTCGGTCGCAACCGCGCAACCAGTCAGCACTCTTGGAGCGATAGACGGCGTGAGCGAAGGCTCAAAATTTGACCACTACAAGTTTACGGTTACCGCTGGACAACGAGTGGCCTTCGAAATTCAGACTCAAGCCATCCATTCCAAGATGGATCCAATCGTTCGATTGCTACACGCGGATGGCCGCGTGCTGCATGTCGCCGATGACGATACGACCGGTCCTGATTGCAAATTCCGTTTTGTGTTCGCAGAAGCAGGCGAGTATTTATTGCAAGTCGGCGAGAGTCATTATGTTGCGGGGGGGGAATATCATCTCCGAATCGGCGACTTCCCCATAATTGATCACGTTTTCCCGCTAGCCGTTCGGCGCGGTGAGAATACCAAGTTTAGTTTCACTGGCTTGGATTCATCGCTTATCGTTGGGCCTGAACTTGTCATGCCGACGGAGCTGACAGAGGATTTCGTATCAGTATCTGCTCGCACGCCGGAGGGGCATTCGTCGGCTTGGGGGATGGTTGCGGTGAGTAAGTTGCCTCAATTTGTAGAGCCACTCAGGTCCGCTACGCAAGAGACGCCAATAAAGAATGTAGTCGATGTTCCGATTGGAATTAGCGGTCGGCTGGAACAACCTGGTGAACGCGACACCTATTGGATTCGTGGGCTCAAGGGGCAAGTCATCCGTTTTGCAGCTCGGACTCGCAGTCTCGGGTGCGCCGCTTTGCTTCAAATGCAGCTCTGGAATGCAGCTGGAACAAAGCTTGCCGAAACGGCTGTGAACGATTCGGATGAATGGAGCCTGGACTTTACCATTCCCGACGATGGTGAATACCGGTTAGAGGTCGGCGACTTGTTAAAGCGAGGCGGAAGCGAATTCGGTTATTGGGTTGAGGTAGTTCCCTCCGGAAATTTTTCGATCGCGATCAAGGCTGACGCCAAAAGTCGTCGGTCGTTCGCCATCGAAGATGCCAACGGTGGCTGCGCCGTCGACTTGCAGATTTCCCGCTTTGGTTATGAAGGGGAGATCGATCTATCCATCAAGGACTCGATTAAGGGCTTGCGATTATTGAATCCTCGCATCGTAGCCGGGGCGAAAGAGCACCGGGCTATTCTGCTTTCTGACGTGGGTTGGGAACCTCAATCGTTTTCCCTGGTTCGATTCTCAGCCCAAGCTGTAGGCAATAACGCTATTGAGTGTGACGTTTCGAGCTGGTCGCTTTTGCGTTTGCAAGAACCGCATGTGCTTTCCCCGCATGGATGGGACGAAGGGGTCGTGTCGATGGCCGGAGCGGATAAGACCGCGAGCTTGTTTGCGTTGGAACCGACTAGCCGATTGCTCCTGGATCGAGTGGCTCAAACTCATACCGCTGTCTTGAACCTCAAACGCCTCAAAGAGGATTTTAAAGCCGGGGTAGTTATCAACGGTAGCTTGCTTTCGCCTGGCTGGGGGGTAACCTTCAAAGCCGACAAGGATCAATATACTGCGACCTTCACGCGGCCAAAAGAGTCTAGTGTGGCCGTCCCAGGCCCTGTGACGGAAAATGCTTCTCTCGACCGCGAACCAACTCAACTACCACTCTTGGTCTATACCGAGTTGCCGGATCGCGTTCGCTGGGAAACCATTCAGGTGCCGGTGAAATGGATTGACCAACCCCAGCGACTGGAAGCGTATCCGGCAAGCATTGATTTGGAAGGGCCGAACGCCAGCCAGCAAATCGTGGTGACAGGTTTTGACGCAACGGGCCAACCTCGCGATTGGACGCATGAAATTTCGCTCATCTCAGCCAACCCCGCCATTGCTGCCGTGAACAACAACACTGTCGTTCCGATTGCAAATGGAGCGACGGAGATCGTCGTCCAGATTGGCGAGACGCGGCAATCGATTCCAATTCGTGTGGCTAGTTTCGAACAAAAGCGACCGATAGCCTTCGAATCTGAGGTGCTGGTCGCACTGTCCAAACAAGGCTGCAATTCCGGTGCATGCCATGGTTCACCCAGTGGCAAAGGAAACTTTCGCTTGTCGTTGCGAGCTTTTGATCGCGTGCTTGATGAGTTGACATTGATCCGCGAGGACTTCGGACGACGCGTGAACACCATCGATCCAGAACAGAGTTTGCTGCTGCTCAAACCCATGATGAAGCTCACGCATGGAGGCGGCAAACAATTGAACAAGGATGATGCTGCCTATAAGATTTTGCGAGATTGGATTGCGGAGGGAGCCAAGACCGATCCGGCAGGCACGCCGCGTTGTGTTAAGTTAGAGGTTTACCCAGGTCAGAAGCGGGTCTTGAGACGGACCGATGGTACGCAGCAACTGTCGGCAATCGCGAACTTTGCGGATGGCAAAAAGCGTGACGCAACCCGCTTGGTTGCCTACGAAAGCACGAACACGGAAGTTGCTACCGTCGATAGATTCGGATTGGTGACACCGCACAGCCGAGGCGAAACGGTCATCCTGGTCCGATACCTGGAACACATCGAATCGATACCGTTGATGTTTGTGGATGAGGTACCAGGTTTTCAGTGGAGCCAGCCTACTCCAGGGAATTATGTCGACGAGTTGGTGAATGCCAAACTGAAACAGCTTCAGTATTTGCCGGCCCCAACCTGCAGCGACCCGACATTCCTGCGTCGCGCCTATATGGACGTGATCGGTATCCTTCCGACGATCGACGAGACAAATGCGTTTCTTGCCGATAGTGCAATCGATAAACGATCGAAGCTGATTGACCAACTGCTTCAGCGTGACGAGTACCCCAAGTTTTGGGCATTGAAGTGGGGGGACCTATTGAAGATGACCAGCAAATTGGTAGGAAGCGATGGGGTCTATAAATACCATCGATGGGTGGAAGCGGCGATTCGTTCCAATATGCCTTACGACGCATTTGCACGTGAATTGTTATCGGCGTCCGGAAGTACGCTTTCCAATCCAGCAACCAATTTTTACCGCACATCCACAGACATGAACGAATGTGTCGAAACGGTTTCGCAAGTCTTTTTAGGCGCCCGTTTGCAATGCGCGAAATGCCACAATCATCCTTTTGAACGATGGACCCAGGACAACTACTATGGCCTGGGAGCTTTTTTTAACCGCCTCCAACGAAGAACAAGTCCTAGGCCGGGCGAAATGTTTGTTTGGACGGCGTCTACCGGAGAAGTGACGCAGCCCCGAACCGGAGAGGTCATGAAACCTTGGCTGCCTCGCGTTGGCAGTATTGAACCAAAGGCGGACGAAGATCGGCGACCTGCTTTTGTGAATTGGCTCGTCGATGCCAAGAATCCTTTTTTTGCCAAAATCGAAGCGAACCGCATTTGGAGTCAAATGTTCTCTCGCGGAATAGTCGACCCAATCGATGATTTTCGGGATTCAAACCCACCCTCGAACGAGCCCTTGCTAGAAGCACTGGCGAAAGATTTCGCGGAGAGTGGCTTTGATCGCAAGCACTTAATGCGGACCATACTCAATAGCAAGACGTATCAGGCCAGCAGCGAAGCTTCCGAGTGGAATGATAAAGACAAGATATACTTTTCGCATCAGTCCCCGCGAATGCTGAGCGCCGAGCAATTGCTGGATGCCATCAATCATGTGACGGGCCTGACTCAGACTTTTGCAGGCCTTCCTTCCGACATGAAAGCCACGCAGTTGCCAGCACCTGATGTTGCGAAGAATGCGTTTCTGAAAGTTTTTGGCCAGCCTGAGCGAACCACTGTCTGCGCATGCGAACGGGCCGAAGATTCCAATTTGGGTATGGCTATCGAATTGTTCAACGGCCCCCTGGTCTATGAAAAGTTGCGTGACGCCAATAATCGTTTTCGGAAATCGCACGCCGCTGGGCGCACTGCCCAAGAAGTGATTCGAGAACTGTATTTGGCCGCGTTGTGCCGTCTGCCGACCGATACCGAACTGGAGGCATCGCTGCAACACTGTCAATCGCGAGAAGACCTTTTGTCGGGATTCGAAGACTTGTGCTGGGTACTTCTCAATACGGATGAGTTCTTATTTCAGCACTAAGGACGTAGGTCCGCATCTCCGAGGCGGACGTCAAAGCCTCTCGGAGTTGCTACGCGTGTGAGACAACCATAATCTATCAAGTGAATCCATAATGCATCACCCGGTCTCCATGTTCTTAATTGCGATTATTATTGTCTCCGATTTCTTTTCGTCACCTTGTTGTGCAGCAGACGCTACGGGCCAGCCAGTCAGTTTTCGCAATGACATCGCGGCGATTCTGCTGGATAACTGCGTCGCTTGCCATGGTCCAAAGAAGGCCGAGGGGGGGTACCGCATCGACACTTTCGAAGAGCTACTCAAGCCAGGAGATTCCGGCGAGTCACCCGTAGTCGCTGCATCGGCGGCCAACGGAGAATTGATACGTCGCATCACAACGAGCGACAAGTCCGAACGTATGCCAGCTGACGCAGATGCACTTGCAAGCGCGCAGATCGATGTATTGAAACGCTGGTTGATGGAAGGAGCAAAATTTGATGGCGACAAAAGCAACGCGACTTTGAACCTAGTGATTCCACCTCGAACCTTCGCCGATCCACCTGCTTCGTATCCGGCACCAGTTCCAATTACGGCCATGGCGTTTTCGCCGGATGGTGCGCTGCTTTTGGTTGGCGGCTACCACGAAGTCACTGTATGGAACACCGCCGACGGGGCGCTAACGCGGCGTATCAAGAACGTTGGTCAACGAGTTCACGCCATCGTTTTTTTAGCCGATCAAAAAACAATTGCGGTCGGCTGCGGCGAGCCTGGCAGAAACGGCGAAGTTCGATTGTTGGACTTTGAATCTGGGCAGTTGAAAGGTGTCGTGGGGCGCACCAGCGACGTTGTTCTAGACGTTGCCGTGAGGCCGATCAAAGCAGCGACAGATCCTGCCTCTCAACCGGCGGCGCCCCCCGCTAGCAACGAAGTCGCCATAGCGTCAGCGGACGGTCTTATTCGCATTGTGAACACGGATACGATGGTTGAGACTCGCACGATTGCGAACCACGCAGATTGGGTCACCGCCATCGCTTGGAGCGACGATGGCACTAGGCTAGTATCGGCAAGTCGCGACAAGTCGGCGAAAGTTTTTGACGCCAACAGCGGTGAGTTGCTGGTCAGTTATGCAGGACATGCGGCGGCTGTTCGCGGAGTCGCGTTCTTGTCCGATGGAAAGCAAATTTTTTCGACGGGTACCGACAAAAAGCTCCATCGCTGGGAAGTCGAAGGAGCCAAAAAAGTGATCGAAGTCGCAGTCGGCGGCGAAGCGTACAAGATTGTACGTAGCGATGCGGTTATTTTTGTTCCCGGGGCCGATAACCAATTGCGACGAATCGACACAGCAACTAACAAAGTTTCGCATGCTCTCGCTGGGTATCAAGATTGGGTCCTTTCAACAGCATTCCATGCTGGTACGAATCGCGTTGCCGGCGGGGCCATGAACGGTGAAGTCCGACTATGGAACGCAACCGACGGTACGCTCATCCGCAATTGGATTGCCAAGCCGTAACTAGGTTACAATTTGTGGATTGCCCAACCAACCTATCCCACATCTCGACGGAGATCATTGATGTCAGCCCCGATTCCGCCCGTAGCCAATGCACCTCGCCGTATTTTGATGGGGCCAGGGCCAAGCGATACTCATCCTCGTGTCTTGGCTGCCTTGGCCCAGCCGACTGTCGGACACTTGGACCCGTACTTCTTGAAAATCATGAACGAAGTCCAAGCCATGCTTCGTGAAGTGTTTCAGACAGAGAATCCATTGACCATCGCCGTTAGCGGTACTGGATCAGCTGGCATGGAAACCTGCGTTGTCAATCTGGTCTCGCCCGGGGATCGCATGGTAGTCGGCGTCAATGGCGTCTTCGGTGGCCGTATGAAAGACGTAGCCGAACGAGCCGGGGCGGTCGTTCATGCCATGGAACGCCCATTCGGAGAAGTCTTTACGCTCGAAGAACTCGAAAAAGCGGTCAAAACGCATAAGCCACAGGTCGTTGGGATCGTGCATGCGGAGACCTCAACCGGCGCATGCCAGCCGATGGAAGGAATAGCAAAGATTGTGCATGATGCGGGTGCGGTATTGATCATGGACTGTGTAACGTCCTTGGGTGGGCGCCCCGTCTGTATCGACCAGTGGGGTGTCGACGCAGCCTACAGTGGTACACAGAAGTGTTTGAGTTGCCCTCCAGGTCTGTCGCCGTTGACCTTCGGCCCACGCGCCTTAGAACGACTCGATGCCAGAAAATCCAAGGTGCAGTCGTGGTACCTCGATCTCAGCATGGTTCGCAACTATTGGGCAGAGTCATCGCGAGTTTACCATCATACAGCGCCTATCAATATGAACTATGGCTTGCACGAAGCGCTCCGAATCGTCTTGGAGGAAGGCCTAGAGGCGCGCTTCGCACGGCACCTCAAGAATCACTACGCATTACGAGCTGGCTTGACGGCCCTTGGAATTCAATTCGCAGTTGCAGAGGAGCACCGGTTGCCGATGCTCAACGCGGTTTTCATTCCACAAGGAGTTGATGACGCCGCGCTTCGCGGTCGATTGCTCAATGAATTTGGAATCGAAATCGGTGCTGGGCTTGGACCGATGAAGGGCAAAACGTGGCGGATCGGCTTGATGGGCGAAACGTCCAGTCCGCGAAATGTTTTGAATTTTCTTGCGGCGCTGGAGAACTGTTTGACCGCTCAGAAGTTCTTCATGCAAGCCGGCGCGAGCATCGCCGCCGCCAACGCAGTTTATCAATAATGTAGTGGACGTTCTTTCATGGTATCACAATTCCACTCCCGGCTTACGGAGATCTATCCAGCTTCCCGGCTATTGACCCACGATGCAGCTCTAGTTCCCTATGAGAGCGATGGCTTGACGGCGTTTCGAGAAAAGCCGATAGCTGTTGTTTTGCCCGAAACGGCCGACGAAGTCATCAGAACCGTTCGATGTTGTTTCGAATCGAATGTACCATTCGTGGCGAGAGGTAGCGGTACGAGCCTTTCGGGTGGTTCGCTGCCAGTGAAAAATGGAATTGTGATCGGTTTGAATCGAATGAATCGAATCCTTCTTTTGGATCCTGTCGAACGATTAGCAGTAGTCGAACCCGGTGTGATCAATCTCAGTGTCACCAAAGCCGCCGCACCGCACGGCCTTCTCTACGCCCCCGATCCCTCGAGCCAAACGGTTTGTACTATTGGCGGAAACGTCGCATTCAACAGCGGTGGAGCCCATTGCCTAAAGTACGGGATGACTAGCAATCATGTTCTTGGGCTAAAGGTGGTGTTACCCGATGGCAGTGTCGATCAGTTGGGCGGCAGGAGCCTTGAGAGCATCCAGCCAGACTATGTGGGGATGTTTGTTGGCTCCGAAGGATTGTTCGGCATCGCATTGGAGATCACGCTACGGTTGATTCCGAAGCCGGAGGTATATCGAACCGTGTTGTGCGCGTACCGATCGATCAAGGCTGCGGGGGATGCCGTAAGCCTAATTATTGCCTCGGGCCTATTGCCAGGGGCGATGGAGATCATGGATAACTTAAGCATTCAAGCGGCCGAGGCTGCCGTCCACCCTGGTTATCCGCTCGATGCGGCTGGTTTGCTGATCGTCGAGTTGGAGGGAGAAGCGTCGCAGGTCGAAGCGGAGTTCGAGTGTCTCCTACCGCTTATCAACACTTCCCGCCCCTACTTGGTAAAAGAAGCCAAGAATGATTATGAGCGTCAACAGATATGGAAAGGCCGCAAGAGTGCGTTTTCGGCGGTTGGCAGATTGAGTCCCGACTTCATCGTCCAAGATGGAGTTGTGCCGCGAGGGCGACTCGGTGAAGCCCTTGAAGAGATCCATCGATTGAGCCAGGTTCATGGGATTCGAGTAGCCAATGTCTTCCATGCTGGCGACGGCAATTTGCATCCGCTCATCCTTTACGATGGCAAGCAATCGGGAGCACTGCACCGAGCCGAATTACTTGCAACGGATATCATCGAATTGTGCATTCGATTTGGCGGTTCTATTACAGGCGAACATGGTGTTGGCATGGAAAAGCGGAATTTTCTACCAAAGATGTACCAGCCAAACGACATGGAATCGATGTTTCAAGTGCGCCGGGAGATCGACCCAAAGAACATCGCAAACCCAGGGAAGATGCTGATAGACGGCGAAGCGCCAGCTTTGACCGCCTCTGGTCTGCACCCATTGGAAAAGGCTGGAGTGATGTCGCGTGAATAATCCGGAGGTTCCAAGCACCACAGTCAACGATTCCATCCTGGAATTGCAGGAATTGGTGCGACGATCCACCAAGGTTCATGTTTGTGGATCGCGGACCAAGAGTGGTTTTCATCCTTCGGATGGTGAATTCACAGAAATTTCGACTCAATCGCTTCAAGGAATAGTTTCGTACGATCCGCAAGAGTTTGTCGTTTCGATGCTCAGCGGGACACTGGTCTCAGACGTCGTCGAAGTTTTAGGGAAACATGGACAATATCTTCCCTTTGACCCCCTATTTGGTAACCGTCGCTCGACTATCGGAGGGGCCGTTGCGAGCAATGCTGCTGGGCCAGGTCGATTTCGATTTGGAGGGATTCGCGATTTTATATTGGGGGTCCGATTTATCGATGGACGAGGGAACTGCATTCGGGGTGGAGGACAGGTTGTCAAAAACGCTGCTGGCTTTGACTACCCTAAACTCATGGTCGGCAGTCAAGGCAAACTTGGATTGGTCTACGAGTTGACCTTCAAGGTATTTCCCCGTCCTGAAACGTTTGCAACAGTTCTCAGCCGGTTTTCGACTCTTGAACCTGCATTGACATGCATGAACCAACTCGCGTCGTCCGCCATGGACGTTGAGGCGATCGATTTGATACCTACCGCAGACGTTGCAGGTGGATTTGATCTGGCCATTCGCGTCGGTGGGATAGCGAGTGCTATTCCAAACCGGTTGGCGCGACTACAGCATGTGGTACCCGCTTCCCATATCCTCCAAGATCACGAAGAAGACTTGTTTTGGAGGGCTGCCTCCAATTTCGATTGGGTGCCCGTTACCAAATCGTTGCTAAAATTGCCAACAACTCCGACGATGATTCCAGAACTCGAGCGGGAATTGGCAGGAAAGCAACTGGAGCGAAGGTATAGTGTTGGAGGCAACGTCGTATGGATTGCTTCCGAAACGAATTCAGAGGGGCTGAACAGGTTTGGTGGCGCTCAGACTTTCCTCGGCCAGGCTAGCAAGGTTTCCGATTCGATGGCATCAGGCCCTTTTGGACAAGCCATCAAACGAGCGCTTGATCCGGATTTGAAATTCGTTTAGTCAAATGTAGCTGAGCGAGGCCAAGGTGCAGAACTTTGTCGCCTTTTGCTCCGCAAAAGTGTGTTAACGAGGCGCACTTTCGCAGAGCGAAAGGCGACAATAATAAATTCACAGGCTAGGAGCGAAAGGCGACTCACGAGCGAAGGGCCTCGCTCGTCCACATTATTCTCTTACTTCACATTCTTCATTATCCTCGATCGTCCGCAAATTCATGGAACATAAGATTGATCTCCAATCGATTGGCTTACCGCAGGCCGATGCCATGGCTCATGCCATCAGCACTTGTGTTCATTGCGGTTTCTGTCTGCCGGCGTGCCCAACCTATCAGGTTCTTGGTGAAGAAATGGACTCGCCGCGTGGAAGGATCGTCTTGATGCGGGGGGTGCTCGAAAAGAGTCTTTCGTTGGATACCGCAACTCCCTATTTGGACCGATGCTTGGGTTGTCTTGGGTGCGTCACCGCCTGTCCGTCCGGTGTTCCCTACGGCGAACTACTCTCTAGTTTCCGGGCCTATTCCGAAGACAAACGCCATCGTCCGATAGTCGATCGTCTAGCCAGGAACATGGCCGGTCAAACCTTGCCGTTTCCAACTCGATTCCGTTGGGCGGCCTCATTGGGAAAACTCGCCAAGCCCTTTGCTTCTCTCTTTCCTGCACCGCTGCGGGCCATGCTCGGTCTAATCCCAAATCGACTACCAAAATCAAGCTCAATCCCAGAGTTCACTCCCGCCAAAGGGGTGCGTCGAGGCCAAGTTGGACTTTTGGCCGGCTGCGTACAACAAGCCATTGCACCGGAGATCAACGCTGCCACCATTCGAGTTCTTGTAGCCAATGGGTTTGATGTGGTCGTTCCTCGGGGCCAAGGTTGTTGTGGGGCATTGAGCATGCATACCGGCGAGGCAGATATGGCTCGAAGGCTAGCGGCGGTCAATCTAGACCTATTTCCGGAAGACCTAAAGGCGATCATCACGAACGCGGCAGGCTGTGGGAGCGGAATGAAGGAGTACGAGTTGCTCTTTCGCGGGCATCGTCTGGAGGAAAAAGCCAGGCATTTCGCAGGACGCATTCAAGACATCAGCCAATTTCTAAGTTCTATCGATTTGGTACCAATTAAGCCGCTCGCAAAGCCGATGCGGGTTGCGTACCACGACGCATGTCACTTAGCTCACGCCCAACGAATTACCTCGGCGCCAAGAAATATTCTTAACCAGATTCCAGGGCTTGTTTTGTGCGAGATCACAGATGGAGAAATTTGCTGCGGTTCGGCAGGTACCTATAACATTGAGCAACCGGCTATTGCCAACAAATTAGGGGCAATCAAAGCTGAAAACATCGCAAGTCTAAACGTCGATGCGGTTGCGATGGGGAACATCGGTTGCATGGTCCAAATTCAAAACCATTTGGCGAAATTGCAAGCTGGCCCGGAGAAAATTCAAGTGTTGCATACCATTCAGTTGCTGGATTTGGGTTATAGTTCTGTTCTATTTTAAAGCTGGGATGAATCCCAGCACTCCAAAATCACGGCATGGGCGGAATCATTTGAGGCAGGATGTAGGCTTGAATTGCTACTACGAAGCCTACCAAAATGGCAAGTACAATACTGTGAACGAAAACATAACGCAGGATCGTGCCTTCCTGCCCATGTTGTCCAGTCGCAACCCCGGCTACGACGATGGATTGGGCATCGATCATTTTGCCCATGACTCCACCTGAACTATTGGCCGCAGTTGCCAGAATCGGCGAGATCCCCAGTCGCTCTGCGGTGATCTGTTGCAAGTTTCCGAACAGCACATTCGACGATGTGTCGCTGCCGGTCAGGGCAACACCTAGCCAGCCAAGCAACGGCGAGAAGAACGGGAATAGAAAACCGGTACTCGCAAAAGCCAATCCCATCGAGGCGTCCAGGCCACTGTATCGAGTGGTGTATCCAAGCGCTAGCATAACAGCGATCGTAACTAGCGAAATCGTTGTTCGCCGGAGCGTTCCAAGGAACAGAATCAGTAAACTGCGAGGCGAGAGTCCTAGCAACGCCCCAGAGATCAGCGACGCCAGGAATAATGCCGTCCCGGTCGCAGAAAGCCAATTCAGAGTGTAGATGGCTTTTTCAGGTGTGGGGGCGGTTACGACGGGCGCGTCGCGTATGACCTTGAGATGCAAGCCCGGTACAGGGAAATCCAATTTGGACCAGTTGTTATCCAACTGACTTTTGGCTTGCGGCAATCCCCAAACAAAGACCATGATCGAAAGGACCAGCCATGGAATCCAAGCCACACAAGTCTCACTAAAAGATGGGACAGCTTCGCCGATCGCAACCGATTCATCTGGAAATCGCCAAGTTGTTTTTGGCTGCCAGAAACGAAGCAAGCTTACCAAGGTCGCGATCGAGACAATGGAACTAATTACATCTACAAGCCATGGACCATGATAGTTGCTCACCAAGAATTGCATGATTCCAAAGCTGAGGCCAGCGGCTAAGCATGCAGGCCACACCTCGATCATGCTACGCCAGCCCGCCATTACCCAAATCAACCAAAAGGGGACGACGAGCGAGAAGAAGGGCAGTTGCCGGCCAACCATCATACTAAGGGATTCGAGCGGCAACTCGGTTACTTTTGCCAGCGCGATTAACGGCGTTCCAAGTGCCCCGAACGCGACCGGTGCCGTGTTTCCGATGAGTGCCAAGCCCGCGGCAGGTAGCGGTTTGAACCCAAGCCCGATCAACATGGCTGCTGAAATGGCGACTGGTGTTCCGAATCCAGCGGCTCCCTCGATGAACGCTCCAAAACTGAACGCGATCAACAATACTTGAATACGTCGATCGTCCGCCAGGGCTGCAATCGAACGTCTCAAGACATCAAATTTTCCAGTGGCGACAGAGATGTCGTAGGTGAAAATAGCGGTCAAAACGATCCATCCGATTGGGAATAGGCCATAGGCTGCGCCATTGGCGGCTGCAGTCAGAGCTAGCACAGCGGGCATCTTGTAGACACCGATGGCAACCAACAAGGAAACGATTAATCCGGCGATCGCGGAGTAATGAGCTCGAACATGAAAACCTGCCAAGAGTCCGAGCAAAACGAAAATCGGCAAAGCCGCTACGAGTGCAGACAGGTAGATATTTCCGCATGGGTCGTACTGCTGTGTCCATGGAGTCATGTTGCGTTCGATTGAATTTGCGTCATTGCCGGATGTTGATTTGCTAGAGAAGTTCTTCAATGATTGGCATCCTCAGCGACCCAATCGGCGTCCTGTGTTGAGCTAGTTCGAGTTCTGCTATACTCCGTTCGGCGAAGGGCAGAATGAAGGACCTCCATTCTTGAGGCTGTACCCAACGCTTATCATAGCTGAATTCGTGGAGATTTAGTAAGGCACTGAACTCTTACGAATTCAGTTATCGCATTTTGCTATTTTTTGAGAAGGTGATTTGATAGATGGACGCGGGAGTTCTACAGCTACACGTTTTTGAGCATGATTCCGCATACGAGCCCATGCGTTTGACGGACGGCGAAGGCATCGAACCAAGCCTAACGGTTGATGATCCGATCATTCGGACGGGTAGCGTTTCGCTCGTTGTGCCGACGTATTTTAACCGGACGCTAAAACAATCAGCACTTCGTCACCTTTTGGCCGGCGTTCAATCTTCGCCATGCATCCGTGAGATTGTCCTAGTCGCTGCCGATGGAGAGGTGAAAAGCCTAGAGGAATTAAGGAGCCTAACTGGAGGGATTCCATTGGTCATAGTCCCGTGCGAGCCGAATAGACGGGCTGAAGCGCGAAATATTGGGGTCCAAACAGCCACCCAGGAGATCATTCTCTTTCTCGATGACGACATGTTGTTGCAGGACTGGAAGATAATAGATGTTGTACTGTCGAAAATGCTGGAAGGAGTATTTGACTGCTCACTTTTTCCTCGCCGCACGTATCTGCGATTCCCGCTCCTTTACCAGCCAGACAGATTGGGAGAAGCGTTAGAATTGTGGCGGGATCCGCTTCAGTCCGTCGATCCAAAACTTCTGCATGATCCAGTCAAAGTAGGCTCACCCTACAAGACCATGGCCTTTTGTTTTCCCGGCTGTTTCATGATGATTACTCGCCATGCTTTTGAGTTGATTGGTGCTTTCCCTGACGGATTTCAAGGATGGGGATTTGAAGACACCGACTTTGCGATGCGAGCCGTGACTCAACTGAAAGTGCTCAATCTCTTTCGCAAAATTTCTCCTCTTGTCCATATTGATCATCCCGTCTCGCCTTATAAATCCGAGGAGTACCACAAGAACATGAATCAGTTCTATTCCTCGTACAACGTGCTGGACATGGATTGGTTATGCCGCCAAGTTTTCATTGGAGAGAACTTTTTCGGCAAGTGCTTTGCGCAGGACAAAGCAACGGAGTACGCCTTAACACGTACGAGGGAAGCGTACCTAGAACCGATGCGCGATGTCATTGCAAATCATCTTCCGATTTCCGTAGAGCAACCGCTCCGTAACTACGCGCATGTCCTGCAAGAACGGCTCACTCGCGGTCTCAATCCGATTCCGGAACTAGTCATGCTACATGGCTCGCGAGGGGCAGGAAATGCGGACTCTTCGAGCGACTTTGATGTGCTGTTTCTCTTTCGTGGCGGAAGCCATCCAGAGTATTTTACTTACCAGCATGGGAAAAGCGTTGTTGAGTTCGAATACTCGGATTTCGCCAAGTTCGAAAACTTCGCCGCTACACCTGCTTTCTTTGCAATGCGAGGTCCAATGGAGCTGGCTAAGATTGCTCAGGCTCGCGTGTTGTTCGGAAATGATTCTCAATTCCGCCAATGGCGGTCAAGTTTGCTTTCCTTAGCGACCCGCATAGGGTTTCCCATCTGGTGCCTTTACACGATTGACATTATGCAAGAGGGTTCAAAGTTCTCAGCATTCTTGCCACGGTATCGACGGGCCATGGAGGCAATTCTGCGATGCGATGCCAATCTTTCTGTTCTGACGAATCCGGATTTGGCCTCCATCGATTTTTCCTGGACAAACGCTACGCAGCCAGATTCAACCGGTGATTCAAAGTCGCTCACTCTGGGTGAGTACTTTGGGTTCAAGTCCGAATGGCTACATGACGGCTGCGCCAACGAGCTAATAAGATTCACGACTCAGCTAATGGATCGCGATCTATCCGACTGGCGCATAGATATGCAGCATTCCAAACGCGTCTTTGCCCATCAAGTCCCTGAGGTGTGGCGAGCCTTGCGGCTGTTGCAACTATTCCAACCAAATGAAGTGGATGGCTAATGTCACAAACACCCAGCACCGCAACTCACGTCGTTTTCGCACCACCTCGAATCCTGAACGGCGTGCTGTATCGAGGTGTCGTTGCAACCGACGTGCCCGATACCATTGGACAGCAGTTGGATCGGGACTTATGGGTCGTGTTGCTACTTCTCCATGGCGCAAGCGTCCCTACATTTCACGTCGATATCGACCTCTATCTAACATCCTTAACGTATGCCGACAAATGTCCACACCCGCAGCTTCACTTGACGGATCGCAATTTCATCAATGAAAACAAGTTCTTTCCACTTTCGCTGCCAAAGCAATACGATGTCATTTTTAACGCGAATTGGATGACATTAAAGCGACACGAACTGCTGATTGAGGCGCTAGAGTTCGCCCAGGAGCAAGGACGACCGATTCGATGCTTGTGGTTCGGCTACCATTGGTGTGCCGGTTTCACGGACCGGGAAGAAATGCTTCGCGAAACAGTTCGCGCGAAATCATTGCCCGTCGACTTTCTGCCGTCAGATTTTAGTGTCCAAGAAATAAATCGCCGATATAACTTATGCCGAAGCGCTGTCATGTGTTCCGCGACCGAAGGGGGACCGCTCGTGATGGGAGAAGCGATACTTGCTGACCTGCCATATATTGTGACAAACGACACCCGAGGCGGTTCGCCTGAAATGGTCGTGTCCGACTGCGGAGTGCGATGTGAACCCACGGGCAAGTCGATTGCAGAAGCGGTTTGGTATTCGCTAGATCACCGTGACGAGTTTCATCCTCGTCGATGGGCATTGGAGAATTTATGCGTTTCCGTATCCCTCAAGCTTCTTCGAGATTCCCTGTTGTCGATTGGAGCGGATCGAGGTTGGCCAATCAATGTGGATGAACTTCAGTTCCCGGGATACGACTGGCAGGGACGGAAGCAAACCGTTCGGACATCAGAAACGCGGATCAAGGAATCTTATGGGGACTGATCGGTTCGCTTCACGATCAAAATCGTGGGTCTCAGCCCAATCATTTCAGCATCTTCACGTTGCAATGCGGAATAACGATCCGCCGAACGACAATAACTTTTCTTGCCGACATAAGGCCCGCCGCGGAGGACACATCGATCGGCGGCCAGTGTTTCGTCAATCTTCCCGTTCTGCCAGTTCTTCGGAATATTGACTGGATCGAGCTGAACGGCCGAGTCGGTTTCGTAAAAGTGATCATTGTATTGATCAATGCGATCAAAGCACCATTCTAGCGCGTTCCCATGCATGTCATGTAACCCGAAGTGGTTGGGTAGTTTCTCGCCAACAGGGTGTATTTGAGAATTGGCGTTTTCCAAAAACCATCCCATATCGTTCAAGTCCCCTGTGCCACCGAATTCGCCGGTGGTTCCAGCCCGACATGCATATTCCCACTGGGCTTCGGTTGGAAGCGAATATCCCATCTTCCTACAATAGTCAATCGCTTGCATGTAGTTTGTAATGATAGGAAGAGTTGGTCCTAGTCGACCACGATATTGGACTGTCTCCATCACACGAATCCATTCCTTTTGTGGTAACTCATACTTCGAAATAAAGAATGGAGATAAACTGACAGTGTGTTGTGTTTCATTCGATTTCCTCCCCTCTTCCTCCGGTGGGCTCCCCATGATAAAAGTCCTGCCCGGAAGCAATACAAAGATGGTCCCATTTTCCTCGTCAAAAGGAAACGCACCGTTTGCGTCGATGCGAGGAACTAGGCCGGCGCGTAAATCGACGAACTCCCATAAACCGGTGAGCTCGTTTTTTTGAAACGGAAACAGGTGGGGGATCGATTCCAATGGTGGCCAACCCTTGGCGATCGAGAGTTCCGATCGAACTTTTTGCCATGCAACTTCAATGCTTTCAGGGCTAGGAGTCCGATTCAAAAAACCTTCCATGCGTTTTATCGAGCCATCCTCGCTCTCAAAACTGGAAAACTGTTTGACCAGATACTGCAAGCTTTCGTACTGCCACTGTTCTTCTACGGTAGAGAGCTTCGCTTTCGGGGAGTCTTTTTTCGAGGAGGCTTTTATTTCCGCCAATTGTTCTTCAAACCGATTGAGTGTCGCTTGATGCAACGGTAACCGAGTTGAAATAATCTTCGCGCGGGCCAGCCAATTGAGCATGCTGTCGTGGCGAACTGCATAGTCGGACCGGAGTAGGTCAGGCAGTTCTTGTTCGAGCGAGTTTAGTAAGTTGATATCGGACAGTCGCAATACTTGTTGTGCGCGGTGTTCCGCCATTTGGTACAGAATGACGCTGCTGATCAATCCCCCTGCGAGTGAAAGCACTAACAACAAAGCCGCGAGCACGCGGCCTTTGTATCGCAAGGCGAATTTCGAGAGCGTATACGAAAAGCTGTTGCGTCGTGCAGAAACGGGTTCGTTATTTAGGTGCCGCTGAATATCGGCAGCCAGGGCATTGGCGGTTTCGTACCGATTCGTTCGATCTTTGTCCAAACACTTTAGGGTAATCCAATCCAAATCACCTCGTACCTGCCGTAGAAGTGATTTTGGATCTGAATGTCTCTGTTTCGCGATCTCAACGATCTTCTTGTTATCTTGAACGAGTTTCGAGGAGGGTGGTGCTAAATCCGATTCCCGAATCGCCTTGATAATATCAAAGTAGGATTTATGTTGGAACGTCTCAAGATTATGAGGGGTTGCACCCACAAGCAACTCATGTAGTACAACCCCAAGCGAATAAATATCGCTGCGAGTGTCGACGTCGATGGGCCCCATTTCTGCTTGCTCTGGACTCATGTACAGGGGCGTCCCAATAACCTGGTGCATATTGGTACGGACCAACGAATCGGTTAGTGGCTGCATCGTGGCTTTGGCTATACCAAAGTCGATGACTTTAGGCTTTGGTCCGGTATCCCCTGCGCTAACGAGAATATTCGATGGCTTGATATCGCGATGAATGATCCCCTTTTGATGTGCGTGCTGAATGGCCCGGCAGACATCTGCAAACAAACGCAATCGATCAGGAATGCTCAATTTGTATTTGTTGCAGTATTGTGTGATTGCAATGCCACGAACCAATTCCATGGCAAAATAGGGTTGGCCAGTAGGTGTCGTTCCAGCATCTAAAACTTTGGCGATACAGGGATGGTCCATCAAGGCAAGCGCCTGGCGCTCCGCTTGGAAACGCGAGACGACCTGCGATGAGTCCATTCCAGCCTTGATCACTTTGATGGCAACCTCGCGGCGAAGCGTTTGTGTTTGACGAGCCAGAAAGACCGTCCCAAACCCACCTTCACCTAGGGTTTCCACCAATTGATACACACCAACGGTGTCTCCGATCTTGACTTCCGTCTTTTCTCGCACCGAAAAATCTGTCGAATCCGTATCTGATATTTCGCTTTTGGAATGAATTTCTGTTCCAGCACTGCTCGCATCGAACGGAGGGAGCGCGTCCGCCGTAACGTCTAACGCTGATGAGGGACCAATTGCATTCACACGCTTAATTTCGTCTGGCATCAAAACGAAATCTCACTTTCGGCTAGCAAGAAAACCGGAATCTTGATTTGCCTGAGTTGCAATCCAATCCACATACTGGTCCCATTTGCGATTCCAGCTGTCTAACGATTGCGATTTTTGCGTCGAGGACATCCCACTGTAAATGATAGAATTGTGCGCGAGCGCCTTGAGATCCTGGAGTTGCAAACTCCACGCCATCCAGGCTGTCCAGAAATCGTAGGATAGCCCGTCATTCTGCAGTATGAGCGGGTCATCAGACGCTAAAACACATGGGACACCGCGGCGAATGTAACCGCAGGCTGGATGGATTCTCAAATCACTGACGTAACGTAGCATCTGATTGCTAATCGGGCACACTTCCAAAGCGATTTTTTGTGAACGGATTTGAGCCTCTACCGTGGGAAATGCAAACAAATTGAACCCATGTCCAATTCTGCGAGTACCGATCAAGACTGCGTCCACCAAATCATCGTTATCGGCCCAATCCGTTTCTCCATCGTGGAAGAAAAGCGGCAATTCGATCTTTCTCGCGTTGGCTTCGGATCGAGTCTGCAACAAAGCATCTAATAACAACTTGCTTTCGGTAGTTTGAGTTTCTTGACCTACAAGATCATAGCCAATGACGAAATCTGGATGCGCTTCTCGCAAATCCAAAACCCGTTGCATGCTCAACCGAACATCATTGATGCTTAATCCCCTGTAGTCGGCAATGATCAGCTTCATATCAAAATCCGGATGGTCGTTCCGGATGTTGTCGCGCACGATTTTGTATTGCTCAATTTTGTCGTATTTCAACCCACCCAAGTCCGTAATTTCTCCGGCCCCGGTGCGCATCTCAACATAGTCAATTCCATCGGCGATCAAGGTCCGCATGGCATCTTCGAAATAAGCAACAAAGGCCGGCTGGTGTTGGACGAACCCGCCCAGAAGTTGGAAGATACGACCAAATTTGTCCCACGGGTTGGGACTATTACAATCTCCGCGGCCAACCACGAACATGCTCAAAAGCTGAGCATCCAAGTCGGGGATCTTTTGCTTGGCCACATCGATACTCAAGTAGCCTTGCGGAATAGTTGCCGAAGGAGCAAAGAAATTGATTTGCCCTTTTAAAGGCGAGCCATATTTGGCTTTGTTTTCCTCGCCCCAAAAGACGTAACAACCAGGGAATTTGGGTAAGTTTTGAACAACCCAACTTGCACGACCAGCAGCAGTGCTGTGAACATGTAGTAATCCTCCCTTCGGCATTTTCTGAATCAAAGAAAATTCAGGTGAAAGCGTTATCTGATCGCGAACCAACGGGAAGGGATTGGCTGGTGGAAAAGCCGATTGGTTCCATTCTCGTTGCCCCTGATATTGCAAAACGGATTGACGGCGAAGATAGCCAAAATACTCGTCTGCAAGCTTTTCCCGATCCGATTGTGGCTTCGGCGCGCGAATCCGAAGTTCCTTTGCATCCTTCAGGAACTTTTCTCGCAAGCTCAAGTAGGTTGCCTTTGCTACCTTGATTTCATCTTCCAGTCCTCGGACATCGGCGAAAATCCTTTCGACGAACTGAATTAATTCTCTCGATTTCCTTTCGACCTGTGCGTTGTCCTGACCAATTGTTTCCCCCCCCGTCACGAGTACGGCCAACAACCCCACGACGATAGAAGAGAAAATAACTTGTGCAAAAGTGGAAGTGCTACGTTTCATGAGTCCTCTGGCTCCCAACTGGCTGAAACATCCCGCTAATATCTTCCGTCTAGGCAGATATCTGTCGAAGCCAACCCAACGAATTCGGAATGCTTGGTGGAATTCTAATTGTACAGTAGTAACCCTAAACATTGTGCAACTTCCTAAATTCCACGTAATCAGGCCATTTCGAAATCAGTTCAAAACCTCGAAATCCAAACGATTACTATGTGATCGAAGTGATTGCGCGACATCCAATCAAAAAAGGGACTTTCCTTTATCAAAGCCTCTGCATTTCCGTTGAAAGTCCGAATTCTCTGCCTCAGTCTGCGTAATTCGACCAATTGGAACGCTGTTTGTATTTCAGCTTAATGTGATCCGTTACGGCTGATTTACGAAAAGTCAATTAGGCAATCGAATGTGTTGGGGAGTAAGAAGATGTTTTTAGCAATTAACGTGTTTCTGTACAAAAGCCGTATAGTGCTCGGGGTAATTGGTTTCATAGCGACCTTGGCAACTCATTCGTTCGCAGGCGCCTGGTCGAGTGCATTGGGTGACGCAAGATCGGTTCAGCACAAAACCGAAGACATTGCCGAGCGACTCAACAAGGAGTTTCCTTACAGTCAAGTAACCACGGTCGCACTCCATTTGGACAATGCCGCGTGCCAATTGGTCGAATCGATCAAGTGCGGTGCGTCTTGGGAACAAGTGCAATCCTCTTTATCGAGAATCTGTGCCCTTGGTGGACAAGTGAATGATCTTGCGGACGCAGATTGTCACGTACGAAATGATGGTCGAATTCGAGATTACATCAACGACTTGTCCAAGCGGACCGAACGGTTGCACTGCAGTCTCGACAAAGCGTACGCGAAGACCCAACCAATATTTTGCCATCCACCAGTCGTCTCACAACGACCGTATCCCGCGGCGCCAAGCGCTGTTTGGAACGGTAGTTTTCAATCTCGAACCGTACCGTACGATACATCGCACCACCAATACCAGGCCATGCCTTCGGAAGATCCGCGATTCAACACGCAACCTAACTATCCAAGAGATACGTACGAATACGATTCTCCTCGATACGACGTTCAGCCATCGCCATTCGAATCTGGACCAGAACTAATGCCTTTTCGTAGACCAATCAGCCCGATCGAGTATCGGGTCGATAGCAACGTTCCATCTCAAAATCCTCGAACTACAGCTTTGGTGCAACTCGGACTTCATGCGATTCAGCTGATGGCCCAAAACCGACAGGCTCGTTGAAAAGATACGGCCGAAGTCGTGCGCAGCGTCTATATCTTTTATCGTTTTGTGGGGTCAATGCGTCTTAGGTGTACCACTAAACGGTTGCCACCTCGGGACGTGGCATCGAAAGTCGGAATCAAGGATTCAATTTCGCTAGTTTTAGGAAGCCCGTCAAACATGTTTGCTAATTGCCGAAGCTCGTCCCCCTTAAAGTCAGCAGAAAGAGTACGTGCAACATAATCCCCAGTGACAATGAGACGATACTCAGGTGAACCCAATTGTTCCATGCCTGCGGAAAAATCTAATGGAAAACCCTCTGGACTAGTCCAGACTTTGGCCGTTTTCGCGCCACCGAGAAGGAGAAAGGCTACGCTTCCCAGTCTGTCAACTATTCTGAAACGGCTTTCGGGTTCTTCGACCCCAAAAACACAGCCTTGTAGGTGACGCAGTCGACAAATCCATTCCACCACTTCGTTTTATTTTTAAGACTTCATCCAACGCTCGGTCCAGAGCGTTGATACGGACCATTACTGTCGGATCTGGCGTTCCCATCCTTAGTCTTTCTTCGGTCGCCTCGGTTACCATTCCCGACTCAGGAAATAGCTCAATCAAGTCCTTATTGCTTTTCTCGATACTTTTTTCGATCTCAGCGATCAATTGCTCATTGGTTAACGGTACTTTATTGGCGTCAAATTGCTCATTGGTAAACGGCCCTCTCTCAGATGCCGCTTTCGCTTTCGCCATCATTTTGACTGTTTCTTCGAGCATCATTTTGCTGCGGATCAGCCTGGGCAGATCTTTTTCGCTACTTGCGGTGTTTCCCGATGAAGCGCGAGACGAATCGCCGGGTTTCATCAAAACCACTAGAAGGCCAAGTAGGAGTAGACAGCAAAAAATGCCAGCTCCAGCAATGGCGAACCGCAGCTTCCAAAACAGATTTTGACTAGTCGCTGAAGTAGCAGCAGCTTTTTTTCCGGCTGTTGTGTTGCGAGCGGGTTGGTTCTGCTGGGTTGCATCTGGAAACGAGTAGCCATACGACTGTCCAATACTAGGCGATGCGGAAGGCTCGGGTGAAGCGAATGGTTCTGCAAACGGATCTGGATCGTCTGGCTCCAGGTTGCCAAAGGCAAATGGCTCCGCAGCTGCGCCTTCTTCCGCAATCACCAGTTCTTCGATGACGACGGGGACCTTGCACTTTGGGCAACGAACTGTGCGACCAGCAAGTTCATCTTTCGCGTTCAGTTTATGGCCGTTTTGGCATACAAAACGGATTGGCATAGAGTTACGCTCAGTTGATTGTTTTCAGGGTATGGAAATAAAAATGCAAGGTGTCTAGTCGCTTGCGAGCGGAACCACCGGGGACACCGCTCATTGTAGCGGGGGCGGGATGGTGCTAGTGCGGGTCCCTCGAACAACGATGCAAATCTAATCCTTTATATGTTCTGACTGCTTGTTGTTTTGTCAGCTCTGAATCGATCGTGTATCGGTCGGTCAGGATGTCAGTACCACGAGTACTGTCATGAGCATTGTATGGGTTTGGTTGTCGCGCTGCAGCACAATGGCACGCGAGGTCTGCGTGGATGCATGATAATGCAATCCACGACTTGGCGCTGGCGTGCTGGAGTGAATTGCTGTCGCCAATTAAACGCGCTGCGTCACTAGCTAGACTCGAAAATTCAACCACTCGAATCGCTTTCTGCTGAATGAATTATTATTAATCTTGCAGGTGGCGTGCTGGGAAGAAACCCAGCATTTCAAAATTGGCCAATCTATTTGGCGGCTGCATGTTCCCGGAAGTAACGGAGCCACTTCGCAATGATCGCTCCCTTGATATCCCCAGCTTGCTCATTCTGCTCAATGGTCTTTCCCCAATAAAAACTGGTGAAGCCATCGACGTTTGCCTTGTCGATGAATTCGGCCGCTTCCTCGAGAGAACAGCTCAACGGAAAAATCTCCTCTACGACAATCGGTTTGCCGACTCGATATACGTCCAACGCATCCAGCGCTCGTTGTACCTCACCTGCCTTCGGGTAGAAATGCACACTTGCGAAATCCAATGGCTCCCCGACAGATGGAGCGTAAAAAATAGGTTTCTCGCCATGAAAGACGTGGGCCCATGGGATAACCCCAACCGTGATCAAATGCCGCGAGTCTACAGTCCGGATGGCGTCGCACATTTTTTTAACCCATGCAGCCGCGACTTGTTCTCGTGTACGCTTTTCCAGGTTGAGCGAAATTCGTTGTACAAATGTTTTGTCTCCAAAGGCTCCAGCCAACCACTCTGTTTCAAGCTTATCGCCAGGCAAAATAGGTTCGTTCATCAAGTCGTAACAGAAAACGGCTGGACTTGCGACGGAGGTTTTCGCAATCGCTGCCCAGAACCGAGCTTGAACAGCCCAGCGGGCAGACTCATCGAGTACATCGTACCATTCCGGAACATCCTTTTTATGATAGCAGCCCAAACCGGTCAGATTCAAATAGAGCCCTTGACTCTCGGCCAAGTCGATAAGCTTGCTCAACTGCATCAGTGCGGCTTCGTTGGGCCGCTCCGGGCTGTTCATGAACTTGCCGGTTTGCAAATGGATGCGCACGACATTAGCACCGAGGGCTTTGATCTCGCCGAAATCCTCCACAACGGAATTCCATTCCGAATCCCAATAATCTTCAAGGAGTCGTCCTGCGTCATCGTGATCGTAGTTGACACCCCAAACTCGAAAGGGGACCTTTTCGGAATCCACAAGGTGCTTTCGATCTTCGCTCAACTTGATCCAGGAAAGCTTTCGGGAACCGCGAGATCCGTTCACCGTTGGCTTGGTAGCTCCCAAAAATCCACTGAGACCTTTTAGATCGTCCGTGTTGATCAAGTCGACTCCGGCATCCTTTAACACGGACCAAACTTGCGCGTTATCGGGGGTCCCCCAAAATCGAACGAGCCGATTCTTCTTGTGAGCCCGGTCGATGACCGATGTCAGCTTGTCGCGATCGCTCACCGGCAATTCGCCGACTCCTCGCCAACGAAAATTTAGTGCCCAATTGTCGCTGATCAAAGGCAGCAGATGGTCAGGTAAATCACTATCCAAATCGGACAAACGACCGTCGATGCCAACATATCGAACGGCCTCAGTAGAGATAAGGTCGACGGCTCGGTTGCCGCTAACGATGGCCTTCACGGCACCAGGATGTGCCATGCCTTGTTCCACATACGAAAAGATGTCGCGGTATTCCGACAACAGCGTGTGAAGAGCGCGATAGGTCGTCTTCCCCTCCGATTTGATGTCAATCAACAAAGTGAACATGGAAACGTCGGCATGCACTTTGCCCGAATGCTTTTGGATCCAAGCTCGCAATGGATCCAAGTAGAGCGAACGAAGCGTTCGGTCCGGTGACAATTCCGATTGCGTATGGGCTACCAGCAACTGATCATCGACCAAGTAAATGTCCGCTTCGACGCTGCAAAAACCGCAATCGAGCGCATCGAGAAGCGGACGCTTGTGGAGATAGTCGTTGTGAGCATGGGCTTGGCGGATGGCGAGCTGATCTTGGCCGGTAACGATTCCGTTGCAGAAGAGTGCAATTGCGACGAGCAGGAGGAGCGGCGTGGAGCGACTTCGGTGCAGGTTTGTGTTCATTGTTTGTCTCACCTCTCTAGCGGGCGGTTATTGTCGCCTTTTGCTCCGCAAAAGTGCGATTGCGATGCGCACTTTCGCAGAGCGAAAGGCGACATTAGTCTAATGCTTCGCCACGCAAGCTTTGATGTCCGCGAAAACTCTCTCTTCAGGTTGCATTCCGTCAACCCGTTCCAGCTTGCCTTGCGAATCGTAGTATTCCGTTAGCGGAGCTGTCTGGGTATTGAAAACGTGTAGTCGCTCACGAATGGTCTCGTAGTTGTCGTCCGCTCGCCCATCGATTTGAGCCCGCTTCAACAACCGCTGGATCAAAACTTCTTCTTCCACCTTGAGCTCCAACGCCATGTCCAACATGATCCCTTGCTCAGCCAAGTAATCGTCGAGCAATTGTGCTTGGATAATGGTTCTGGGAAAGCCATCGAAAAGGGCTCCGTTTTCACATTCATCGCTCTGCAAACGCTGAGCTACAATACGCATCACCAGGTGGTCAGGAGCAAGCTTGCCCGCGTCAATATAAGAAGCCACCCAACGGGACAATGCTGTTTCCTGGCGTTTTACCGTTCGAAGCATTTCCCCCGTGGAGAGATGTGGAATCTTTAGCAATTCCACCAAGCGTTTGCATTGAGTCCCTTTCCCCGCCCCAGGCGGGCCGATGAACACCAATCGCATTTCAGCGGCCCCTCTTTATGCTTGCTGGTTCTAAGAATTTCGAATTGTTACGGTTGATTCGAAACCAATAACTAAACACTGCCAACACCATCAAGGAATGCTGGCAACAGAGTTTAGACGAATCAGCTCCTATTGCTCAAGTAGGCCTTTATAATTTCGCATCAACAAGTGGCTATCGATTTTCTGAATCAAGTCGAAGGCAACACTAACCGCAATCAGAAGACCCGTTCCGCCGTAGAATGCGGCAACACTATAGGACACCCCAAACTGCGAAGTGATGATCGTCGGAACGATCGCCACAACCGCCAGGAACGCTGCCCCTACGTACGTGATTCGAACCATGACCTTTTCCAAATAGTCCGCCGTCCGCTTGCCAGGTCGATATCCGGGAATGAACGCACCCGAATCTTGCAGGTTCTGCGACATTTCCTTTGGATTGAACATGATCGAAGTCCAAAAGAAGCAGAAGAAGAAAATGAAAACCACATAGAGCACGTTGTACGAAAAAGACGACTGGCTATTGAACATGCTCCATAACGATTGAAAAACACTGGCTACCGCACTGCTCCAACTGCTTGCGTCGTCGCCACTGGCAAAGAAATTCGCGAACACTCCAAAAACCAACCCTGGAATCATCAGCATGCTGCTTGCGAAAATAATCGGCATAACACCCGACTGATTGATCTTGAGCGGCAAGAACTGCTTTGTTCCGCCGAAAACCCGTCGTCCCCGAACATGCTTTGCGCTTTGCATTTGAATACGTCGTTGCGCCATCGTGATGAACACCACTGCGAAAACCACGCCGATGAACAAAAACGCCAGAACGATAAGCACATCCGGACCAATGGTGCTGGCGGACACTCCACTCAATGTGCTTGACATGTTTTGTCGCAGGTCCCACAGGGCCTTAGGCATCTGAGCCAAAATACCAGCCATGATCAAAAGCGAAACGCCGTTGCCAATCCCATATTCATCGATCTGCTCACCAAGCCACATCAAAAACATCGAGCCAGCAGTCATGATTGCAACCGTGGTTACCACCCAACCGAACGAGAGGTTCCCAGTCGACGAATGGAAGACAGAGGAAACGGAGGAGTTTTCAACGTTAACCACACTAAATTGCAAATAGGCCCAACTCTGCACAAGACAGATTACGACGGTCAAATAACGGGTGTATTCGTTGATCTTTTTTCGTCCGACCGCTCCTTCTTTTCGCAACTGCTCGATGGGAGCCCAGACGGTTCCCAGTAGCTGGAAAATAATCGATGCGGAGATATACGGCGCGATTCCGAGTCCGAAGATCGTGAGGGAGCGAAGATCCGTTGCTGAAAACAAAGCGACCTTGTTCAAAAAGGCCTGCATATCGCCCGACATGGCTAAATCGACGTTCGTCAAGATGGGCAAGCGGACGTGGTACCCAATTCGATACACAGCCAGCAAAAACAAGGTCAAAAAAATCTTCTGACGTAGTTCCGGAATCGAAAAAACAACCCTTAACTTTTCAAACATGTCATCATGTTCCTGCGAGTGGTGTGAGGCCAAGCCCCAAAAGGAATGGCCGACATTGATCATAAACCAACGCCGGCCACCACATTGTTTCGGATATTCGTTTTTGTTGCTAGCCTAATTCGAAGCAAACAAGTGTCGACCTTAGCTACCCGCTTCGATCTTGAGCGCTGCTACGCGTTCCTTAGGGGTTCGCTTTGCTGCGATAATCTCGATACTGCCGCCTGATTTAGCAATCTTTTCCTTGGCAGATTCGCTCGCCCTGGTGACGATGAACTTCAAGATTTTTGTCAACTCACCGTCGCCAAGAATCTTGACTTCGTCGCAACGAACCTTCACCAATCCCTTCTCACGAAGGGTGGTAGCTGTGACTTCTTCGCCAGCCAAAAATACTTCATCGATGTCACCTAGATTGACACCAAAAACGATTTCAGCCCAGCGATTGTGAAAACCGCGCTTCGGAATACGTCGGACGAGCGGCAAATCGCCGCCGTTGAACATTGGATGACGGGAATAACCGGATCGCGACTTGTGACCGTTATGACCTCTTCCCGATGTCTTGCCAGTCTTGCTACCGATACCACGACCAATACGCTTCCGCGCCTTGTTGATCTGAACGTCTTTGTTGATTTCTTCTAGATTCATGACAGTTTAACGCCTCGGAGTCGTTCGACATCTTCGCGCGTTCTAAGTTGCGACAGCGCGTCGAAAGTCGCTTTGATTAATACCGTTGGATTGTTGGAGCGGAAGCTCTTTGTGAGGATGTCTTGGATGCCCACAGCTTCACAAACGGCTCGTACCGCTTGTCCGGCAATGATACCAGTACCAGGGCTAGCAGGCATCAATAAAACGTGAGCCGCACCGAAATGGCCAGATACAACGTGCGGAATTGTTCCGTTCAAAAGGGGAACATTGATCATGGCACGATTGGCACCTTTTTGGGCTTTGGCAACGCTCGGCGGCACTTCATTTGCCTTGCCGTAACCGTATCCAACGCGTCCTTTGCCATCTCCGACAACCACGAGGGCAGCGAAGCTAAAACGACGGCCACCCTTGACCACAGCGGCGCACCGCTTGATCTTAAGTACGCGATCGATGAGATCGCCTTGACCACCACCGCCGCCTTGACCGCCACCACCTGAAGAATTGTTTGCCACTCTATTGATCGCTCCGAATTAAAATTCTAAACCAGCTTCGCGGGCCGCTTCGGCGAACGCCGCTACGCGACCATGGTACTTGCATGAACCTCGGTCCAATGCAACTTGTTTGATTCCTGCTTTGATGGCGCGCTCGGCCAAAATCTTTCCAAGCTTCGTCGCAGCTTCGCAATTGCCACCGTAGCCGATGGTAGACCGGAGTTCTTTGTCTCGGGACGAAGCCGAGATCAAAGTCATTCCTGTTGTATCATCGATCACTTGGCAAGAAAAATTCTGCAACGAACGAGTGATGCTCAATCGTGGGCGCGATGTTGTACCGCGAACACGCTTCCGCACGCGAAACGCACGTCGCTCACGCTGTCCGTCCACCACTTTTCGAATATCCACTTCAAACCTCTATCATCTCGACGCGATCAACGTGCGTCCCGAAAAATCTGAAACTTGTACAATTGTTTGGAACAGTTCTGCCAAAAGGCAGAACTGAGTTGCTAATCACGGTGGGGACCACCGTGCACACTCTTAGGTAGCGCTCTTACCAGCCTTGAGCTTGACTTGCTCACCCACATACCGAACGCCCTTGCCCTTGTACGGCTCGGGTTTGCGGAGCGAGCGAATGTAGGCAGCGAACTGGCCCACGGCTTGCTTATCGCAACCCTTGATATTGATGTGCGTTTGGTCTGGACATTTCACGTCGAGGCCCTCGGGAATCGGCAGATGCAACTCATTCGCAAATCCAACCCGCAACTGCAAAATCTTACCCTTGATAGCAGCAAGATAACCGACGCCAATCACTTCCAGCTTCTTTTCGTATCCGGTCTTGACTCCCAAGATCATGTTATTGATCAAAGCGCGAGTCAAACCGTGATATGCCCTCGACTCACGCTCGTCATCATGACGCTTGACATCAATCGATTTTCCGTCGCTGCTCAAAGCGACATCGATTTCGTCACGATGAGTGAAGGTCAGTTTACCCAACGGGCCTTCTACATCGACTTTTCGGTCGGCGATCGCAACTTTTACACCATCGACGATGGGGATTGGTTTTTTACCTACGCGGGACATTTCTGATTACTACTCACTATCTTGGAATGTATTGCACAAGCGAATCGCTTGCAGTCTTCCTGAAATTGTTTTGTTGTGTTTTGCTAGCACACTTCGCAAAGAACTTCGCCACCAAGCTTCTGCTGACGCGCTTCTCGATCGCTGACAACACCCTTGGAAGTGCTGACAATCGAGATTCCCAGCCCGTTCAAGACTGGCTTCAATTCTTCGCATTTCTTGTAAATCCGACGCCCCGGCTTGCTAACCCGTTTTACGGTTTGAATTACTTTCTCCCCGTTTGGACCGTACTTCAACTCGATGCGGAGCATCTTAGCTGGCACAGCTTCTACTTCGGAATAGTCCCAAATGTAACCCTCTCGCTTCAGTACGTCTGCGACACCAACGCGAAACCGCGAGAGTGGTACGTCGACAAACGGTCGTTCAATTCGAACGGCGTTGCGAATTCGGGTAATCATGTCTGAAATTGGGTCACTGATCATAATGTGGATGCCCCCGTAACCTTACCAGCTTGCTTTTCGAACACCAGGAATGAGCCCTTTGTCTGCCAACTGTCGGAAACAAATCCGACAAATGCCAAACTTGCGATACACCGCACGTGGGCGACCACACAATTTGCAACGGTTCTCACGGCGAGACGAAAACTTTGGCTCGCGATTGGCTTTGGCAATTTTGCTTTTGCTGGCCACAGGTGGGTTTTCCGGTAATTCAAGGTAAATGGTAAGTAACTATTTTGATCGTCATCGGCTTCGGCCTTAGACTTGTTAGCCGCAACGCATTAGCGTGTGGTTTTCGTTTCAACTGCCTGCGAACGCAACGCAGTTGATATCAGCCTTAAGCTGTCTTCTTCTTAGGTGCTCGGAATGGCATTCCGAACATCTCAAGCAATCTACGCGATACGTCGTTGTCCCCAGCGGTTGTCACGATCGCAATGTTCATTCCTTGCGGTTTCGCGAACTTGTCTGGATTCAACTCTGGGAACACCAACCATTCGGACAATCCCATCGAGTAATTTCCTTTGCCATCAAACGCAGTTCGGCTAATCCCTCGAAAGTCACGGACCCGAGGTAAAACGATACTGATCAAACGGTCCAGGAACTCATACATCTTGTCGCGACGCAATGTAACTTTGCAGCCAATCGGAACACCCTCTCGCAGTTTGAATCCTGCGATCGAGTTGCGAGCGATTGTCAAAACCGGTCGTTGACCAGCAATGTCACCCATCGCTTCGGCAGCCAATTCAAGATACTTCTTGTCTTGCATCGCTTCGCCCACGCCCATATTAATGGAGATCTTCTCCAGCTTGGGTATGGAAAAAACGTTCTTGAACCCAAACTCCTCTTGGAGAGCAGGACGAATCGTTTCGGTGTAATGTAGTTGAAGTCGAGGGGCCATGTTTTTGATGCTTTGAATGAACTCTTCTATCTGTACTAATTCCTAAGACGCAGTCCGGGTAAACCGTCAACTAAGCCTTCTTGGCATGCAATGCACTAGGCGGTGAAACAACGCTGATGGTCGTTCCGCTCTTCTTGCTATACCGTTCTTTTGTTCCATCGTCCAGGAATCTAACTCCCATTCTGGTCGGCTTGCCTGTCGTAGGGCAAACGATCATCACCTTGGAAACGTCGATGAACGCTTCTTTGGAGAGTCGCCCCCCCTGTGGGTTGCGCTGCGAACGCTTGACGTGTTTATAAACACGATTCAAACCTTCGACTACAACCTTGCCTTTATCGCGGTCAACCTTGAGGATCTTTCCTCGCTGGCCTTTGTCTCGTCCCGAAATGACTTCTACGGTGTCGTTAACTTTGATCAACATTTACACCACCTCACTAGCCAACGAAACAATTTTGGTAAAACTCTTTTCTCGAAGTTCACGTGCAACCGCACCGAAAATACGAGTGCCGCGAGGGTTGTCGTCTTTGTCGACAAGCACGGCGGCATTGCTGTCAAATCGAACGTAACTGCCATCGACTCGGCGAGTCGGGTGCGACACGCGAACGATCACTGCACGGACAACAGCCTTCTTTTTGACTTCACTCCCTGGTATCACGCTCTTCACCGAGCAGATGATCACATCGCCGAGTCCGGCGTAGCGTCGACGAGTACCGCCTAACACCTTGATGCACATGATTTCTCGTGCACCTGTGTTGTCGGCAACTTGAAGTCGGCTTTCTTGCTGAATCATGATGGACTATGTTTCAAAAACGAATTGGAATTTTCTATAACGGACTATTTCAACAACAAGCGATCAACTCGAAACGTTTGCTGCAGCAGCCTGCTCTGCTTTCAGAGTGGCTACGTCCACTATCTTTGACTTTTCAACTATGCGAACCAAGTTCCAGCGTTTGAGCTTCGACAGAGGTCGCGACTCTTCGATTTCAACCTTGTCGCCTACATGCGACTCGTTGTTTTCGTCATGCACGTGACAGACAGTCTTCTTCCGAATGATTTTCGAATAACGCGGATGGCGAACCAACCGTTCGATTTCGACTCGACGTGTCTTTGCAGCTTTGTCGCTGGTTACAAAACCGACTAGGATTCGACGTGGCATAATGAAAACTTTGTGACGGATTCTCTGGAATGGATTCTATG
>JANMHA010000196.1:0-4436 GCA_031374925.1 Pirellula sp. | reverse complement strand
CCATCAGTTGCCGACGGCGCTGGGTAGGAATGTCTTCCAGGAAACGTAACGAGGATCACTGAGGGTTACCGCCATGCCCGGATTGGTATGTGGTCGAATCGGTGTTGTAAGCAATTTCATCGATGCCTGGACTGGGGTCCTTCCGCCCTTCTTGCTGTTGCATGAGGTGCATGAGCAAACGACATTCTCCCAAGTAGTCCTTCCTCCTTGCGAACGCGGTACGACGTGGTCGAGACTCAATTGGCTCATCGGGCGCGTCTGAGCGCAATACTGACAACGGTATCCGTCTCGGGCAAAAAGCGTCTTGCGGTTGAAGCGAACGGTAGACTTCGGCACCCGGTCATAGAGAACCAAACGGACGATGCGCGGGACCTGCAGTTCCCGTGTTGGCGTCCGTATGAAATCCTCTCCCTTTTGTTTTTCCAGAGCATGCAAATCGGATAATTCGCACCAGTTCTCGAAATCGTAATTAGCGTATTGTTCGTCTTCGATCACGATAACTTCGGCACAGCCGCGGTAAAGCAATGTCATGGCGCGACGCACATCGACGACTCGCACTGCCATATAGAAGCGATTGAGTACTAAGACACTGCAATCTAACGCTGAGCTCTCGCTCATCCTGACTCCTCCCGATGGGTGATCGCTCAGAAACCGAAACACTGAAGACCATTCGGGTTCTTAGCATAACCAATTTTTGTATGGCTCGCCAATATCCGCGAAAGAACTTCACAATTTCAAAGAATCAAGGGAAATGTTCGAATGGACTAGGGCGTGGCTGCTGCCGAGCTGACGCCGCCAAGGTTCGGCAGGAGCCTCACCCTCCCGAGTAATGAATTGGTTGGACAAAGTCGATGAAGACATGTTTACAGGGGTGGCCTCACCCTCCCAAAGGAAGTCGAAGAGCTCGTTTCATTCCGTTGAAATGCCTACTGGAAATGCACTTTTGAACACTTTTATTGCTAGCTTAGTCACCCTTGTCGCGCCGGTTTTTTGGGTAGGCACATTGCTTGGTTTGCCTGGCAATTGGGGTTTGGTAGCCCTCGCCGCAGCCTTGGCCTATTTCGTCAATGACGCCGTCCACATCGATATTCATTCGCCAACAGTGGCTGCGATTCTCACTTTGGCAATCCTTGGAGAGGTCGTCGAGTTCCTTGCCGGTGCAGTGGGAGTCAAGCAACTCGGCGGTTCGCGTCGCGGAGGCGCACTGGCTATTTTGGGGTCTGTCCTCGGTGCGATTGCTGGCCTTCTTATTGGCATTCCGGTGCCAGTGGCCGGAAGTCTCGTCGCCGCACTCCTGTTCGGCGGACTCGGAGCTTTTGGTGGCGCCGTTGTCGGTGAACGATGGAGCGGAAAGGAATGGGATGTTAGTTTCCGGATAGGCTGGGGAGCCCTTTGGGGAAAGATGCTCGGTACCCTACTCAAGGCCGTGTGCGGCACGGTGATGCTCGCGCTGTTGCTTTACGCCGTTTGGACGTAGAACAGTCTGCTAACCTGTTCTTGCGTGGTGATTCTGCCAGCATCCCAATAGATTCCGTGGCGGATGCTGCCAGCATCCGAGCCGACGCTAGCAGCGTCGGCCACGTTCCTACTCGGCCAAGTTACATGATCGCTAGATTGTCCCGATGGATGACTTCTTCATAAGGGCACTGTCCTAAAATCTGCTCGATGCGATCGGAACGGCAGCCCCGTATTTGCTTGACTTGATTGGAATTGTAATTGATCAAGCCACGGGCAATCTCGAGCGACTTCTGATTAACGACCGAGACAATGTCCCCTTTCCCAAAGTCGCCATCGACAATTTTGATTCCGATGGCCAAAAGACTTCGTCCGTCATGGCACATGGCTTTGGCTGCCCCGTCGTCGACGGTTAACTTTCCAGCCGTTTGCGCCGAGAACCCGATCCATCGCTTTCGCGGCGTAAGCGTTTTGGACTGGGGCAAGAAAAGCGTTCCCGTCGGCTCACCTTGAGCAAGTTGTATTAATACGTTCGGTTCTCTCCCCCAAGCGATCATCACCGACTGGCCGCTCATGGTTACAAATTTGGCGGTAGTTAGCTTGCTGGCCATGCCCCCTTTGCTTACCCCCGTCTTGCGATCGCGGACCATTTCTTCGATACGATCATCGATTCGCTCGACCGTCGAGACGACTTGTGCTTCGGGATCTCGAGGGTCACGATCAAAAAGTCCGCGTACATCGCTGAGGATGGCCAACACGCTCCCTTCCAAAAGGCCAGCCACCATCCCAGCAAGCCGGTCGTTGTCCCCGAACGTCGTCTTCAATTCGTCAACGGCCACTGTGTCGTTTTCATTGATGATTGGGATCGCTCCCATTTCCAAAAGCCGACGCAGCGTATTGCGAACATTGAGATACCCGACTCGATCGTCCAGTTCTGAGGCGGTCAACAGAATTTGGGCAGCATGCCGACCGTGTTCGGCAAACGTCTGCTCGTAAACTTGAATCAAGTGTGTTTGGCCAATGGCCGCGACCGCTTGCAAAGTGGCCAAGTCGGTTGGTCGACCGGGAAGTCCAAGTTTCCCAACGCCGCTTGCAACGGCCCCGCTCGAGACCAAGACCACTCGCTTGCCCATGTCGACCAAAACCAGCAACTGCCTCGCCAAATTCGCTACCTGAACGCGATCGAGTCGACCGTTGTCGTCGGTGAGTGACCTTGACCCAACCTTGACTATCCAAGTCGATGCATCCGCAATACTTTGTCTACGTGCGTCCATGTTGTTCCATTGGAAAATGTTGGTGTAACTATTGTCGGCTTTTCGCTCCGCGAAAGTGCGCCTCGTTAACACACTTTTGCGGAGCAAAAGGCGACACAGTTCTGCACCTTGCGAATAAATTCACAGCCTATCCGCGAAAATGCGATGCCGCAACGCTCTTGGACGAGCGAGGCCCTTCGCTCGTTGGATTCAAAACCTGAGCGAGGGCCTCGCTCAGTCACAATATCCAACCATGTGTCGCTCCTAAAGAGCACGAGTGCCGTGCGGCTCAGTTATTGAAAGGTGTCATTCTATCGATCGCCTTACTACACCGTGGGCGCCAGCTTTCTTGATTCGATCAACTGATCCAATTCTTGCCGAAGCTTAGGAAGTATCTCATCGTAGGCGAACGCTCCAATCGCCTCGCCGCCACGTTTCAGATTTACTTTCGCTGGTCCACACCAAAGGCCGAGATCTGCATCGTCTGTTTCGCCTGGACCATTCACACGGCAACCCATGACCGCGATCGTGATCGCATAGTCCTTTGCATAAGCTGTCATCTCTTTGACGTCTTGAGCCAATTCAACGAACGCTTCGTTCTCAACACGCGAGCAGCTTGGGCAGGAAATGATATTGAGCTTAGACGGATCCAACGCGACCACCGATCGCAGGCGACCGTTGCGGATATCGTCGATGATCTGACGTCCCGCCTCAATCTCCATCGATTTCTTGGAGTTGGGAACGGTCAAACTGACACGAATCGTATCGCCAATTCCGCGACCGATGAGTTGCTCAAAGGCGATCCGAGTTTTGATAATCCCATCGGGTGGCAATCCAGCTTCGGTCACACCCAAGTGCAAAGGCACATCTGGTCGCGACTCCGCGAACCGCTTGTTCACCTCGACCACTTTGGTTGGATCGCTGTCTTTCAGCGAGACCACGTAGCGAGCAAAACCGAGCGAATCGAGCAACTCGCAATGCTCAAAGGCCGATGCCAACATAGGACCAATCGAGTCGGTATGATCGAACAATTCTTTTTGTCCCGGGTCGACGCTGCCGCAATTGACACCCACTCGCAGGGCGCAATTGTTTGCACCTGCCGTATCGGCCAAGAATTTAACTTTGTCTTGCCAAGGCCGTTGTTTTTCATGATGGTAGAGATGCCCAGGGTTGTACCGTACCTTGTCGACATGCGGAGCCACTTTTTCAACCAATCGATAGTTCTCTTGCAGATCGACGGAAAGGTTGGCGGTCGTTTGTTTGCGGATTTCCGCCAAAGCTTCCGCGTCTTTGTCGCTATCGACTGCGATGCGAACGATGTCAGCCCCAGCCCGTTGCAAATCGTTGACCAGAGCGACTGTGGCATCGATATTGGTGGTGTGGGTAGCCGTCATGCTTTGGACGGCGATGGCGTGATTTGCGCCGACGGAGATAGAGCCAATCTGGACGCTTCGAGTTGGGTTTCGCTTGATTTCCATAGATTTGCAATTGAACTGAGTTTCGAGAACTGGCATCAAACCTCTGCCAACAGTTTAACCAATCGGCAAATTTTCGCAGTCCCAATAGGAAGGTTTCCCGGCAGTTTCACGTGGCGGACGCTGCTAGCGTCCGATTGACCACTCACCTACCCATCGTGATTGGCGCTTCATCTAAAAGCTGGGATGAATCCCAGCACTCCAAATTTTACCTGCGAAGGCACAATCACGAGGCGCAAGATGCGATATGTCG
>JANMHA010000144.1:0-62045 GCA_031374925.1 Pirellula sp. | reverse complement strand
TATTGCAACATATTCCCGGTAGGTGCCAGGCATCTATTGGACATTTTGATCAGTGAAATGGCACGCTATTTGACCTTACGCTTTCCGTTCGGGCCCGCCCCGACGGAGGCAGCAATTGGCGGCTACAGGCATGATCATTCGGTACGAGCTCTCCACCGAGTTAACTCGGTGGGAGCAACGTTTGGATGCGAGAAACGCTGCTTCCACCGGTATGAAACCGGTATGAAACCGGAGCAGAGCCTAGCCCCTCACGGGTTGCAAGTAGCTGCCAATTATCGCCCCACTGGCATGAAGCCAGTGGTAGCGAAACACAGGAAAAAATGCTTCACAGCGTTGCCTACAAAGGGGGCTGTTCCCGGTAGGTGCCAGGCATCTATTGAGTCAAGGCATCTATTGAGTCATAATAGGTGCCAGACATCTATTCATAGTAGGTGCCAGGCATCTATTGGATATCTTTGAATGCTTGCATCGCAGCCGGATAGCTGGGATGGTTAAGGGGGGTGCGATGTTTGCGTCGACTTTTCTTTATTGGGGAAATTTCCGGAACAGGCTAATTATCCGGTGTGGTTGGTTCGATACCAGAACGAGCGGGAAAGGTTTTCCGCTTGGGTAATGATTTTCACTTGCGTCGACAGGCACGTCTGGCGTGAGTCTCCGGCCTCAAAACATGGAAGATACAGTCGTGAACCGCTTCACCCTCCTCCTACTCGTTGCGACGACGATCGCAGGTGGCAACGCCTTCGGCCAAAATCAAGCGTCAGGACGCTTAGCGAATCCACCTGCCCGTATCGCACAGTCGCGGGTCGTCCCGGCACGGTCCACTGCCGTACCGCGACCTGCACGTCCCGTTGGTCGCTTTGTTTCTCAGCAGAGTCTGATAGCCGATGACGGTGGCGAAGTCTTGTACGAGGACGCACCGGAAAGCGTCGTGCTCGGTGAGTCCTACAATCCAAACGAAGGATTGGCGGAGATCGGTGGAGGATGTACGTCCTGTGGCGGCGGTGGTTGCAGTAGCTGCGCTGATAGCTGCGGTGAAGCCTGTGGAAGCCCTTTCGGATTCGACCTTTGCAACCCAGGTGGCTTTTGCGGAAGACAATTGTGCATCGCCTTGCCTTCGCACGGTTGGGTTAGCGTTGAATATTTGAATTGGTACCAAAACGGAATGGAGACTCCTGCTTTAGTAACCACTTCACCAGTTCCAACCGCTCAAAATTTGGCCGGCGTGCTTCCACTTGCGACAACCCTTTACGGCGGAAACAACGACATTCTCAACAACCGAATGAACGGCACTCGCGTACGCTTCGGTTGGTGGTTTGCAAACCATCCCAATCTTGGCGTCGAAGGGGAATACGTCGGTTTCGGAACGCGAACAGAGAGTTTCGACCAACAATCCAACGGAAGCGCGATATTAGCCCGTCCGTTCTACAACGCTGTCACTGGCTTGGAAGATTCTGAACTTGTTTCCTACCCTAACCTTCTGTCCGGTCGCGTTCAAACCACCGCAACCTCGAAGCTAGACGGTGCGGCTGTTCGCTTTCGGCACCTACTGTGTTGCAGTAGCGGATGTGGCTTCTCCCATATCGCTTGCGGTCCCGTTCCTACCCAGTCCCGAATCGATGCAACTTTGGGTTGGAGGTATTTCCAACTGAACGAAACTCTTGGAATTCAAGAAAACCTTACCTCTTTAAGTACGGCCAACCCGGGCAGCTTTGTTCTTAATGATAACTTCAGAACATTAAATCAATTCAACGGCGCCGAACTTGGTGTTCACTACATGAAACGTCGCGGTTACTGGTCGCTTGATATGTTGATGAGATTAGGGCTTGGAAACACCCTTCAAACTGTCGTCATCAACGGAACGACTCAAACAACTCAAAACGGAGCCACAACAACTGCGACCGGTGGATTGCTAGCTCAACGTACAAATAGCGGCACCTTTCAACGTAACCAGTTTGGCGTCGTGCCAGAATTGGGCGCAACACTTGGCTATCAATGCACTCAGCACCTGCGTTTGACCGCCGGCTATTCCTTTATCTACTGGAGCAACGTGGTTCGCCCAGGGGACCAAATCGATACAACCGTTAATCCAAACCTGCTTCCTCCCGAGAATCCTAGACAAACTGCTTTCTTGAACCCCAGGTTTGCCTTCCAAGATTCCGATTACTGGGTACAGGGTTTGAGTCTCGGCGGCGACTATCGATGGTAACCATTTGGTAATCGACAGCTAAACGACTTCAATATCCAGGGCTTGATAGATCTTTCCGATCGATCAAGCCCTTGATTCGTTGATAAACCGATTCGACGACCAAGAACTTACACATAAACAACAGATATCGAGGTCGGCAGGGATGCTGATGACATGAGCGACCGAGCTCAGTTTTCACTCCTCAACGGCCGAGCCCACGGATGGAGCAGTGACTAATATGGCTGGACTTTTGAATCGACTCTACGAAATATTGAGTGGCTCGCAAAAGGGTCGCAAGTCTCCCGCGAGCCAAAATCGAGCCAAAAGAAAACTCCGAGTGGAATTGCTCGAAGGACGCCAATTGATGGCTGCCAACATCGCGGGCACCGTCTTCCAAGATATCACCGACAATGGAATCGATGCGGGGGATTCCAATCTCGCGGGTGTTACGCTCGCACTGTTTCGGGACGGCGGAAATACATCCTACGACAGCGGTACCGGTACCGTCGCGGCTGGGGATGATGTTTTGGTCGGAACCACTACCTCCGCTGTAACTACCGGCTTGTATTCTTTCACCGTCAATACGGCAGGAACTTATTTCGTTGTTCAATCTAGTGTTGCTACCGGGTTGATCCAAAGACCAACGCAGCGAGTGCAGACCGTGATTGTCACCGGCACCGACATTTTGGGAGTTGGTTTGACGACCATCGATACGTTCGACACCACCGCCCAGGCTGTACAGGCAGTTTTTGGTGCAACGAACCCAGACTTCAATGCAATCGCCGCCTCAGAAGCAATAGGCGGAGAAAGAGACATGTTCGTTAATGCGACCGCTGGGACCATTTCCATGCAAGCCGATACTCCTTCAACGACCAACTACTTGGCGTTTGATGTTGGGGCTGGCGCGAACGGAACAAGAATTCTTACGTATGATGGCATCGACAACGACGCCCAAGTGCTCGCAACGAATGGACTCGGTGGAGTTGACTTGACCTCCGCAGGATTGGCAACTGGGTTCCGATTCCAGATAGGTGGTGAAGCGGGCACGCAAATCACGATCCAAGTCAACAGCGGTGCCAATGCATCGACTCGTACCGTGGCGATTCCTACGACCTCGGGCGCTTCGCCCTCCGCCACATTGGATGTTTTGTATACAGATTTCACGACCAGCAGTGGTACCGGTGCTAATTTTGCAAGCGTTGGAGCTGTTCAAATCACTGTTTCAGGACCTGACGCCGCGGATGCTATTATCGACCTGGTTCAGACGTTTGGCGCAACGACAATTACTCGCAATGTCGCCAATTTGACTCCGATGAGCATTGGAAATCAGGTCTTCTCAGATCGAAACAACAACGGTCTGTTCGACACCACAGTACCGACCGAAACGGGCATCAGCGGCGTAACCCTACAGTTGTTCACTGACACCAACAACAACGGGGTGTTCAATGCAGGAACCGACGTTGCCACGCTTGATAGCACCAACGTCCCTGTGACCACAACTTCGAACGCATCCGGCATCTACACGTTCACCAATCTCTTCCCTGGCCGCTATTTTACAGTGATCCCCAGCAGTCAGTTTTTGACGGGTGCACCAGCCGCTGGGTTTGTGGTGAGTTCAACAACCCCGGCAGGCACCAATAACACCAACAAGGGTGTTGCCGTGGTCGGAACAGGAGTTGTGACTTCACTCGTTTCGCTCAACGCAGGTGCTGCACCGATCACGGATGGTGACAGCAACGTCAACACGGATTTGAGTTTTGACGTCGGTTTGGTTCCACAGTTCGATCTAACCGTAGCCAAGACAACCACGGCGACCGTCGCCGCCACCGGTACGACCATTACCTACACCATTTCGGCGAGAAACGATGGTCCGTCGCCTGCCTCAGGGGTGACCCTGTCGGATGATGTTCCCGATGGCCTCCGTGTCATCACCGCCACTTCGAACGTCGGCACCGACGTCGTGACGATTCCTGCCTCCGCGTCCGATACGACGGCCGCAAATCCCGACAACATCACTGTGGATGTTGGTACCCTCGCTGCCAGTGCATCGACCCAAAGAACCATTACCATCGTCGCCGAAGTGCTTGCGATAACCACAGGGACGGGTACGCCCGCAGCCATCAACAACACAGTTACCATTGCAGGTCTTGGCACGGAATTGACAGCCTTGTCGAACACGGCTTCCGTTTCCTTGCCTGTGCAGTTGCGAAATGACTTGGTGGTCGTCAAAACCATTACGACCAACCCAGCCTCGACAGGGACTCCCGCTACCGCAGCTCCAGGTTCGACCATCACGTACACCTTGGTTGCACGCAACGATGGCCCGTCCAGGGCTACTACTGTCCGAGTCACGGACGATCTGCCTGACGGCATTCGAGTCTTAACCGCGACCTCGAGCGACGTTACCGACACTGTTACCATTCCGGCGTCCTCTCAAGATACCACTTCAGGCAATCCCGATAATCTAACAGTCGATGTGGGTGAACTCTTGATCGGACCTGGCAATCAGACGACGATCACAATCACGGCGGTGGTATTAGGAGCCACCGCTGGCCTTTTCACCAATGCGGCCAACATTGCAGCCACGAACACAACTGTGAACAATGAATTATTATTGACCAACAACGATAGTTCCATTCAAGCCAATGCAATACGCAATATTGACTTGGTGGTCACCAAGTCCATCGTTACCAACCCTGCTTCCACGGCGACACCAGCCATCGCATTGCCTGGCTCCACCTTTACGTACACAATCCTGGCACGCAATGACGGACCGTTTGATGCGACGACAGTACGTGTCGTGGATGATATTCCAGATGGGATACGAATTGTCTCCGCGGTTTCCAGTGACGTAACCGATACGGTAACGATTCCGGCCTCAGCACAGGATACGACGGCTGCCAACAGCGACAACATTACAATTGACGTTGGCAATCTAGCCGTTGGTATTGGAGCCCAGACAACAATCACCATTATCGGTGTCGTCCTGGCTACAACGCAAGGTTCTTTCACCAACGTCGCCACCATTTCCGCTACCGATACGGCTGTCAACATTGAGACCGTCACGAACAACAACTCCAGTTCCATCGGCGCCACCGCCCCTCGCTCGGTCGACTTGACTGTCGCCAAATCAGGACCGACAACAGCGGTTTCTGGGAACACGATCACCTACACCTTGACGGCAACCAACAATGGGCCTTCCGACGCGATCAGTGTTCAAGTGGTCGACAATATTCCCGACGGAATTCGGGTGATCAGCGCGACAGTCAACGGCAATACGGCAACCATCCCCGCATCGGCGTCCGATACTACCGCTGCGAATCCAGATGATATCACTTTCGCTGTTGGGAATTTAGCCACGGGTGGCAGCAACAATACGATCATCATTGTCGCGGCAATCCTGCCAGCATCGACGGCAGCTCTTGTCAATAGTGCGGTCATTAGCACCACCGATACGGCTACAACCGAAACACCAACAAACAATAATGCTGCGTCCGTCACCACAACACTCACTCAACAAAATGACGTCGCGATCACCAAGAGCGGCCCAACTTCGTCTGCAGCAAGTGGTACCATCACGTACACGATGAATGTGACCAATAACGGTCCATCCACCGCAACTTCGGTCAGTGTCGTGGACACGTTGCCGACAGGCGTAATCTTTGTTTCCGGAACGTCTGTGATCGGTTCGACCGCTGCTGGCACAGTCGCCTCTGGGACGAACAACACCGCCAACGTGACAATCCCAGCCCTGGCACCTGGTGAGACCGCTGTCGTGACCATTCGCGCGACCGCTCCGACAACAGCACCCACCAACGTAACCAATACGGTTACGGTAACGGCAACGAACGATACGGTATCCACCAACAATTCGGCGACCGCGGCTACAGCAATTACGGCTCCGCTTACCTCGAGCCTAGCCGGTCGAATCTACATCGACAGCAATAACGATGGCACTGGCCAGTCTACCGAGCCGGGCGTTCCCAACATTGTGGTTACGTTAACCGGTACCGCCACCAACGGCGGTGCTGCGGTCAATCGAACCACTACCACGGATACCAATGGTGATTACTCTTTTGCCAACGTGGATCAAGGTACATATTCCGTCACTTCAGGAACACCCAACGATTTCAATTTCCGTGCCGCGAATCCTGGAACGACTGGCGGAACGGCTGGAACTCAGCAAATTTCCACGATCAATTTAACAGGAACCAACTCAACGGCCAACAATGTTGGGTTCTCACGGGTCTTCAGCAAGCGACTATTCCTGGCATCTGGTCCGACCAGCTAAGCAAGCTAGTTCTCAATCGAGGGTTGAAAACGCCACGGTACACCCCGTGGCGTTTCTCGTATTAGGCATTCATAATACGACGGATCCAAAGCATTGTCGTCTTTCGCGAAAGTTCGCTGCGTTTAAGCACTTTTGCGGATAGGCTATGAGTTTATAGTAGCAGGCACATTCCATGTGCCGTCCGCAGGTCAAAAACCTTTGGTTTTTTGGACTACGGCACACGGAGTGTGCCTGCTACTTTGGGGCAATTCAATAAATCCACAGCTTAGGAGCGAAAGGTGACAGTCTTCCAATGCAGTCCTCGCGAGATCCCTCCCAATGAGTCTTGACCCACGTGTTATTTGGCATGAACAATCTGTTACCCCAAAACAACGCTTCGAACGCAATCAACATCGGGGCTGCGTGGTGTGGTTCACTGGGTTGAGCGGCTCAGGCAAGAGCACCGTTGCCAATCTCGTAGAACAGAGACTCTTTGAGCTTGGCGCACATACCTTTTTGTTGGATGGGGACAATGTCAGACATGGCTTGTGCGCTGGTCCAAACCTGCTCGAACCCGTCCACGGCCCTGACTTTGCGAAACGCTTCGGCCTCGGTTTTGGGCCTCAAGACCGAGAAGAGAACATTCGTCGCGTGGGAGCTATCACCGAACTATTTGCTTCCGCCGGACTGATCTGCTTAACTGCCTTCGTAAGCCCCTATCGTGTTGATCGTGAGCGCGTCCGGCATTGGGTAGAATCTCGCGGCGTCCAAGGTGATTTCTTGGAGGTGTTTGTCAATACACCGCTGGAGACTTGCATTGCCCGCGATCCAAAGGGACTCTATCAACAAGCCATCCAAGGCAAGATTCAGAATTTTACAGGCATTTCCGATCCATACGAATCGCCCGAGTCCGCCGAATTGGAACTCGCCGGTGGAGCCTTTCCACCCGATGTCTTAGCCGATCAAGTCATTCAGATGCTCATCGCACGAAGGGTTATCGCACCATGAATTTTTCGAACGCCATGTTGTCTTCCACTTGCACCATCTTGTTTCTGTTTATCAACGCTTGTGCACCATTGGTCTTTGGTCAGGAGAGAACGGCAAGCGAGAATGCCTCGCAGCTGTTCGTCGCAAAGCACGATCTAACGAAGTACGCAGCGGATGCAGCCAAGTGGGACCAGGACGTTGCCAAGTTGGCGTCTACCAATGCCACCGACGGCGGCGAGGATGCCATCCTATGCTTGGGTAGCTCCAGCTTCCGACTCTGGGACACCATTTCCGAGGACATGGCCCCCCACAAAATCGTGCGCAGGGCATACGGCGGAGCCAAGTACTGCGATCTTGCGATCCACACCTCGCAACTAATCGAGGGACTGCGTTTTCGTGCCGCCATGATTTTTGTCGGCAACGATATTACGGGAAACGTCAAAGACAAGACCCCAGAGGAAGTCGCCCGTCTTTCCAAGATAGTCATCGATACGATTCGAAAACAGCGATCCGATGCCCCGGTCTTCCTGATTGCGGTCACACCGTCGCCGTCCCGCTTTCAACATTGGCCGAAAATCGTTTTAGCCAATCAAGCGTTAGAAAAACTGGCGTCAAACAATGAAAAAACCTTCTTCGTTGCAACGCAACGCAAGTATCTGAATGAGCAAGATGAGCCGCGTCCCGAACTTTTTGTCAAAGACATGCTTCATCAAAACAAAGAAGGTTACGCGATCTGGGCGAGCATCCTCAAGGATTCGTTGGACAAGTATTTGCATTAGCTAGTGTCTGTCCGTAAATTCATTTGACCAATAAAAAGATTGGGTAAAACGCAAAAAAGCTCCTTGAAGAAAGAACCGTTTGACCGGCTCACGTGTTGAATATGTTGGGAAACAAAGGATTCAAACACAATCTTCAAGGAGCGATTACGATGCGACGACGCTTTTCTATTCAAGGACGACTCGACGGTGGTTCGATTGCTAGTCTTCAATTGAATGTCGAAGGCCGCGACGAGATTATACCAATCCTTTCGGCATTGCAGTACGTTTTTTCCGAAACTAAGTTGCGATCGAATTTAGTCGATTTGGTTGAAGCGGATATTAATGAAGATTCAAGTCGAGACCTTGGAAGAGATGGGTTTGCCTATTGGCAGATCGTTGTCTTGGCTGTCGTCCGCCTTGGGTGCAATTTGGATTACGACAAGCTACAAGATCTCGCAGAGAATCACCTCGCACTTCGCTGCATGCTACAACTAGGCCAGTGGGACGAAACGAGCTTCGGGTGGCGCCGTATTCGTGATACCTTGTGCATGCTCAAACCCGGTACTATCGAGAAGATCAATCATGCAATCGTTTCGAATGGACAAGAACTCCATGGCGATGCTCGTAGCGAAGTTCGAGCTGACTCATTCGTTATTGAAACGGACATTCACTACCCAACTGATAGCAGTCTAATTTGGGATGGAGTTCGCAAAATCATTCCGCTGTGCTTGTCTATTGCTGACGCTTTGCACGAGCCAGGTTGGCGGCAAAGCGAGCATTTAAAAAAAGCGATCAAGAAGTGCAATCGCGTTATTTCGCAGATAAGTTCAAGCAAGAGCCAAAAAGTCAAAGAAGGTTTACAAAATGCGTATCAGCAGCTTCTAGATCGTACTGCCACACTGGTGGAACGCGCCAAAGTGTTGCAAAAACAAGGGGAAAACGAAAAACTAAGCACATCAACGAAGGCAAAAGAACTTCAAACATGGATCGAACTAACGGAGCAGGTTTGCGATAATGCTCGTCGTCGAGTTATTCTTGGTGAATCGGTACCAAACGAGGAAAAGCTCTTCAGTCTTTTCGAAACTCACACACAGCTTTATCGTCGCGGCAAGGCTGGCACACCGAATCAATTTGGTCGGCTGCTATTGGTGTTCGAAGACAAGATAGGGTTTATTAGTCACTACCATTTGATGGATCGTGACGTACTGGACAAAGATGTGATCGTTGCTCAAACGCGTCAAGTGCAGAAGCTTCATAAAGGGGAAATCGAAAAGGCGTCTTACGATCGCGGGTTCCATTCTGAAGACAACCAGAAGGAACTATTGAAGATAGTTTCGTCACCATGCTTACCACCAAAACATCCACAACAGTACGCGGAAAGTTTGGCTAATGGAACCGTCGAATTCCATCGATCGCGACAACGCCATCCAGGTATTGAATCAGCGATAGGTGCGCTCCAGCGAGGTAATGGATTGAAGCGTTGTCGAGACCGCAACGAACTTGGATTGGAACGTTACATAGGCTTGGCAATACTGGGCCGCAACCTACATACACTTGGTAAACTTCTGCTAGCCCGAGTTGCAGCCGATAGTGAAGCCGCGACAAGCAAACGCAAGGTAGGTTAGCCACTCCGTTGCGATCTCAATTCACCTCGTCTCGACTGATCTGTCTAGCGGTCTGGGAGCGATGCGAAAAAGCGTCGCTCTTACCAGAATTTCCAAAGAAAATAACGATGCCCTTTCATTCTTCGTGTCGCCAAATCGGCGGTTCGAATTGGAAAAAACGCGGAGAAAGCCTTTTCCGGACAGACACTAGCTAGTACCATTTGCCACAGTTCTCACGCCCACGCTTCGCTTTGGGCGTGCCACACGCAATTGTCGTCTTTATTGTCGTCTTTCGCTCCGCGAAAGTGCGCCTCGTGAACGCACTTTTGCGGAGCAAAAGGCGACAATAATGGGATCATGGCCTTATGCCATTCGGGCCATGAGCAGTTCTCTCTGGCACATCAATTCCTTGGGCATCGAATGATACAATTTAAGGAAGAAGTCGTTTTGATTGGTAATTTCAGCCAGCCAATCTTCACGACGGAAGAGCATTGCCGCGTCAAATTGCTCCTTCGAAAAACCTTCGAGACCTTCGGTAGAAAAACTCTTCCAGTCCGGCGTCCAACCGATTGGAGTCTCATGCCCTGCAATTTTTCCTTGGCATCGTTTGACGATCCACTCGAGAACTCGTAGATTCTCTCTGAATCCAGGCCAAAGGAATTTGCCAGTGGCGTCCTTACGAAACCAATTCACGTGGAAAATCCGCGGAAGGCGTTTGATGTTCTTTCGCATATTGAGCCAATGCCCAAGATAGTCCCCCATGTTGTAGCCACAGAACGGTAGCATGGCCATCGGATCCCGACGCACTGTTCCGACGTTGCCTGTGGCAGCCGCCGTTGTCTCGGAACCTTGCGTCGCTCCCAAGAACACGCCATGCGTCCAATCGAAAGCCTGAAAGACCAGTGGCATCGTTGTTGGTCGCCTGCCACCGAACACAATCGCATCTATTGGAACACCATCTGGATCTTGCCATCTGGGATCGATGTTCGGGCATTGACCGGCCGGAGCAGTGAAGCGAGAATTGGCGTGCGCGGCCAATCGACCGCAACCTGGACTCCAATCTTTTCCTGTCCAGTCGATCAAATGAGCTGGCGGCTCGGAATGCCCTTCCCACCATACGCCTCCCTCATCGGTCAGTGCAACATTGGTGAAGATCGTGTTCTTGGCCATCGCATGCATGGCGGCAGCGTTGGAATGCCACGAAGTGCCAGGAGCAACACCAAAGAAACCGGTTTCTGGATTGATCGCATGTAGCTTGCCGGTTTTTCCGGGCCACAGCCAAGCGATGTCGTCTCCTACCAACGTGGTTTTCCAGCCTTTTTCGCAGTAGCTATCTGGTGGAACGATCATTGCCAAATTTGTTTTGCCGCAAGCACTAGGGAATGCTGCCGTCAAATACGTTTTGACCCCATCAGGTGACTCGAGCCCCATGATCAACATGTGCTCAGCCATCCAGCCGGCGTCTCTCGCAATCGCACTTGCGATTCGCAATGCGACACACTTTTTGCCTAACAGAGCATTTCCACCGTAGCCACTTCCATACGACCATACTTCGCGTGATTCCGGGAAGTGAACAATGTACTTTTCGTCATTGCATGGCCAGGGCACATCGGGCTCACCAGCCGAAAGCGGTTTGCCGACGCTGTGAAGGCAAGGAATGAAGTCGCCATCACACCCGAGCTTCTGCAAAACGTCCTCCCCCATGTGGCACATGATCCGCATGTTGACCACTACATACGGCGAGTCGGTCAATTCGACACCAATCAGGGCCAGTGGGCTGTCGAGCGGTCCCATGCAAAAAGGGACCACGTACAACGTCCGACCCGACATGCAACCTCGAAACTTATCGATCAGATTACGACGCATCAACTCGGGCGCCTCCCAATTGTTGGTCGGGCCGGCGTCCACTTCTCGAAGCGAGCAAATGAAGGTCCTGTCTTCGACGCGAGCTGTATCGGACGGATTGCTTCTGACCAAAAAGGAATTCGGGTGAAGCTCAGGGTTAAGCTGCGTAAAGGTCCCTGAATCAACTAATTTGGCGGTCAATTGGTCCCATTCTTCTTGCGATCCATCGCACCATTGAATCGCGTTCGCGTTGCACAAGGCAGCTGTCTCCCTGACCCATGTTGCTAGCCCCTTGTGGACAATATGGACCATCGGCATGGAGTAATTCTCTTCGCTAACCGTTTCATTTCTCATCAAAGTCTCCCTGTCCATTCGCTATTCATTGCATGCATCCAAGTCGTATCCGCCGGAGTGGAACGAGTGGCGATATGGGAAAGGATCAACGCTGAACGCGGGCCGACCCACCTTTGGCTAACTGTTCGACTTCGGGCAATTTCGCCATGGTTGTATCGCCAGGAAAAGTCGTAAGCAATGCACCGTGTGCCCAGCCCAGACGCAACGCTTGTTCTGGTTCCTTGCCGGCGAGCATACCGTAGATAAGACCGGCAGCGAAACCGTCGCCGCCACCGATGCGATCGACCACATCAAGTGAGATTGTTGGGCTTACATGACGTTGGCCGTCATACCAAAGGACGGCCGCCCAATCGTGGCGGTTCGTCGAGTGGACTTCACGCAGCGTCGTTGCAACCATTTTCACATTAGGAAACTTCGTTACAGCACGTTCAATCATTTTGAAGAACGAATCAGGATCCAAGGCTGTCTTCGATTCTACGTCTTGCCCCTCGATCCCGAGTCCCTTTTGAAGATCCTCTTCATTGCCCACCAGCATGTCGACGTTCTTGACGATTTTGCTGATCATTTCTTGGCCTTTGGCAGCTCCGCCGAGTGTCGCCCACAGCTTGGCACGGTAATTCAAATCAAACGATGTTACTGCACCTGCCTCCTTAGCGGCTTGCATGCCTTCCACAATCAGCTCGGAAGTGGTTGACGAAAGAGCAGCGAAAATTCCACCGGAATGAAACCAGCGAACGCCTGCCCCAAAAATGGCGTTCCAATCAAAGTCCCCAGGCTTAAGCATTCCGCCTGCCTCGTTGGCGCGATTGTAAAACACCACGGGAGGTCGTACACCCAGACCGCGGTCACTGTACACGGTTGCAATGTTTGGGCCGCGAACGCCGTCATGTTCGAAATGCTTGTAAATGGGCTTCACACCCATTTCGCGAACACGCGCCTGCACCATTTCGCCTATTCCATAGTTGACCATGGCTGTCGCCACGCCTGTCCTGAGCCCAAAGCAATCGCAGAGGTTTGCCGCTACGTTGTACTCTCCTCCAGAAACGTGAATATCAAAGGACCTGGCTTTTCGAAAAGGGATAATACCTGGATCCAATCGGTGTACCAACGCGCCCAAGGATAGAAAATCCAGATCGCAGGAATCGGTGCGTAAACTGAGCTGTGCCATTATTTCTCCAAGAGGAAAAGTTGATGCGTGATAAAACCAATCTGAGATTGGACTTCAGATCGTTGCTGACGAAAACCCGCCGTCAACGACCAAATTGTGACCGGTTACAAATGAGGATGCCGCAGACGACGCCAAAAAGATGGTCGCTCCAGCCAGTTCATGACCATAGCCAAATCTACCAGAAGGAGTGTGGTCTATGATTTGTTGACCACGAGGTGATAGGCTTCCATCTTTGTTGTAAAGCAAACCACGGTTCTGTTCCGCCGGGAAAAAACCTGGGCTAATGCAATTGACCCGAATGCCGCGTGACGCCCATTCGCGAGCTAGAAATTTGGTCAGATTGATCACAGCGGCCTTGGCGGCAGAATAAGCAACGACACGAGATAACGGAATGATCCCCGACATCGATGCAACATTGATAATGCTACCTGAATTGCGCAGTAGCATTGTTTCGGCAAAAACTTGACAGGGTAAAACGGTCCCACCGATCAGGTTCAAGTCAAAGACTTTTTGCCAAGCATCGAGGGGTAGATGGCAAAAGTCATCTCCAGGTTGGAGGGTCGCTTCGGGTTGGTTTCCACCTGCGGCATTGATCAGAACGTCCACTGGCCCAAGCGACTTTTCAATGATGTCTCTCGCATGGGATAGCGACCCGCGATCCAATGCATCCGCAGGGTGAAACACAGCTTCGCCGCCGTCGCGGCGAATCTGCTCCGCGCGATGCATTCCTCTTTCAGCGCTGCGGCCAAGAATGGCAACGCGCGCACCGGCTGCACCAAGGGCATCGGCCATGGCGCCACCTAAGCTGCCCGTTCCTCCCAAAACGACAGCCACTTGGTTGTTTAGATGAAAAAGGCTTTTACTCATGATTGGCCAGCGAAGCGGGCTGTTGGCTCACATACGGGAAGCAAAACGACGGCAGTCCTATAGAAATGTTATTCCAAAATCCAATTGGATGGAATCCTAGGCGACGTGGCAAGGGGGGCAAAGCGTAGATCAATGCAAAGTCGTTGGTTACCGCCGAAAAGTACGCTACCGGTGCTGATTTCGCTGGTCTACCGAAAGAAAACGACTGTTAACCCAAGTGTCGTACGATCGCTCGATTGGGAATCCCAATAAGGAGCCAACAGCTGAAGGTAATTATGAAACTACTCACCGCGATCGGCAATACCATCCGATGCAATTGATACGCCGTTCCGATCGCCGATGGCGAGGGTGAACCATTTGGTACGAAAATCGGAGTCGAACTCGCCTGAACGGCATGAGCGTATTCCCAACCTCGAACGGTTCGGCGCCATTCGCTGTGCTCGTCTACTTGTGCTGCCAGTTGTTTCATGGCGAAACCACCCAGCAATATCAAGTATGCAGCCAAAATGATGGGGCGCCATCGTTTCGAAAGATCAACACGAGCTCTGATTTTCATAAACGGGGATTTTGAAATGGGTCAAAGAACCTAAGCGAGGCAAACTGATGCCGTCATGGTTCTTGCACCAACGCAGTCTCCGTTCCAATTCCTTGAGCAGTTTGCACCCGTCTGCAAAAAGCTGTGCTATGGTTGCAGTATTCCTGAGGTTTCTCCAATAGAAACACGGGGCTTCGCCCTCTCTGAACATCCAACCCATTTCCAATCAAGGCGTACCTCCTGGTAAATAAGTTTCCTTTTCGCAACCACCAACCATGGTTTTTTGGCAACACACTCCACTGCTTGTTGAAAATCGGCAACATCCATTGCCAATCCTTTCGGACCCGGATCAATGAGTTAAGTCGCCCGTTACAAACGCAACAACCGCTAGATATCGTTGGCATAAGCCAATTCGACCCAATCGAGCTTACGGTTTCTTGGGAAAAGTGACGCGTGGTTACTTCTGTATCTTATGTTTCGAATGCCCCACTTCAATACGCCCCTCGTAACGACACAGTGACATCATCGCATTCGATCCATAACCTTCTATGATATTCCCCGCAGGCGTAACGCGACAATGCGAAGACCTTGCCCATTTACTGGGCACGGCCTGCTTGCCCTATTATCGAGGTCCGATGGAGCCTCATCGGGAAATCAGCGTCCAGTCCGCATATGTTGCGGCTTTGCAGTCTGACGCCAAACTCGCAATGGATGCCATGGACTTGGCAACGAAGTTGAAATGCGAAGCGATTGTACCGGCAGAGGGCAATCGTTCCATATTTGCAATTCCGCTGGTTGGAATCGAAGGAGAGCAATGGTATGCGATCGGGAGATCGAATGAGCCTCCCACGGATTCGGGCAAGAAATTGATCAAGGTCGCTGGCGAAGCAATTCGTCGACAGCACCAAATAGATCACCAGGAACGAGCCATTCAGAATGCCGAATACGAGTTGGAAAGAAACACAAGCGAACGCTCTTGGTTGCGACAACTGAATGCTCAACGGGCAATTCGTAAGAAAACCGTAGGACAGCAATCGCGTCAGGCCATCGAATCCCTTCGGAATCTGATTGACGCGGAAGCCATTGCTATCTTCTTGTACTCGGACCGAGCTGCTGAGAATCACGGGCTGGAATCGATGATCAGCGGAAAGCCGAATTGGACTCTGGATGACATCCGACTCGTATTGAAACGTACACAGAAGCCGCGTTCCGGTGATTCGGTAGTCCTTAACCAAATGGAATACCAACTCATCAATGGAGTGTTGCGATCGTGTGTTGTCGTTCCCATTGGCGAGAGTGAACCAATCGGATACGTGATCGCACTGAATCGGCGAAAGCCTTCGAATACGTTGGACTTTGGAAATTGCGAGGGTGGTTTTGGTGCTGGCGACGCCGAGTTGCTTCACGAGGTTGCCGCCTACCTTTCTGCTGATGGTTTTAGCAACGCTTCCATTCTGGAAAGTGAACAGCTTGTATTGGGAACTCTTCGTGCGATGAGCAATGCAATCGAAGCTCGCGACCCCTACACACACGGACATAGCGAACGCGTCGGCAACGTTGGTTATCAAATAGCAATTCGTCTTCAACTATCCGAGATTTCCTGCCAGGAGATTTACCTGGCGGGAGTTTTGCACGATATCGGCAAAATAGGCATTCCAGACCATGTGCTTCTCAAACCGGGGAAACTGGAGGCCGAAGAATTCGCGATTATCCAAAAACATCCTGAGATTGGCCATCGGATTTTGGAAGAGCTTGGAAAGCTCAAGTTTGCGCTCCCTGGAGTACTCTATCACCACGAACGCGTCGACGGTGCAGGATATCCCCATAAGCTGGTTGGTGATGAAATCCCTCTCATGTCCAGGATATTGGCTGTGTCAGACGCGTACGATGCGATGACGTCGTCTCGAGTCTATCGAACTGCGATGGAGCAACAGCGTGCCGTAGAGATTCTGCGTAACGGAATGAATGTACAATGGGATTGCGACGTGGTGGATGCCTGCCTCCAGTACATTTCCGATCTATCGCACGATACGGTTGAAGATGCCGTAGAAGGGCCTTGGACCAAAGCTACGGACTGGAGACAGGTATCTCAAGCCCTTCGCGTTTTGCAGCTCTAGTGGATATGGTCGCTATGGCTCCTAGGCTGTGAACTCATTCGCAAGGTGCCCACAAGCGTGGGGCACGTCCCTGAGTTTACGAAGGGCGTGGTGGGTCGCTAGCTAGTACCATTTACCCCAGTTCTCACTCCCACGCTTCGCTTTGGGCGTGCCACACGCAATTGTCGCCTTTCGCTCCGCGAAAGTGCGCCTCGTTAACACACTTTTGCGGAGCAAAAGGCGACAATTCTGGACTCCTTGATAAACAACTGGAAAGCGTCTTAACGCAATCTTCACTTAATTTTCATCTTGCCTTAGCATAGAAAACCAAGTCCTTCTTAGACTTTCGCGTGTTCTTTGGTTGTCTGTTTGAATTTCGCGAGACGGATAGGAATAAATCTGATGAGTCGATTTCGTAGGGGCTTTACTTTAGTAGAACTGTTGGTTGTGATCGCCATAATTGGCATTCTAGTTGGCTTGTTGCTCCCGGCTGTGCAAGCGGCTCGCGAAGCAGCCCGTAGAATGAGTTGCAGCAACAATGCGAGACAATTGGGTTTGTCATTGCATAACTACGAAAGCGCTCACAAGAGGCTGCCACCTAGTCGAATCTCGGTTACAACGCCGATTCGAAACGAACAGTCTTGGACCGCCATGATTTTGCCGTACATCGAGATGACAAACGTTTATAGCGGCTATACGTTTAACACTCCTTGGTACGCGGCGGTGAATGACCCGATGACGAAGGTGACCATACCGACGATGCTCTGTCCCTCAGCCGCGTCTACCCGCGACCTACCGCCACAAAACCTATACAGCGCCCTTACAAGCAACTCTCGCACCGACTCGCCTGTGTGGGGATTTGCGGATTATGCATCACTTAATGCTATTCGAAACTCGGCGTTTACGATCGCTGGACTTCCTTCGTTGGGAACCAAAGAAATGATGGGGGCCCTGGGACGAGGACCGGACGGGGTTAAAATGGCGTCCATCTCAGACGGTTTATCCAACACCATTATTATTGCTGAAGCGGCCGGACGTCCGTCTATGTATGTTTCCGGGCGAAAGTCGATAAACCCGAGAACTGGAAATATCGCCTTCGGCACTAGTGTCACGGCTGATGGTTGGGGCTGGGCGGATATCAACAGCGGATTTAGTGTAGACGGCGCGAATGTCGCTGGGGTTCAAAACAATACTAGTAACACGGGCGCCGTGACTATGGTTGGCAGTTGCATGATCAATTGCACGAACGATTCGGAAATCTATGCATTCCACACCGGTGGCGCTAATTTTGTTTTTGCGGATGGATCGATTCAATTCCTGTCCGCCAGCATTGACGCAAAGACGCTTGTTGCCCTGATGACTCGCGACTTCGGTGACATTGTTGGTGATTTTGGTAAGTGACATCGTAGGTCCGTCGCTCCGCCGGCGGACGTCCTCGATCAAAACAGGCCAACGGCGTCTCCATCAAAAAAGACGTCGGCAACACTTGCAAGCGGCAGCCCCAAAACGATCGACCAACCCATTCGTAGCAGAAGGGTTTTATCACTCAAGGACTCGAGTCGCGGAGCGACTCGACTACGGCAGCTGCAACTTACTTTAGCGGCAACAACCAAGCGCCCAATAAGACGATGGCGAATCCGACAAATCCCATCAGGGTCAACGCTACTGAAAACGTTTTGAGCGTTTGCATCGTTGACATTCCAGTCATTGTGGACACTTGCCAAAAGCCGCTGTCGTTCATCCAAGGGAACGGCTTGGAACCGCAGCCGATCGCCAATGCAACGTAAATCGCATGAAATGGAATTTCGATCGTTTCCAAGAGTGGCTGAATGATTCCGACCGTGGTTGTCATTGCGACGGTCGCAGAACCCTGTGCGGCTCGAACGATAGCCGTGATCGCAAACGCCATCATCAACAATCCCATCGGCGACTGCAGGCCTGGAAATATCTTTGCAATCGCCGGTCCCACCCCCAGTTCCTTCAGGGCATATCCAAAACCGCCTCCAGCACATGTAAGCAAAAGAATGATTCCCGCATCCCCAATCGATTTGGAAACAACGGACTGAGAGACCGTGCGGTTTCGCATCATTCTCAACGTTGCAATGCCAATCAAGGCCGCAATAAACAATGCAAACGTGGGTTCGCAGATACTCTGCAACAAGGAGGATGCACCTTTTTCGGGCTTTTCTACAATTGCTTCGGCCGCGACAATCAGAGACATTGGAACCACCAACGGTAACAGCGCAAGCCACAAAGGTGGCGATCGCAACTTGGTCTCAGCATCCGAGTGGTCACTTGCGACTTGGAATGGGATCGACATGGTCCGGCTGCACCAAACTCCGTAACCGAAGCCTACCGCAGAGGCCAAGCCGCCCACTACGGTCCCACCCATCATCATCATACCAATGGGAATTCCAAGCCGATTTGCCACGAATAGCGGCCCTGGAGTCGGCGGGACAAGGGAATGAGCCATCGTTGCGCCGACGATGATCGCCATCACAGACATCAGATAGCTAGTGGGTTTTTCCTTTGCCATGGCTTTCGCAAGTGGCAACAAAAGATAAAAGACTGTGTCGAAATAGACCGGAATGGCCATCAGGAAGCCGCTTACCGAGAGCGCTGGTGCAAGCCGCCGAATTCCGAAAACACCAACGATGGATTGCACGATCTTGGTCGCGGAACCGCTCTCCAGAAGGCAACCACCGACCACAGACGCGAAGACAATGGGCAGTCCGATCTTTTGAAAAACATCTGCGATTCCCGATGCAAGCCGTTGCGCAACCGCCGTCTCGTTTGGCGACAGGAACAGTATGATTAGGCTGCCCAGCATTAAGCCGATAACTGGATGCATCTTCAACCAAAGTATCGATGCGACGACAACGATGATACCGAGCAGTGCGACCGATAGGATTTGCAAGGGTTGGTCCTAGCTAGCTAGGGAGTGGTATTCGGATCGACGAGCTCGGACATAATCGCTTGGGGGGCGACGGGCAATCCAACACTGGACGGGTTTAATGGGCCTTGGCTAACTCGGTTGCGAACAATGACTTCCTCAGGATTGTCGCGTGGCGTGAAGTGCCGACCGCGCTGATAGGCTGCCTGCTGCATGGCGCCGTCCAGGGCATCTTCGGACAAGTTTACTTGGTTGTAGGCCAGCAAGGAACCTTTTTCGCGATGGAAATCGCGGAGCGCTAGATTGTAGTCTACCAACGAGCGGTAAAAACTGCTCTCGCTATTCGCAAGCCTTTGTTGGGCGATCGACAGGAAAGTAATGGGGTCGAGGCCCCCTTTGTACTTTGCATTTAGAGCTTCCACCGTGTTCTTGTCCGCCTCGATTCGATTGTAATTGATTTGCAGTTGAGCGTAGCTACGCTTGATTTGACGGGAGGCGTTGCTCAAATCATGGGATATCCGCAGCTGTTGCTCCTTCAAAATTGTCATGTCACGTGCCAGATTCAATTGTGCATGCCGGACCGCTGCCGATGCTTGTCTAAGCCCGACCGCATAGGACCAGTCAAATCCAGCCTGCCACTCTTGAAAGTTCCCTTCAGTAATGTTCTGAGCAAGACTTTCGAATTGGTTTGCTGGATTTCGTCCGCCGATGAGATGGTCACCTAGCCCTCTCCATCGATACTGTGTCAAAGCGTCCAAACGAGGCCGTTTGTTAAGCCGAGAAGCGATCAACTCCAACTCTCGTCGTTTGATGGTCCATTCCTGCCTGCGGACTTCCACACGTTTCGTCAAAGCATCGCATAGGGATGCTTCCCAGTCAAAGTCGACTTCGGCTTGAAGCGGTTCATCGGAAGGCTTAATCAATCGGCCATCTGTTGCTGGTATCCCCATGACATAGCGTAAGCGTTGTTCCGCCGCGTACAAGCCGGTTGTACTAGCAAGTGCCTCGTTGATCTGTGAAACGAATACTAAGTAGCCGGATGTCGCCTCCGAAAAGGGAGCTTGTTCTCCACCCTTCATTCCGGCTTTTCTTTTTTCATCGGCAACCCTCCAAGTTTCGAGCGAACTATTCCGGCCCTTAACCAGTGCGTCGAGTGCTCGGTAGGCAAAGTAAAGTTCCCAATAAGCACCTTCCACATCATTGATTAATCGCAGAACCCCAGCTTCGAAGTCCGCGAGTGAGATGTCCGTATTGATTCTGGTGATAAGCACACCGTTGTATTGTCCAGGTACCGTAGTCGGGCCAGCTATTCGATTGTAAGTCGTGCCCGAACCCGCCATCAAAGGCTGACGGTATTCGGCTTCGAGGAACCCAGTGAAATCGCTTCTGAAGAATCGCGTTGGATTGTTGTTGTTGTCATACAATACGTTCGCTCGCAATGCAAACTGAGCGCCTGTGGCAGTACGCTTCTGAATCTGGTTGACGTAGTTGCCGGTTGTTTGCCCGAAGACCACCGGAACAAACGCGGCAAAACTGTTGTTCTGTGGCCGGTCATTCTTTTGCCAGAACAATTGCGAAGTGACCTGAGCGTCAAACGCAGCAAGGGCAGCTTGTGTTCCTGTTTGTGGATTGAGGTCCGTCAAGGCCGCGTCGATCTGGGTCGCTTGGCCTTGCGGCGCGGTGACGACGGCTCCACCGAGCGATCGCAAAACTTCACTGCTCTGCAGCGCAGCTCGAATTGCATCTTGAAGTGTCAAATCAAACGTCGGCAAATCGCTTGGGTTTTCAATAGACAAAGGGGAAGGGCTTTGGGCAACGGTGGGAGCGATCGGTGCGTTGACATCTGGGTATTCGATTTGCGTCACAAAGTTCTGAAAATATGACACATCAGAACTGTCTCGCCATGCCCGAAAACGCTCGGTCGGCCGGCATCCGGTCAAACTAGTTACAGCAATGCATCCACTAACAATCCACTTGCTGAGTTGTGCGCGATTTGACATGGCAATCCAAACAATTTCCTAAAAATTGGAACGAGTCACATACAGATCAATCGGATATGCATGCAAAACAGTTAAATGACGTTCCATCGATGCAAGCGTCATGACACAACCTATCGGACCATCACGCACAATCGCTTCATTAAGCCCGGTGCCACGCCGAAACAAACCAAAGTTAGGCATCGCAAAACACGCAAGAACGTAACAAGCGTTGCAAGCCACAAGGTTTGACTGACTGTTCGCCTTGGGTTGCAATCTAGTTCGGTGCCTTTTCGTTTACTGGATTGCTGACGAGATTCGTAATGCCGTCACCTTGCGTGTTGACGCAATCAACAACCTGATCGGGCTGACTCAATTGACCGGACTGGAGAAATTGCGTACATTAAGTCGTTTGGTAACAGCGTCGACTAGCACTTCAGACTACCTACCCGAGCATGGGTCCATGATTATCGAAAAGTCGCAGGACGGGTTTCGAGTTAAGGTCCCTTGCAAAGTGAATTTATTCCTGGAAGTCCTCGGGAAAAGGGATGACGGTTATCATGCCTTGGATACGGTCATGATGGCCGTCTCACTAGTGGACGAGTTAAGGATTACCCATCGAAATGATGACCGAATCGAACTCGCAATTGAGTTTCCAGAGGGGTTCGGACATCCACTCGACGGTGAAGATCTGGCGTGGCATATTCCCGCGGATCAAAGCAATTTAATCGTTCGCGCATTGGATCTGCTTCGAATCACTTTGGGCAAAAATTGCTCGGGTGCAAACGTTCGGTTGATTAAACGTATTCCAGCCATGGCAGGCTTGGGTGGTGGCAGTGCGGATGCCGCCGCGGCCCTTGTCCTGGGCCTCCTATTATGGGGGACGAATGAGGATCTTGCCAATGCACGGACGATCGCTAGCAAACTTGGAAGCGATATCAATTTTTTCCTTGAAGGGCATAGAAGTGGCTTTTGGCTTGCTCGATGTACCGGACGAGGCGAGGAAATTGAACCGTTGCAATGCCTGGTGCCACTCCACTTCGTGATCGCACATCCGCCAAGAGGGTGCAAAACCAGGGAGGTTTTTGACGCGTTGGATAACGTCTCGGTAAGCAATCAAAAGTATCCAGATTCCCTTTTGACTGGCCTAATCGAGGGGGATTTGGACCTAATCGCAGGAGGGGTGTTTAACCGGCTGGAGACCGCTGCCATGCGTTGCACGGATTGGATCGACAGCTCGAGAAAGCGGTTCGACCGGTACGACCATCGCGGTCAATGCATGTCGGGTAGTGGATCGGCTAGGTTTTGTTTGTGCTCGAGCCGCGAACAAGCCGAGAAGATAGTAAGTGAGTTGCACATCAACCGGGGGGTGCGGGCGTATTACGCACAGTCGTGGCAGTCATCAGGGATAGACGAGCAGGTCAGAAGAATTCGAAACGAATCGTGAGGTTAGCTCGCGAAAAAAGGGAGTGCAATCAGCGCCATGGAAATCACCGAGGTTCGCATCAAATTGATGGAAGAGTCTGAAGATCGTCTTCGGGCATTTTGTTCTATTACGATTGATCATTCGTTCGTCATTCGCGATTTGAAGATCATTGAAGGAGTCAACGGCCCCTTCGTCGCGATGCCGAGCCGTAAAATGTCCGCTCGGTGCGGGAAATGTGGAAACAAAAACCACTTGCGGAGCAGTTATTGCAACCAATGCGGCGCTCGATTGCGAGGCCCGCAGGACGTTCGCGACGTGGAAGGCGGGGGTGGATCCAACAAAATGTACGCGGACATTGCCCACCCGATCAACCAAGCTTGCAGGGACCTCATTCAGAATTCAGTAATTCGTGAGTATTTGGTGGAATTGGATAGGGCCAAACAACCGGACTACAAATCGAGGTATGATGACGAATATGTCGAATCAACGTATTCGGAAATCCAATCCCCAGCCAGCCCAGCCGAAACTTCATCCGTTCCAAAGCCACACTTTTTGGATGCTGACAAAAAGAACAGCGCCAACGCAAGTAGCACACCGGAAAAACGGGATTTTGGTGACGGCGTTTTCTAAGCTCTCACCAAAATGTATTTGAATCCACCCACAAGATGCCCCGTCTTGTTTTACTCGCAAGCGATTTTCGCAATATTTTTTGCGATCCTTGCCGCCACCGGTCGGTGCGAAGTTCCAAAAGGTATGGTACTCATCCCTTCTGGAGAGTATGTCATGGGCGGACCTTCGCCGGAAGCCATTCGGGAAGTACGTCAAACCATTCAAGCAAATCGCCCTTGCTGCTCCGGCTTGGTAAAAGGCTTCGAGGACTGCAGTCCAAAACACAGAGTCAAGATACGCTCGTTTTGGATGGACAAAACCGAAGTAACCAATCGTGAGTTTTCCAAGTTCGTAGAGGCCACCGGCTATAAAACGATAGCTGAACAGGAACTGGATCCAGCTAACTTCCCGCAAGTACCGAAGGACCAATTGAAGTCCGGCTCGGTCGTTTTCACACCACCCAAAAAAGCTGTTTCCCTCTTCAATTTCATGGAGTGGTGGAGCTACATTCCAGGAGCTTGCTGGAATCATCCCGAAGGCCCAAAAAGCTCCATCGCCGAATTAATGGACTATCCGGTAGTTCACATTGCGTATGCAGACGCAGAAGCTTATGCAAAGTGGGCGGGTAAACGATTGCCTTCGGAAGCGGAATGGGAATGGGCGGCGCGCGGTGGATTGGACGAACAAGCCTATCCTTGGGGAAACCAGTTGCTGGTCGATGGCAAATGGCAGTGCAATGCATTCCAAGGGGAATTCCCCCATCTAGACGTAGGGGCCGACGGCTTTAAAGGCATCGCGCCGGTCGGACAATACGCGCCCAATAAATATGGCTTGCTGGACATGTCAGGCAACGTCTGGGAATGGTGCAATGATTTCTATCATCCGGACACGTATCGAAACCGCGTGGAGCTTGGCAAGGTCATCGAGAACCCTAAGGGACCTATCAGCAGCTGGGACCCAGAGGAGCCTGGCATCGTCAAATGTGTACATCGTGGCGGTTCTTTTCTTTGCAGCAGCGAATACTGCGCACGCTATATGATCGGAACGCGAGGCAAGGGAGATATCGATACGGGTGCTTCGCACGTGGGCTTCCGATGCGTCAAAGACTTGCCATAAAGTGTAGCTCGGCACTCCGTGGCGAGAATCACGGCACGGATAGGCTGTGAGTTTATTCGCAAGGTGTCGAAGTTTGTCGCCTTTTGCTCCGCAAAAGTGTGTTAACGAAGCGCACTTTCGCGGAGCGAAAGGCGACAATAATTTCACAGCCTAGGAGTGCCGTGCTAGACTGCTAAATCTTCTTTTGGATCAATTGCGCCACTAGTTCAGGATTCTTGGCTTCCCTCAAGTGCTTGATCTGATCCGCTGGAACGCCAATCCTCTCCAAATGCATGAACAGGCTATCCCAGACTTTTTCACGCTTCTTGCCTTCTGCTAGGTAAAGATCCGTCAGCAACTCCTGAGCCCGTTGCAACGAAACGTTGTCTTTGTTGTTGTAGTAATTGCGGATTACCGATTGTTGGTACCGCGAGTAGTTCTCCGCAGCCATAATTCGCGACTTTCGAAAAAATATTCCTATGAAGTTTGATCCGTGAAGTAGTTTTGCATTCCAGGTCGATTTGGGACTTGTCCCTACGCTAGGAAGGACTTTGTCAGGGATTTCTCTGGTTGGGGGGAGCTTGTCTCCCTTCAACCATGTTTTGGAGTCCTACCAACAACACGCTTCCACACCCCGCTCCCGCCTCGACCGTTTACGGTGGTCGAGGCGGGAGCGGGGTGTGTCAATTTTCGGGCTTGTCCGCACTTGCAGGATAGTACTCCAAAACGGTGTCCTGTCGGGACAAGCCCGAGCCGGACATTGGACTCAAAAAAATCCGTCGCGGCTTTGGGGACAAGCTCCGAGCACTCATTCCTTGAATCGGGTTAACTACACGTCAATCTTGAGTTCTTCGATATCCGAAGCTATCGGATGCAATAAAGCGATTCAAAGGACCTGATATAAATACTGTTGTTGGCAAAAACAGGCGTGGCGACAATGTTTCCATCGAGTCGGTTCTCACTAACCACTTTTGGCTCAACGCCTTCCGCCATTACATAGGCCATGCCGTCTTCTCGGGTGCAATAAAGGTTGCCGTTTGCAACGATTGGCGAACTGCTGTACTGACGATTGCTCTTTGGCAACTGAAACGACCAAATGGTTTCGCCGGAATCTGGCTTGAGGCAATATACCATGCCCTTGTCCGCTAAAAGATACAGCCTCCCGTTGCTAATCGTCGGCGTGGGGACGTCGGAGCCGATCTCAAGTGCCCAAGCGATACGTTTGTCATCGGGCAGATCCATATCGGTTCGCAATGCTGTGACGGTTTTACCGCGAGCGTATGGACAAATAGCGAGTCCATCGATGGCTAGCGGGGACGAAATCGACCGGAAGAAACCGTTGTTCTCCGGATTAAAACCGCCTAGTTTCCAAAGCAACTTGCCATCGGAAATGGCATGTGCTGTCACGTGGTCTGCTCCTACGGTTACCAATGCAACACCTTGTTTGAGCTTGGCCATCGTTGGCGTTGTGTAGGCTTGGTTGGCTTCTTGATTGACGTCTAGCCATCGGTCGGCTTTCCAAATTTCTTTGCCTGTCGTTTTATCGAGAGAGACTAGAAAGCTTGGTCCAGTTTGCATGACAGCGATGACGATCGAGTTCTCGGTTAAAACAGGTGACGTGCCTAAATCCCACCACAACGTGTCTTCACCGTACTTCTCCTGAATATTTAGCGACCAAACCGTTTCGCCCGATGGATTGACGCAAGCTAGGTCGCCACTCTTGAAATAAACATATACGTTTTTTCCATCTGTAACAGGCGACGAGTTGCTGCCGCTGGCTTTCGCGTTCTTTCCAGGTCGTTCCTTGCCAAACGGTTTTTCCCAAAGCGTTTTTCCTTGTTGGTTGACACAAAGCAACGTGTTGATGCCTTCTTTGCCGAGCGTTAGGTAAAGATTCTCACCGAGCACGATGGGGGTCGATGCACCTCGGCCAGGCAAAGCCATTTTCCAAGCGATATTTTTGTCTTCGCTCCACGAGGTTGGGTAGTTGCCAGTCTCCGCGGTTCCGTTTCCGTTTGGACCTCGCCAGTTAGGCCACGGCGTTTGGGCTTGGACTTTCTGGCAAACCCCGCTGGCCACGACCCAGCCAAGCAAAACGCAATTCCAAGTGACTGAAGAAATTAAGAAGGGTGCTTTCATGAGGATCGTAGAACAATTGTCTCAATTGTTCTGCCTTGCGAAAAATGTGAATTATGGATTTGACTAGGCACCAACGTTAGTTGTCAATCGGTCGAAGCACAATAGAGCGAATGTCCATGACCGCCGCGCCAGCCTTGCTTTGAGGCCGCACCGCCAATCGATACTTGCCTGCTTTGAGTTTCATTGAACCGATGTTTTCGAGGATCATATTCTGGAAATGACCAGTATCTCGAACTGTCCAAGCAAGGGATTCGTCGCCCACTTCCAATCGAACGATCGAGCCTCCGTTGTTTGAACCGCAGCCACATTGCACTTCGATTTCGTAAGTCCCATCGCTTGGAACCGTCAGGTCCCAGTCTGCCCAATCCTCGACTTCTGTCCAATATCCGAGTACATTTTTGTGCGGCTCTGGTTCGTATCTCAATTTTTTGCCATGAGGCGTACCGGCCGATGCGGGTAATAGAATTTCCTTGGATGCTTCCTTGAGCAATGCCTTGTTCCCTGAAACTACGCGATTCATTTCTTTCCGCCAGGCTTTCCATTGTGCGCCCACAGCCTCCGCTCCCTGACTCGAATCCAGTCGAGTCGGGTCGGAATCGATATAGAGTCGTTTATGCACTTCACGGTTAGCGGTGGGATTCGGCCCTCCAAACTGCACTCCGGTCCGCTTCTGCCATTGATGGAGCGATTCGGTGAGTTCTTTTGCCTTGTCTGGAAAGTCCCTCGCAACATTGGTCTTTTCGCTGAGGTCCTTATCCAAGTCGTACAATTCAATCGCTCCATCCTCTAGGTACTGTATCAGTTTCCAGTTGCCCTGCCGAGTTGCAGCAGCCGGTCTGCTGCCTTGATTGGTGTAGTGAGGGAAATGCCAAAAAAACGAGCGGTCTTTCGCAGGAATGGGCCCTTCGTTTTGGAGCCAGTTTTTTTTCAAGCTGATTCCATCCAACGGCCCTACGGTCTTGGCCGGATCCAGCCCTACGACCTCCAATAGTGTTGGCAACAGATCCATCAAAGATACCGGTGTATCGACAACCTGCGCCGGTTTAATGTTGTCGGGCCAACGAATGATTAGCGGAATTCGCAGACCGCCTTCATAGAGGTAGCCTTTGCCCGCTCGAAACGGGCCGTTATGTGTCACAGGTAACTCGTGTACCTCGGGCACATGCAGCCCTCCGTTATCGCTGCTAAAGATCACGATCGTTGGTCGTTTAAGTGACTCCACGGTTTTAAGCAATTTGCCGATCGCTTTGTCGAGCGACTCCACTGTCGCCGCATACAATGGATTGAAAGCCGACGCGTTCTTATCGATCAACTCCTGCGGCGCAGCCAAAGCAACATGCGGTGAGTGTTGAGGGACATAGCAAAATGCTGGCTTGTTTTCTTGCGATTTCAAGAATTCGATTGCAGCGTCGACGATTGCGTATTCATTCTTGCCGCCCTCTTTTTCGTCAATTGCACCGTTGCCTTTGGGCTCAATGGCTACTTCAAACCCTTGTTCTTTGGGTCCTGTTTTGCCCCCCCCGAGATGCCACTTGCCAAAAAGCCCAGTTCGATAGCCGGTGCTTTGAAGCATTTCCGCAATCGTCTTCTCCGCGAGTGGAAGATGGGACTGGATGCGAGGATGCAAAAGCAGTTGGGATTCTGCATCGGGTCGGCCAGGCAAGAATGTCGTCAGGTGCAATCGGGCACACGACTTTCCTGTCATGAGCGACGCCCTCGAAGCAGAGCAAATCGACAAGCCACAATAAGCGCTCGTGTAACGAATTCCTTGACTAGCAAGCTTATCCAAATTGGGAGTACTGTGATCGCGCCTCCCATAGCAACCCAGGTCATAGATGCCGAGGTCGTCCGCTACGATTAAGACAATGTTGGGCTGATCGTTCGCTTGGAACGCGAGGGCGGAAAAGGAAGGACCAAGTAGAAATGCAGCCACGAAAAAGACATCGGCAACTTGCCGCGAAAGGTGGGTTAGGCTTGGTTGCATGGCATGGCTCAGGGTGGGAGGAAGTCGGAACGCCTATAGTCTAGCCGAAATGCCCATTCTTTATCAAATGCCTATCGATTTTCGTAGCCGCGTCACATGATGGATTTGTCCAAGGGTAAAATAAGCGTCGCTTAAGCCATTCAATCTCCGATGAGTTGGATTCACCAACTAGACCAAAGAGCAACCTATGCCAAGACTCTTACTTATCCTCTTTTTGATCACGTACTCTAGCAAAGCAAACGGCCAGGAGTTTAACAACCTACCCGTCACCACCCAAAAGCCCCCATTGCATGGACGGCATTGGATGGCGGTCACAGGCAAACCCCTCGCGGCGACGGCGGGTGCAATGGTCTTCAGCAAGGGAGGGAATGCGGTCGACGCCTCGTGCGCTATGCTCGCGGCCACGTGCACCATGTGGGACGTGCTCAGCTGGGGCGGGGAAACTCAGGCTCTTATCTACAACCCGCACACAAAACAAGTCATAGCTATCAACGCGCTCGGCGTCGCCCCGACCGGCGCCACTGCCGAATTTTATCAATCCAAGGGAATGAAATACCCACCCGAGTACGGTCCATTGGCCGCCGTGACACCTGGAACACCAGGTGGACTGATGACCATGTTGGCTGAGTATGGCACGATGAGTTTGGCCGAGGTCTTGGCCCCAGCCATGCAAATGGCCGAAGGCTATCCGATGGAAGCTCAGACTGCCAACTCCATCGAGCGAGGCAAGGCACAAATTAAAAAATGGCCCTATTCGAAAAAAGTTTTTCTACCACACCTGGACGAAAAACGGGAAGCTCCCAACGCTGGCGAAATATTTGTTCAAAAAGAATTGCTCGATACTCTAAAAAAACTGGTCGAGTCTGAACGAGAGTCGCTTAAAAAAGGCATGTCGCGCACCGAAGCAATCTATGCCGCCTACGATCGCTTTTACAGAGGAGATATCGCCAAAGAGATTGCACGCGGTTGTCAGGAACAAGGTGGATTGATTACGGAACAAGACCTTGCAAACTGGCGAGTGAAAATAGAAGTGCCTCTGAAGACCAATTACAAAGGCATTGAGGTTTATAAATTGCAGCAGTGGACCCAGGGCCCAGTCATGTTGCAGATGCTCAATATCCTCGAAAACTTCGATTTGAAAGGGATGGGCTACAACTCGACTAACTACATCCACACGCTCTACCAAGCTATGAACCTCGCCTTTGCCGATCGCGATTTTTACTACGGCGACCCAGCCTTTGCGCCCGAGGAACCAATGACGGGGCTTCTTTCTAAGGAATACGCAAAAATGCGCAGCAAGCTGATCGATCCGGAAAAGAACAATCTAAAGATCGGCCCAGGCGATCCCTATCCGTTTGAGGGCAAGATGAATCCATATGAAGAGACTCTCAACAAATGGAGCAACGCAGACGCCGGCGTACATAAGTTTGGTGACCTTGTCGCCGACGAAAAATTTTTGGAAAATTTCCAGGCCGGTACAACTTCCGTAGAAGCCGCCGATGCCATGGGATGGGTCGTCAGTATGACCCCGAGTGGTGGTTGGATTCCAGCTTGCATTGCAGGCAACACCGGCATTGGACTCAGTCAACGTATGCAGTCGTTTGTACTGGATGCAAAAGAGAATCCGTTCAACGTTGTCGAGCCTGGTAAACGGCCACGCGTCACGCTCACCCCGACCCTTGCCATGAAAGATGGAAAGCCTTTGTTGTCGTTCGCAAAACAAGCGGGCGATGAACAAGATCAACTGCTTTTACAATTCTTTTTGAATGTAGTCGAGTTCAATATGACGGTGCAGGAAGCGTGTGAAGCACCGAGTTTCAAGACACTGCAGATGCACTCTAGTTTCGGCGCTCATGAAAAAAGCCCAGGTGGCCTAACGCTCAACGAGCAGACACCCTCTTGGATTCGCAAGGATCTGGCTAGAATGGGTTACAAATCGACGTTTCAAGAACGAACTTCGGGGCCGATCAATGCCATTTGGTTTGATTGGAAGCACGGCACTTTCTGGGGTGGATCCAGCAACCATGGCGAAGATTATGGCTTAGGTTGGTGATCACGTAGGCCGGTACGCTCCGCGACCGGCGGTCGGTGTAGTTCGAACCGCCCAAACCATATCCTTCCAAACAACAGCCGACTTGTTCGCTGCCGCCGCTTAGAAGCGTCCATTTGGATTAATAACGCATTTAGCGTAGATAGACAGGACATCCGTCGGCGGAGCGACGGATCCACGTAAGGCGGCTTATTCCCCGAAAAGTTGCTTTAACGGTATTGTTCCTTGTTGCAAAAGTATCTTTGGGCGAGATAGAATCTAACGCTTCGTATTGGTTTTAGGTCCAATTCTATTTGGATTTTTGCATTTGATATATTTCAATTGGGAGAGAATCTATGCGTCGCTTCAATCAACCGCGAGGCTTTACACTGGTCGAACTTTTGGTGGTAATTGCGATCATCGGTATTCTGGTTGGCCTACTATTGCCGGCTGTTCAAGCCGCTCGTGAGGCGGCAAGAAGAATGCAGTGTCAAAACAATCTCAAGCAGCAATCGTTGTCAACGCACAATGCGCATGACACACATCGAAGGTATCCTCCACAAGCTGGCAATTATGGCGGTGCTTGGTACGCACCATTGAATTTCCATCTGCTGCCTTTCATGGAACAGAAAAACGTGTGGGAAATGGCCGCCAATTGCGACTTAGCCGCTGCGGTTGGTCAAGCCAATCCCGGCGCGACTGTTACAAGTTTAGGATACATTTGGCCGACCTGGGGATCAGTCAATACGGGGAGCAAATCTTGGCTTCGTCAAACCCGGATGTCCGTCTTTCAATGCCCCAGCGATAGCACGCTTGGCAACGGACTGGATTGGACCCCGGGGGATGCGTCGTATGCCAGCAATTTTCTGGTCTTCGGAGGCGAGAAAAACATCACGGTTACGTGTGGGAGCGCGGGCAATCCCTGGGAGACGTGCTGGGATGGCAAAGCCAAGTTTAGCACCATCTTAGATGGTACTTCCAACACGATCATGTTCGCCGAAAAACTTTCGCGTTGTGACGGTACGGGCAGTCCCGGCGGTACATGGTGGATGCGTGGGGTCTTTCGCATAGGAAGCGGCAGCGGCGGCCCAAGCTCAGGCGTTCCGGCCGACAGTTATCCTGGAGACCGACTGTCCGCTGTTTTCGGTGGCGGTCGCGGTCGTGACGGAGTTGTCTTTACGTATGGAACCAATTCCAAGTTTCAAGTTAGTCCCAAGCTTCCTTTAGCCAATTCCGCAAATGGTGGACTCTGCGATCGTCGCTTGGCTTCGACGCAACACGTCAGTATGCAGATAGGTTTGGCCGATGGCAGTATTCGAGGAATATCAGGGAGCATAGCCAATACGGTTTGGTTTGCCCTACTGACTCCAGCTGGTAGTGAAGTGAATAGCGACATTGACTAAGCCTGATTAGTTTGCCAGCTCATTTCGAATGTTGTTATCGATTCCCTGGATTTTTGAGGATATGTATGATCCGATTTTTTTCGTCAGCCTGCTTGGTGTTGTGTCTTGCCGGTTGCAGTCCTCGAACGGGCGAGGTCTCGGGCGAAGTTACTTTTAAGGGCAATCCTATTCCAGGAGGTATCCTGACCTTTCGCCCAGCCGACGAGTCTCAAAATTCGGTTTCCTATGAGTTGGGACGCGACGGCAAGTTTAAAGTAACACTTCCAGTCGGAGACGCGTTGATATGCATTGACAATCGCGAATTTGAACCGCGACCTGCAACCTTACCTGCTATTCCCCCGGGGATGAATTTGCCTCCCGAAGTTATCAAGGGAATGCAGGCAAGCAGCAAAGAATCCAGCAAAGTGTCTGACCGTTGGGTGAAGTTGCCTGAAAAATACTATCAAATGGAGACGGCCAATATGAAGATCGCGGTTAAGGGGGGCAAGCAAACGGAGACGATTGAATTCAAGGAATGAGCAGTTTTTCGCAAGGACCTACGCTGACTTCTATGACCTTTATTCGAAGCGGATGCTTCGCATGCGTACACCATCGTACACAATGACGGAGGAGCATCTCTAACCCCTGGAATTTCATGAAAATCTCTTCTGCATTCCCATTATTCATGTTTCTATCGATTTGCGTTGCCTCGCCCTCGCTCGGCCAAGATCCGGTCATGCCTCGCGGTACACCGGAATCGCAGGGTGTTTCCTCCAAGAACGTCCTTGATTTCATTGAATACGCAGATAGTCATATCAATTCAATGCACAGTTTCATGTTGGTTCGCCATGGAAAAGTCATCGCGGAAGCTTGGTGGACGCCAGAGTCTGCAGACAAGTCCCACGTCCTATTTTCGTTAAGCAAGAGTTTCACATCGACGGCCGTCGGGTTGGCCGTAGAGGAGGGGAAACTAAGCATCGATGATCTTGTGATCAAGTTTTTTCCGGATGAAACGCCGGCCGAGGTATCGACCAACCTCAAGGCAATGCGAGTACGCGACCTACTTACAATGTCGGCGGGCCATCAGGAAGAAGTCAATTTGAAATCGGAAGTGCATTGGAGGAGAGCGTTCCTCAATCATCCGGTACCACACAAACCCGGGACATACTTCAAGTACAATACGCCAGCAACCTACATGTTGTCAGCTATTGTGCAAAAGGTGACGGGGGAAACGGTGCTCGAATATTTGAAGCCTCGATTATTCGTTCCGTTGGGAATTGTGCATCCGAAGTGGGAAACTAGTCCTGAAGGAATCTCCCTGGGTGGCTATGGACTCTTTGTTAGAACGGAGGATATTGCCAAGTTCGGGCAACTTTATTTGCAAAAAGGTACCTGGCAGGGAAAACAACTTGTGCCTGCAGACTGGATTGAACAAGCTACTTCAAAACAGGTTTCCAACGGCAGCGATCCAAGCCGCGATTGGGATCAAGGATACGGATTCCAGTTTTGGCGATGCAGACATGGAGCCTATCGCGGTGATGGTAAAGATGGACAGTTTTGTATCGTGCTTCCAAAGTTAGACGCAGTCATCGCAATCACGGCGAACACCGGTGACATGCAAGCCGAACTAAACGTCGTTTGGGAAAAACTGCTACCTGCATTCCACGACAATCCACTTCCGGACAACCCAAGCGATCAAGCCAAACTGAAGCAAATAGTCTACGGGTTGAAAGCAAAGAAGTAGGCAATCCGGTATCGCAACATTCTTGCGATACGAAGCTAGTAGATTGTTTGTAGCCCTGGAACGCTCGCGCTGGTACTGGATCCAAAGCGTTCCAATGGTTGCCCCATCTGCTGAGCTATTTGCACAAATAGATTACTGAGAGGAGTGTTCTTCTCTCGGTCGAGCATCAGATGCTGGCCGTGTCGGAAACGACCCCCAGCCAGCATTATTGGCAGGTTCTTGGTGTCGTGCGAATTAGCGTTCCCCAAGTTGCTGCCGAAAACGATGGCGGTATTGTCCAACAAGCGGCTGCCTTCTTCTGTCTTTCGCTTCATGTCAGCAAGCAGTTTCCCTAACGCCTTGATCTGAGCCTCTTCGACCAATCGCAACTGCCGAATCTTCTCTGGATCTTGGCCATGATGAGAAAGATTGTGGTGATCGATCGACACACCAGGAACAGCCGGTACATCGTTGCGTCCTTGAATCATGACGGAAATCAACCGAGTGGAATCTGTTTGCAACGCTAACGGGATCAAATCGAAGAGCAACTGAATTTGCCCGATCAAGTCTCTGCCCTCTTTAATATCTTGAGGTATTGCGACTTCCACATGCGGTTTCGGTTTGTGAATCCAAGCTTCGGAAGCGGCCAGCCGCTGCTCCATTTCGCGGACGGAGTTGTAGTACTCGGAGAGCTTTTCTTTATCCTCTTTGCCAAGGTGTCGTCCTAGAGATTTCGCTTCCTCGGATACGGTATCCATGATGCTGCGACCCTCGCGGAGCCGTTGAATCTGTTGCTCTTTCTCGTCCGCCGAACCGTCCAGAAAGAGCCTGGTGAACATTCTTGAGGGCGATTGTTCGCCAGGAATCATGATGCCGCTACTGGTGTACGACTGACTGGACCCGTCTGTGCTCAATTGCAACGAAGCAAATCGCGTTTCTAGACCGATGCGGCTAGCGATCAATTGATCGATCGAGAGGGTGTTGCGAAACCCAGGCAAGCCTGGATGGGTGGCTGCTGTTAACCATGTCATGCCAGACGAATGACCATCGGCTCCCGATTGATCTGGGTTGGAAACACCGTTCAGCAGCGTAAACTCTTGGCGATGTTCCTCAAGTAACTTAAGATAGGGCGGCGGCTCATAATCGCTTCCTGCCTGTTCAGGAAAAAAGAAAGGGGCGTGAAGTCCAAGCGAAGTGCAGATACAAACCATGCGCTGCGGGATTTCCGAGTGAACTGCCCGGGCGCTTCGCGGCAAGAGCGAACTCAGCAGAGGAAGAGCTAGGCCAACGCCAGATGCACGTAGAAAAATACGGCGCGTCGTTGCAGAGGTTGGCTTATGCATCACTGACTTTCTTTGGGTTGCGCACAAGAACTGTATCGCTTTTATTTGGTTTGGAATAACTCGCTGGCAATCACTTCATAAACCAGCGTGCGAAGGCCAGCGCCATGCGCGCTGGCCGTGCGCACAATTCGTTCGATCTCCTCGCGATCCGCAAAACTGATACCTGCACCGGTTGAGTAGGTTACCAGTTTGCTAGTCAGATTGCGGACGATTTGCTCGTGCTCAGCCAGTATTAAACGTTTGAAGTCGCGAATATCTGCGAAGGGTCTGCCTTGGGCTGTCTGTCCACTGCAGTCGATTTTCTGCCCGAGTTTATACTCCCAAATACTTCGTCCATGCAGTTTCTCGGGCGGTTGATCGCCCGCGCCGACTGAACGGTAACGCTCGCGAAAACCTCCGATGACGTCGAAACACTCGAGCGCAAATCCAGGTGGATCGATTTCACGATGACATCGATTGCAAGAGTCCGAGTCGCGATGTTTCGCCAATTGTTCACGAATCGTCGTGGCACCGCGCGTATCAGGTTCTATCGCGTTGACCGGCGGCGGAGGCGCCGGCGGCTTGCCGAGGATGCGCCGAAGAATCCAAGCACCTCGTAATACCGGTGACGAAACAGTTCCATTGGCAGTCACCTTAAGCACCGCTGCTTGTGTCATCACTCCGCCGCGAGGACTCCCCTCCGGCAATGAGACCCGCCGAAATTGTTCCTCGAACATTTCCCCTTTGGAATTTCCAAACGGGACCAGCAACCCATAGTGATCGGCCAATCGACGATCGAGCATCGCAAAGTCAGAGCTGATGAGATTCGAGATAGGTAGGTTATTCGTAAGTAACTCGCGAAAGTAATTCTCCGTTTCGGAGATCATCGACTCGCGAAGAATATCGTCGTACTCAGGATAAAGCTTGACATCGGGAGTTGTTGCATCAATATGATTCACATCGAGCCATTGTCCGACGAAACTGGATACGAACTGCTGCGATCGAGGCGACTCCAGTAGCCGATCGGCTTGTTCTCGAATCTCATTCTTTTCTGACAACTTTCCAACTTTAGCCAGAATCAACAATTCATCGTCCGGCATGCTACTCCAAAAGAGAAACGACAACCTGGCAGCTAGCGCGTAGTCGTCGAGCTTACCCGGCGATTCGTCAAGCAACAGGAAACGGGGAGAAACCAAAACGCTGCGAAGTCCTACACGCATGGCCTGCTCAAAGGTGCGACCTCGATCCAATTCAGAGTGAACCAGTTCAACGTAAGGTTCCGCTTCTGCATTTTTTAGTGGCCTGCGAAAAGCTCGCTCGGCAAAACGTGCGATAGCTATACTGGAAGCCGCTTTTGGATCGTCGGGCGCGAGCTCATATTCGATGTGACCTTGATTCGTCCATCGACCGCGTTTGTCTAACTTCCGAACGGCATTTGCACCAAACAGTTGCGATAGACTGGCGGATGGCCACTGCTCCACGAGCGGACCCTCGACCTCAATCCACTCGATCGCCATCCCTGGTACCTTCCAATCCTTGACGCTTTCTACATTCCAGACGCTCTTGCCGTTTTCATCAATACCAACGCCATAACCGTTGATGCGCAGATGCTCATTGACCTTCAGCGGAACCGTGAATTCCACTTCGCGGGGCTTGTCTTGCTCGAGATTGAAGTAACGAAGCAAACGATTGCTTTTCCAATCGCTTTTGAGGACGCGCATCGCCACGGGCTCGCTGTGACTGTCGACGGAGTAAGCCGAAATGCGAACACGATAGAGTCCGTCGGCTGGTGGCGAGAATTGCCTGAGGTTGTCCGGTGAGTAGCCGTGACTAATGAACACTATCGCGTTATCGAGTTCACGAAATAGGCGACGATGTCGCGCCCCCGAGACCGGATCAACCTGTGTTTCCGATGTGTCTAGATTGTCGCGAATCTCTTTCTCGTCATGGAGACGAAGCCGTCTTTGAAACGTCGCTGGCCGCCCAGTTAACCGAATCGCGTCGTCGAGCGCCAGGTCGATAACTTCTAAGTACTTTTCCACCTGCACCGCCGAAATCCGCAAGCCTTCTGCGACGGTATCAAAACCGTGCGCGCGCCCATCTTCCGGTAACAAATGCTGCAGGGGAATAGTGATGCCCAATAGATCGTGTAGGCTATTCTCGAATTCGCGGCGGTTTAGACGCCTCATCACCGTACGCCCTTCCCGTTTTTGCTCAGCACCAATCTCCTTCACCAACGCCGTGCGAAGCGGACGCGTAAACAACTCGCGATCGGCTTCCGTCAGTTTTGAATCCGGCGGCATTTCACCGCTCTGAACGCGATCATGGATCTTGATCCATAGATCTCGATTTTCCGCGGACTGTGTCTTCCAAGTTAGCGCGTCGAGATCCAATCCACCCGATTTTTCGGTTGCATTATGGCATTCCTCGCAATGTCGCGTGAAGAACTTTTCGGTCACTTGGGCAAGGCAATTGGCGTGTGGCAAAGCATAGGCAATCGCCATGGCCCAGCTGACCGCGTTTTGATTCAGCAATTTTGGCCTCATACATTCCATGAACAAACAAATCCCACTCCCCTAAACTACTACCCTCTGAACGAACTAAACTGCCTACTACTTTAGCAGCAACTTTGCGTATTGCGGCGTGATCTTTCTATCTTTCTGGGTGCAGCCACCCCAAAACTCTTGTAAGATGCATTCCTACCCAAGTGGGCTGCCGCTCGTTATTGACTCGCTAAAGGACTTGGATATGAGAGTACAACTCGAGAATGACCTCTCGTCGGAACGACGAGATTTTCTCAAGCGTTCGGCGATTGCAACTGCCGCCATTCCATTGGTTTCCCATTGGTCACGCGCCACCGATGGCGATCCGATTTCGATCGGCATCATCGGGGTCGGTGGAATGGGTATGAACCATCTGAAGCAATTGGCCCGCAGAACGGACGTTTCTATCCCGTTCGTTTGTGATGTCGATCGCAACCGACTTCAAAGTGCGGCAAAAGCTGTTCAAGAAATTTCCGGGAAGACTCCAAAAGCCGTTAATGACCTCCGTGAAGTATTGAGCCACGAGGGAGTCCAAGCCGTATTCATCGCAACACCAGACCATTGGCACGCACCCGCGGCCATATTGTCTTTGAAGGCGGGTAAGCATGTTTATGTTGAGAAACCCTGTTGCCACAACTTGCGAGAGGGGCAACTACTGCAGGAAGCGGTCGAGAAATCAGGAAGAGTTTTGCAAGTTGGAACTCAGAGTCGCAGCACAGGATTCGTTCGCGAAGCCATCGATCGAATCCACAATGGGGCAATCGGAAAAATCCTGGTTGCGAAAGCTTGGAATAGTCAGCGCCGCGGTTCGATCGGCCACGAGCAGCCAGCGGAGCCGCCGGCTGAGTTGGATTTTGATACCTGGCTCGGCCCAGCACAAAAAGTAGCCTACCGCAAGAATTTGTTGCACGGTGTTTGGAGGTGGTGGCACGATTTCGGTTGCGGTGACATAGGAAACGATGGAGTCCATGATATTGACGTCGCACTCTGGGGGCTCGGCGTTAAGACTTTTCCAAACAAAGTTAATTGCATCGGCAGCAAGTTGTTTTTCGATGACGATCAACAATTTCCGGATACTCAATACGCAGTCATGGAATTCGAAGATGCATCCGCCAATCGCGGCATGAAACAGCTTGTCTTTGAACAGAGAATTTGGACTCCTTATGTTCAAGAAAGCTATGAAAACGGAGCCGCATTCTATGGAACGGAGGGCTGCCTCATCCTGGGACATAGTGTCGGATGGAAACTGTACGGACCCAAGAATAAGTTATTGGAGGAAAAGCAAGGCAGCAGCGATCTCGTCGCTCATCATCAGAACTTTCTCGACGCGGTGCAGGGGGTGTCAAAGGCGACCAACGCAGATATTGTCGCAGGACGATTATCAGCCGCCGTCGTGCATTTGGCAAACATTGCGGCAAGGATTGGACGAGTCCTTACTTATGATCCTGTTACTCATACGATCGTCGGCGATGCGGAAGCGAACAATTTGGTTCAACGCAAGTACCGAGTCGGCCACTGGTCGATTCCATCGGGAGCGGCTCAGTAAGGATTGCCGCGAAAACAAGTGGGATAGGCTTCCAGCCTGTCCTAATATCGAATCCGACAGTTCCTATTGGCTCGCTACTAAGGCGATCTCGCTTCGAACAAACCTCTTGTTAGAAATCTTGCTGTGAGTCTGCTGGCCTTCAGCGACAAAAGAAGTGAATTGTGAGTTGCATTGATCACCACATGTTCTTTCTCGTTGGGAAGATGTGTATTGCGGACTGGTACTAACACATCAAAACGAGCGGCGATAATGCCGACTTCGACTTTGGATGTTCTTTCGAGCTTATTCACGTAACTGGTCTTCGCATCGGATAGCTCGCGTGTTGGAATTAGGATTCGGCCGAACCAATTGGATGCGATACGAGCGACGGGAGAACCAGCGTTGGGTGGAGCCAACATGACAAGTCTTCCTAGATTGGGTAAGACACCACGGTTGAGCGCAGATTGGGCAACGATACAGCCCATGCTGTGCGCAACGATATGAAATCGGTGTTCGGTACTCGTGACCGAATGCAAAAAGTCAAATAATCGAATCGCGTGCTTTTCGATAGGATCAAATAGCGATACATAGCTCCAATGCTGGACGCGAAAGCCGCGAGCACGAAGGAGGCATGCAAATGGCCACATCACCAACCGCTGGGCTCCAAATCCGTGCACGAGCACTATCAAATCCTCCTCAACCGCAATGGCCATTTTATTTCCCCGGCTGACTTTCCCATTTTAGAAAGATTTAGCGACTGCGAGCGGAACATCGTCGAACCTGGCAATCGGCCAATTCCGAGGACTGTTAGTTACGTCACCATCCATGGTATCGTCTAGGCACACGGCGATTACAATTCAGATTCTTTCGATAGTTAAAAACACCGCATTCGACAACTCACATCCAATGAAACCGCTACCGCAATATGCCGAATGAAATGACAGGAAAATTGATTAGCATCGGCACGGATATCATCGAGTGCGTTCGAATCGCTCAAATGATCGAAAAACATGGCGAAGTTTTCTTACAGCGCGTTTTCACGCAAAAGGAAATTCTTTATTGCTCCTCGCGGAAAGCGGCAACCCAACATTACGCAGGTCGCTGGGCAGCCAAAGAGGCTGTTTTGAAAGTACTCGGCACAGGCTGGGCAAAAGGCATTCAATGGACTGACATCGAAGTTGTCAACGAAGTTTCGGGCGCTCCGGTCATCAAAATTTCAGGCAAGGCGGCTGAAATCGCGAGAGACCGAGGAATCCGAGAAGTCATGATCACGATTTCTCATTGCCGTGCCTACGCCACCGCTTTTGCAACCGGGGTGGCATAGCGCCAGGAGCCAAGCCTTGTCGCCTTTTGCTCCGCAAAAGTGCGTTAACGCGACGCACTTTCGCGGAGCGAAAGGCGACAATTGTGTGCGAAAGGCGACAATTGTGTGCGAAAGGCGACAATTGTGTGCGAAAGGCGACAACTGTGTGTGGCACGCCCAAAGCGAAGCGTGGGCGTGAGAACTGTGGCAAATGGTACTAGCTAACTACGCCTTTTGCTCTTTGGCCGGCCCTGCTACGCTTCCGGCATAAATCGAGCAGTCTCGAAGCTCTTCGATGAGTTGGGTCATCGCCGGATGGATCCATGTCAAAGCTGTACCGGTATTGGCGGGTACATAGGTGCTCAGGACCGATCCAAACGTCTCTTTGACCGGAGAAACCTCTTTCGGTTTCGAATGCGCGAGAAATGCGTCGATCGATACGGCCGATACACCCATCTGAAGACATCGAAACAGTGGAAGTGCGTCGCAGAGATTTGCTGCAAGTAGAACTTTGGTCTTAGCTCCAGAATCCTGAACCGCCTTGATCGATTGTTCCAAGGTTGGTTCGAGTGGAGCCAATCGCAAACTGCTGGCCGGCGACATCTCGTATTGAATATCAACTAGGAGCGTTACAAAATCAAAACCGCTATCGATCAGGAATCGTAGATCTTCGTACACAGCCCCTGGACAAACAGCAGCTCCAATCGGGCATTTCCCACCTGTCACGACTCGCAAAACCTCGACCCTTTTTTCGAGTTGCTCAAAGTCCGCGATATCGATCGGCAATCCAGGTGTCCACTTGGCTCTTCGCGAATTGGCGAGGTTTTGAAAGGGGTGGCCAACCAGTTGCAACTCGATTGCAGCGGCGTTCTCGAACGACACGACATCGATTGGTTGGTCCATTTGCAGTGGAGAAAACCTCGGCAAATCACCAAACTCGAGTTCGCTGGATTCCTGTGGCTTGCGATCATTCGATTCTAAAGCATCGCCAAGCCATGCGATTCCGAAGCTCTTGAGTTCCGTCAATAGTCGTCGTTGGGCATTTTGGGAAAGCCCTGCGTTGGCCGTCAAACGCGTGAAAAAAGGTAGATCCAAAGTCAGGTCGCCTGAGAGCCCCCCTGTGTTTAGTCTGCAAGCAAGACTGGACGAGTCCGTCGACGCCTGCAAAAGCGGATCGATCCTGGTCAGTAGCGATTCACAACGCATGGTCGATTGCAAGGCGGTCCATTTGTCGTGAGAAGAATCCAAATTCGATTTGATGGTCATCTTAGACCTCCTCGCGAATGGGACGGAATACGCGAAATTCTTTACCAGTGGACTTGATATTAGATTTCAGCATTAGCATCCCGATTTTGAGCCGATCGGGTTCTCGGAGTCGTTGTTCTTCGATATTTGGACTGATCGATTCGGCTTCACCGCGAATGTAGATCGTTCCGCCGCACATGGCATGCCCCAAGTGCGGGCCCGCTGAACCACACACCACTAGCGTTCCAATCTGCATCCCAAGCCCAGCGTAACTGCCAACGGAACCTCGAATCACGATGTCGGCCCCTTGCATTCCTAAGGCAGTTCGATCAGCGGTGTTTCCATGGATCGATATCAAGCCGCCCGAGCCCAATGCGCCGACCGCATTCTTTGCGTGGCCTCGAACCACCAAAACCCCCGAAGCAATGGAGTGCCCAAAGAAATCTCCAACGCTTCCTTCCACACGGCATTCACCATCGCCGAAGGAACAAAACCCGAAATCTCCAATCGCTCCCTGAACGGCAACCTCGCCAAGATTTCTGAAGCCGGCACCGACAAAGTCTTGACCGTGTGCGCCGGAAATATTCACAGATACCAAAGGACTGTCGGCATCGCTCATTCCTTTGGCGATTCGTCTGAAATGCAGCTGGATTGCGATCAGCATCTCACTGGGAGACACCGTTTCCAGATCAAAATGCAGCGTGGATTCTAAGGGCTTGTCCATGGACAAAAGCTACTAACAGGAACGAGAAAACGACGGGAAAATGACCTTACCTAGCTTAATCTAGCGGGCTGTTTTGCACGAATCCATTTTCCATTCCAAGCCAAACCAACAGGCCCTTTTGCAAGTGCATTCGGTTCGCAGCTTGCGGGAAAACGATGCTGCTCGGGGAATCGATCACTTCGTCGGTGATCTCTAAGCCTCGCCGGGCTGGCAAGCAGTGCAACACTTTGCAATGCGAGGGTGCGAGTTTCATCATGGTTCCGTTGATTTGATAGGGTACAAAGTCGACCGAACGGGATTTTGCCTCCGCCTCTTGCCCCATGCTGGTCCAAACATCCGTGTACAGGAAATCTGATTCCCGGACAAGCGTTTGAATATCGGTCCCCTGTTCAAAATCCAGTCGCCCGAAGTGCGTTCGAATGCGTTCGACAAGCGTTGGGTCGATATGGTACTTGACCGGTCCAGCAAGTCTAAATTTCATGCCGCAAATGGCCGCACTTTTGAGCAGCGAGCGGGCCACATTGTTTCCGTCGCCAACGAATGTAAGCTGCTTTCCGTGGAGTTCTCCATCCGAGAACTCGCGCATCGTCATCATGTCCGCCATCGCTTGACACGGGTGCGATTGATCGGTCAAGCCATTGATGACAGGCAGGACATTATGAGAAGCAAGCTCATCGACGGTGGATTGCGACATTGCTCGACAAACGACGAAGTCACAGTAGCCAGCCAGTACTCGCACGAAATCCGCAATGGTTTCTCGCTCGCGCCAGCCAACATCGTTGGTCAAGTAAATTGCAGCGCCACCGAGTTGGATCATGCCTGCTTCGAAGCTGACTCGAGTCCGCAAGCTTGCCTTTTCGAACAAAAGCGCAAGGCTACGATTCTTGAGTATGTCTGGCCGCTGGCCCTGGCCAAGCTTTCGTTTTAACGAATCGGCAATGTTCAGGATTTCGAGATACTCGTCGATCGAAAGATCGAACAGTGAACGAAGATGCTTCATGTTATGTTGGACCAATGCGGATAGCAGAGGACTGACGGTTTTGAATAATTTCCGTACCTATCCCGGCGGTCGTGTAAATTTCCAGCAGAAGAGAATGCCTGACTTGGCCATCAATAATGTGGACTTTGCCGACGCCACGGTCTAATGTGGACAAGCATGCTTCCACTTTGGGAATCATTCCACCGGCGATGATTCCATCCTGAATAAGTTGGCGAGCTTCCTGAGCTGTTAACGAATGGATCACGCTGTTTGGGTCTGCTTTGTCTCGCCTAACGCCATTGACGTCGCTGATAAAGATTAGCTTTTCCGCTCCGAGCGCTTCCGCGACGGCCATGGCCGCTGTATCCCCGTTCACATTGTATTTTTGGCCTTTGGAATCTAAACACATCGATGGGATGATAGGAATCTGCTCCGTGTAGGTGAGAGCTTCGATCGTCTGCCGATCCACTCGGGTCACATGCCCAACAAACCCCAGGTCCAGTGGTTTGGAACCCGGTTCTTCGAGCAAAAGCTTCTCGCCAAACAATACATTGGTCGTCCGGAAGTTTAGGTTCATGGCTCGTCCGCCCAATCGTTCGATCTCCTTTGTCAATTGTTCGTTCAATTCATAAGCGAGTGTGTTTTCGACTATTTCCAGCGTCTTTGCGTCCGTTACGCGACGCCCTTGAACCCAGACCGGCTCGATCGCGGCAGCTTCCATGGCCTTATTAATAGATGGACCACCACCGTGCACGACAACAGGTCGCATCCCCACCGTTTCCATGAAGATAATGTCGAGCAGAGTGTGTTGCATGGCGTCAGGATTCGCCATCAAAGAGCCGCCCAGTTTGATCACAGTCGTTTTGCCACGAAATTTGCGAATCCATCCCATCGCTTCGATAAGCGTGTCCGCCTTTGCAATTGCTTCCTTTGTTGCGTCCACGTCACTTCCCGTTCAATAAATAAACGCCGGCGCAATTAAAATCGAGCCGGCGATGGAGTTTTTTAGTTTCAGGTTCCCTTGATGCGACAAAATGTCAGCAAGGAAACGCCCCAGTGTACTTCCCAACGACTACCTATGTCAACAATTGGCACCCACGTGCCGGAATCCGTTGGTTTCTTTCAAACCTGAGCGGGAGCTTCGTTCGGCCACAGAAACGTGCCACAGCTTGCTGCGGCTCGTGGATGAACGATGGGTTCATGCCGTCGCCTGCGGCTTTGCGTTAAACGAATTCTCGGCGGCCATCAGAAGGCGGGGAATTCTGCGACCTCAGCAGCTGTGCCCATTTGGAACAGATCGTCGACCTGCAGTATTTCACCCATATCGACGGTGCTTTGCCATTGCGACTGCAATATATCAATGTACTGATTTAGGACCCCAGCGAGAGTTTGCTGAGCGACGATGACATCATTGAAACTGATACCGCTCGGGTCCGTAAGATACCTCTGGTAAATTCCGCGATACGCTCGGACTTGATCGCTTAGGGCTTCTGTGCGGAAGGACTGTGCTAAAAGTCTATTCGACCGGTAAGTGCTATACATCGGAGCTAGTTTCGTGATCAATTGATTTTGAGTGTCCGAAACGACCTGTATCGATCGAATAAGCTCAGCCCTGGCTGCAATTCTATTTCCTTGGTTTTTGTTCCAAACCGGAACCGCTCCACCCACGGTCAAGTTATAGGTGTTTGTCCCAGGTGTAAACGTGTAATCCCGTTGCAATACGAAGCCTACGTTGAGGTCGGGGATGGGGATACGGTCCGCCAACGTGACCTGCGTTCGATTTTTGCCAATCAAGTTTTCTGCGATCTGCAAATCCGTATGAACGGCCGTCATTTGCGCTAGAGCGGTTTCGTAAGCAATATATGGTACTGGGCAGTCGATTCGCCCCTCGAGGCTGCTTGGCGGTAGCGTAGGGACTGCGACTGCAGCACCCAGCATTCTCCAAGCCGCAATGGATTCTTGCTGAGCGCGAACCAATGACGCTCTCGCTTGAGTTGTTAGTACTCTCAACTGGAGTGGCTCGTAGGGCGCCGCATCGCCGGCGACGACCAATTTGATTTGAGCCTTGTATGCGTTTTCTGAAAGTTCGGACAAGGCTCTCGCCAATTCGACTCGCTTTCGCGTTGCGAGCACTTGAAAGTAGGAGCGTCGCACGGAAGACTGAACTGTCACCCACGTTTTGCGTTGTGTCACTTCTGCGTTAGCATAGTCAACCGCAGCCGATTGAGCGGCTAGCCCAAGCTTTTGGGCGGTGATGAATGTCTGTTGCAAATAGACACCGTGGTAGCCAGGCGTATTGAGAGTCCGAACGGTATCCGCCTCATATCCAACGTTGGGATTCGGTGGAAGTCCGGCCTGAATCATCAATCCCCTGGCTGCTTCGACGCTTGCAGCCGCGGCTCGCAGGCCTGGGTGGTTTTCCCTGGCTATGTGTTGGAGTTCTTCCAGGCCAAGCTGTCCGCTACTGGCCTCTGGCAATGCCTCTGTGTCCATCGACAATGCAGGAAACTCGGTATATAGCTTCAGTATGTTCTCTTTCTGCGTGGAGGCATCGAGGGGCTTGCCGTCGGCATCGCGTCTAGGCAAACTGAGCGGAGGTGTTTCGGCACCTGGCAACTCGAGAGGCAACTTGAACGGGCCCCCAGCCTGCTTCGAAGGATTCGAGCCTTCCTTTGGAAGCTTGGGGTCGGCTTCGTCTTGCAAAGAAGCTACCGACGAAACGCTTGCGTTACTCGCCGACTTGGCTTGGTCACTCACAGAGCATTGTTCAAAACACAAATGGCTTGAAGCGTCGGAAGTGTGAGGCAACGAATGAATAGACCGGTAAGCACACCAACTTGGAACGCGACAGCCGACGAACAAACATGCCAGCACAATTGGCAAGCTTTTGCTAGCTATGAGTTGCTTGCGTAGCATCGATCATCCCTTATCGAATTCAACCGGTTTTTGAGCATGGTTGCCATCCATGGCCCACGCAACTTAAGAGATCGACCGGAAGAATCAGTAATCGGCAGAGAATTCGAAAGAGGTAGATCAATCGTCACAGCCGGAGAAATCGGAGCATAGTCCAGGGAGCGATTGGCATTCTTGGACTATGTTGTTTAAGCACTTCGTGGCGATGAAATACACACTTCAGAAGTCGTGGACCAAACCATCAGTCGGAGCCTTGCATATCGCTGCTGAGTCCGCCTGCGGAAGGTACGTAAGCCAAACGAGCGTAGTCCATAACCATTCGGTGGCTACTGAATCGCCAAGCCAAAGTGCTGATGCTGTTCATCATCATTTTGATCCACTTTCGCGGTAGGCCATCGCGATCGCGATCGTAGAACGTTGGTATCACTCGTTGCTCGAGCGTTTCATAGAAATACTCAGCATCTCTGATGTCGGTGAGTCGATCCTCGGCATGGCTAGTCCCCTTGCCAATTGCAAATCCGTTTGTGCCGTCGTAGGCTTCCGCCCACCAACCATCCAGAATACTGCAATTGAGTCCACCGTTGAGCACCGTTTTTTGACCGCTTGTCCCCGAGGCTTCTAAAGGGCGACGAGGGTTATTTAGCCATACATCAACACCTTGAATCATATGCCTACAGACATTGATGTCGTAGTCTTCCAGGAAGGCGACACGACCAGCGAACCTGGAGTCGTGACGCAAATTCGAAATCTCTTGGATAAAACGCTTGCCAGGTTCATCCTTGGGGTGTGCTTTGCCTGCGTAAATCACCTGGATTGGACGGTCGGTACAATCCAGGATCTTGCAGATCCTATCGATGTCCTTGAACATCAGGTTGGCTCTTTTGTAAGTAGCAAACCGACGACCAAAACCGATGGTTAGAATATTTGGGCTAAGGACATTTCTGGCAGCTTCGACGATTTCGTCGCTTTCGCCACGTCGTCGGCATTGTCGAGAGATGCGTCGGCGAACAAAGGATAGAAGCAAATTCTTTAGAGCATTGTGCGTTTCCCAGAGTTCGCCTGGATCGACGGAATGGATATTCTGCCAAACGTCGGGTTCGCCCATTTGGCTCTTCCAATTGGCTGGAAAATGTCGATCGTAGAGCTGTTGCATTTGGGCTGCGAGCCAGCTTTCAATATGCACGCCGTTGGTGATGTGCCCAATTGGGATGTTTCGCTCTTCCCTGGTTGGCCATAGGTTTTTCCACATTCGCCGGGAAATGTGACCGTGCAACTGGCTAACGGCGTTGGCTGCTCGGGACATTTTCAGTCCAATGACCGTCATGCAAAAGCTCTCACCAGAATCGTCGGCGTTAACTCGCCCAAGCCCCATCAGGCGATCGGAGCTGATACCGAGCGCATCGCGGAGCGGGCCCAAGTGTTCTTCGATCAAGCCGGCAGCGAATCGATCGTGCCCCGCCGGGACCGGCGTGTGTGTGGTGAAAATGGTTGCTTCGGCCGTTTCACGCATTGCATCTTCAAAGGTGAGCCCGTCATCGGACATTCTTTCTCGCATGACTTCGAGCGGGACGAAGGCACTGTGTCCTTCGTTGAGATGATAAACACCGGGATTGATCCCAAGAGCCCTCAAAGCTTTAACGCCGCCAACACCAATAACCAATTCTTGTCGGATGCGAGTGCGCTCATCGCCACCGTAGAGTCGACTCGTCAACTCGCGATCTTCCGGTCGATTGCCTTCGACATTGCAGTCCAGTAAAAACAGCCGAACTCGACCGACTTGTACTTTCCAGACTTTGGCGAGCAGTCGACCATTGCGAGTATCGATCGCGATCATGAGAGGCGTTCCATCGCTCAGAACGGCTGGCTCAAGCGGCAGATCTTCCACTTTGGTCTCGAAGTATTCTTCGCGTTGATAGCCGTCAGCGCTCAAGTGTTGTTTGAAATAGCCGTGTGAGTAATACAGTCCTATTCCAACCAAAGGCACACCAAGTCCGCTTGCGCTTTTGACGTGATCGCCTGAGAGAACTCCCAGGCCCCCAGAGTAAACGGGCAGCGATTCATGCAAACCGAACTCGGCCGAAAAATAAGCCACCGGTTTGGCACCGAGGACGCCCGCGTTATTTTGAGCCCACGTATTCTTGTTTTCGAGATACTCCTGTAGGCGACGGAAGGCGTAGTTGACTCGACTGTGCAGAACCATTTCGCCCGCCCGGATTGCCAGCCTTTCCGGCGTGAATTCCCTCAGCAATGCGATTGGGTTATGGTCCAATTGTCGCCAACGGATCGGATCGATATCGCGAAAGAGACTGTTTACTTCTGGCTGCCAACTCCACCATAGGTTTCGAGCCAGAGCCATGCATTTGTCGTAAAGAGAATCCGCATCAATTTCATTCGCAATGCCTGTATTACTAACTTCTTGTCCAAGCGAATATTCGATCTGGGTCATGGATTGTCTCTTTGAAAGATTCAAGACTTACAAGTAAAGTAGGGTTGATCGTATCGGGAACGGTTCGGCAAGGCTTTAAACGGCTTCAAGCGTGGTTTCCCTTGAGTCGATTCTGGTATTCTATGAGGCTTACGAGCGAATTAGCCGGCCGACTGGCCTTGGTTATACCTGATCGTCGCTAATAGTTCAAAGCCAGCAGATATTTGGAGTCGTTGTGTTAAGACAGGTAAACTTGGAGGGCGAGTTATCAAATCTTTAGCCGAAAATGCTGGATGCCGAATCGACAAGGCGATTGAAAGAGTTTGCGGTGAAACGCCAGTCCAGTGGTTAGCCCAGCTGAGAAACGACGCCGGAAAGCTCAAAGCACCTCGGGATTTCCCGATATCAACCATTCGCAAGTGCGCTGAAGTTGAATCCGCGATCTGCGGTAACAGCGGCGATTTGCTTCGGTTTTACACTTGGCTTGCAAGCGGCTGCCTAACTACCGCTTTTATCATGACTCAACGCAGCGCGGCTTTGCGCAGGATTGAAACCAGCGATAACGAGTGCACCAAGATCAAGCTGTCATCGTCGATCCAATCCGGCAACTCGTTTGCGACCGTCGGCATTAGCCACCTGACGACCAGCCGCAGGCACTTGAACCAACCGCCATTGCGAGCCACTCGTTCTAGAGATGGCTGGGTTTTGGACGGCTTTAGCCCTTGGGTTACAGGCGGACAATTTGCCGACTGGCTGGTCGTTGGAGCGGTCGAAGTTGACTGCGTTCCTGAAGGCACCCTTCCGGTGCAACGGAACGAATTGCTGTTTTCTATTGCAGCAAATCAAGCAGGGGTTATCGTTGAGCCCAGCAGCGAGCTTATGGCTCTCAACGCAAGCTCCACCGGTCCTGTGCGTTTCCAGCATGTGACGGCGAATCAAGCGGACGTGCTTCATGGCCCGATAGCCAATGTGATGGATGCCAGCAGTCGCAAGTCGGGTTCCAACGGATCGACTACCACGGAAAGCGGTGCTGGAGGGCTGCAAACCTCGGCTTTAGCAATTGGCCATGCGGCCCAGGCGATCGAGTATTTATTGAAAGAATCGCAGGTGCGAGAGGACATTCGTGCCGTCGCAGAAGGACTCCAAAACCAATGGAGAATCGCGTTCGACGATTTGGAGAGAATGAACGACGGCGAGAGTCAGCAGGATCCAGCCTCCCTCCGAAAAATAGCGAATGACTTGGCTTTGAAAAGCACCCAGGCTGCACTTGCTGCCGCCAAAGGAACAGGTTTCGCCAATGATCACGATGTTGGCCGATGGTGTCGAGAAGCCATGTTCTTCCTGGTTTGGAGCTGCCCTCAGAGCGTGGTTCAGGCGCATCTTTGCAGCTTCATGTCCTAATGGTTTGCAGCGTGAGTTGAAGTTCCTTCAGCCCTCATTATACTTTGGGGCATGTTGGGGCGAGGATAGTCAATAGACTTTTCGTAGAGCCCCCGACCCTCTGTTCGTTGACAAGGCAACAAGCTACTCATGAGTTCTCAACTCTCCGCTACCCCATTGCATGCTTGGCACCAAGCTCGCGGTGCTCGTATGGCGGAGTTCGCCAACTACGAAATGCCGATTCAGTACGCTGGGATCGTTGCGGAACACAATGCGACGCGAAACGCTGTTGGAGTCTTTGACATCTCGCATATGGGTCGGCTTCGTTTTGACGGTCCACGAGCAGATCAATTGCTAGACCATTTGTTGACGCGGAGAGTGATCGACATGCAGACGGGTCAAGTTCGATACTCGCTTGTTTGCAACGAGGAAGGCGGAATTCTCGACGACGTGCTCGTCAGCTGTTTGGAAAGCCCGAGTGGCAAGAATTATTTCCTGTTGGTCGTGAACGCGAGCAATCGCCAGAAAATCGTTCATTGGCTTCAACCGCACTTGGCCGACTATCCGGATGTGGAATTTCACGACGTGACGGAAGCAACCGCCATGATTGCTGTTCAGGGGCCAAAAGCCATTGAGATATGCAAGCCCCTGTTACCCGCCGCCGCGTTGTCATTGGGGTACTATCGGGCAAAAGTTACTGAGCAAATGAGCAAGCCATGTATCGTGTCGCGAACGGGTTACACCGGGGAAGACGGCCTGGAGCTGATCGTCAAGGCCGAGGATGCGCCTCGAGTTTGGGAAAACATCATGATGTCTGGCAGGGAGATGGGCATCCAACCTGTCGGACTAGGAGCTCGCGACACGCTCAGGCTGGAAGCGGGGATGCCACTGTACGGACATGAGTTGGATGAGTTCATCGACCCCTATCAAGCTGGACTAGGATTTGCGTGCAACCTAAAAGACCGCAATTTCATTGGGCGAGAAGCCTTGGAACAGAAATCGAAAAACAGTACTCTACCCAAACGAGTAGGCTTGGTTTTGGATGGACGCCGCGCGGCAAGACAAGGGGCAAACCTTTTGGATTCCGATTCGCGTGTGGTTGGTCAAGTGACAAGTGGTAGTTTTTCTCCCACTCTCGACAAACCGATTGCCATGGCTTATTTAGATCCTGCCGTTGCCGTTGTCGGCACGATTTTGGATATTGATATTCGAGGCACGACAGTTTCTGCGACCATCGTCTCGTTACCTTTTTACAAGAAATCAACATCGTTATGAGCATTACTCCTGAACAGCTCCGATACTGCGATTCGCACGAATGGGCTTACGTTGCCGATCCCTCCTCTGGCATAGCCACGATCGGAATCTCCGCCTTTGCCATCGAGGAACTCACCGACCTAGTCTTCATGGCACTGCCAAAAATCGGTCAAGCCGTAACCGCCGGCAGCGAGTTTGGCGAAGTCGAAAGTGTCAAAGCGGTTAGTCCAATGTATAGCCCTGTTAGCGGTACCGTGGTCGAAGTTCATTCGGCGTTGGTGGACAAGCTCGAAAGCCTTAGTTTGGACCCGTACAACGAGGGTTGGATCATCAAAATCAAAATGAGCGACCCGACCGAGCTAGATCGCTTGCTCGATTGGGAAGCGTACAAAAAGCAGTGCAATCACTAGTGGATTCGGCGAAAACGTGGGGATCAGAGGCTGCAGATTCTGTGCAGGGTTTAGTGATCGTTGATCCACCCAGATCCGGCGAAAGCAATATGGCTATCGATGAGGCGTTGCTCCAAAACGCGATTCCAGACTGGCCGGTTGTCCTCCGTGTTTATCGATGGGATCGACCTACTCTTTCGATTGGCCATTTTCAACGGCTTGAAGATCGAAACGACATTCCACCTCTGAGTGATTTGCCGTGGGTCAGGAGAAAAACCGGGGGCGGGGCAATTGTTCATGACCACGAGCTGACGTATAGCATCCTCATTCCAAATCGAGCCAACTACTCTGTGAAAGGACACAACGAAGCGCTCTACCGCGCTGTGCATATGAGTTTCGTAGAAAAGCTGCAGACATTAGGTTGGAACTCGCAACTTGCCGAATCATGCACGTGTTCACGGACGGTGGAGAGGATTCCTGAGCATTTTTTATGTTTTTTAAGGAGGTCCCCGGTCGACTTAATTGTCGATAACGATAAGATTCTTGGGAGTGCTCAACGTAGATCCGCGACAGGGTTGCTTCAACATGGCAGCTTTCTCCTCCGTCGCTCTCAATCGACGCCCGAATTGTGCGGTCTACTAGATGCTCCAGGCGGTTCCAGTCCCAACCGCCAAAAAAACATGCGGGAATTAGAACAGGACGTCGCGTCTCTCTTGGAGGATGATTCCGAAACGGAATCTAGCACTGGAGAACTTGACGATTGGTTGGAGTTTTTCATTGCCACTTTGAAGACAGGAGTTTCGCAACTCCTTCGAATCGAGTGGAAAAACGGCTCAATTGGCGATCTTCCGTGGAAGGGAAAAGGCAAAGCCCCCCCCCAAACGAATGGTTGATTTTTATCCGTTTCGAGTGCTTTTCTGCGTAAAGATGAGTAGCATTAGTGATTGGGTCCGTTGAATCGTACTCAAAGTTTGGTAAATTATTGATTAATTCTGAAAGTCAGGGTTGATCAGGTCTTCAAAAAAAGGGCAGGCAATGCAGGTTTCTCTGAAGGTCCTTTCTGGAACTCACGAAGGAAAACTGATTCAAATAAAGGATGAAAAATTCCTTATCGGTCGTGGCGATTCGTGTCAGTTACGGCCAAAAAGCGAGTCAATCAGTAGAAAACATTGCGCAATCGTTCAAAAGGACGGCAGGTTACTTTTGGTCGACTTGAAGAGTCGAAACGGTACCTTTATCAACGAGAAGCAAGTATCGCCCGACAAAGCCAAAATCCTTAAAAATGGTGATAGGCTCAGATGCGGGCAATTGGAATTTGAAGTTCTGATGGAAGTTGGTATCGCTAATTCGAAACAGCCAGAAGTGCAATCGATAAAAGAAGCTGCTGGTCGAATGACTGAGCAAAGCAGTATGGATTCGCGAGAAAGCGTCGATATCAGCTCATGGCTAAACGAAGCAGATCAAATCGACAGGACGAAACCGTCTGTAGAAAGCGAATTCGACACTCGCCAAATTGCCTTGGAGGATACGACTCGTTTGGATGGTACTCTGATCTCGGACGTGGAACCTGCAGTTCCTGAACCTGCTAAATTCAAAAGACCAGAACGGCGCGAGCCAATTAAGCTTCCGAAACAAGCAGCCGCCGGACCCTCCACCAAGGACACAAAGGACGCCGCCTCTGAAACGTTGAAGAAGTACTTCGGCGGTCGCTAAACGGCCGTTGGCGTCTATGGGTGGGTGGACTCGCCCAAAAGCTGCAAGTAATTTGAGTTTGCTCCTTGCCAATTGGTTCGTGTTGCCCGATTTAGAGATGCTTTCTATGGCTCAATGCTATTCGCGATTCGCCTATCTCGACCCAAAATCCACCATGACTGCGAGATTGTTTCTCGCGTTTTTTTTTGGCTCACTCATTGAAGTCGTAGGATTCGGACAACAAACAACGATCAAACTCGTTGACGGCATGGTTCTAGGTCCTGGTGAAAAAAACGACGTTCAGTACATTGTCCCCCCGCAAGCCAGCGTAAACCAACATGCCGAGGCAAAGGCGTTGCTAATTGTTGTTCTGGATGACGGGCTAAGACGAACGTATGCCAACGTTGGTCGCTGCGAAGCTCCGGTTCAGGTCAAAGATAGCTCCATAAAAATATACATTGGCAACATGGTCGCTAAGAGCGCGCTGTCGATTCCAGGCGGCCCGATTATCGACTGTTCGCCGTTTGACGTTTTCGGGCGCCGCATTTGTTTTATTAGGTCCCAGGATGCGCCCCTTGCGGTCGTTCAAGGGATCACCGAGGTAGCAACAAACTACATTCGCGTGGAAGGACTAAAGGGCGTTAAAGGTGAGTACGATTGGGACATGCGGCTTTCCTTAAATAGTCTCAATGGCAAAGACCTCCGTGCCATTCTGGTTCAAAACGCCAGCCCTACCAGATCGAAGGACTGGTTCGAAATCGTAAATCTCTTTATTTCCGCTGAGCGATATGTGGAAGCTCGGCAAATATTGGTTGAGGCCATTCTTAAGTTCCCGGAGCTCGAAAACACGAAATCCGAGCTAAAGTCGTTGGATCAAAACATTGCCGACCAGCTTTTCCAAGCGGCTGAGTTTGCGAAAGATGCTGGGCAATTTCAGTTTTCCAAACTGATTCTAACAAACACGCTCGAGAGCGTTAAAAGAGCTGGCCTTTCCATCGAGACCCAACTTAAAGCTGTTGCCAAACTGGATGCGATCGCCAGTGGCCAAAAGGATCGCGACGAGCTGATGACTTGGATGACAGAGGATGTCTCGAAAGTCTCCGATGGTACGGCGAAAGCCGAAATGCAATCATTGCTTGCAGAGATCGCGGCCAACTTGACTGCGGATACAGCGCTTCGATTTACCGATTACCGGCGCAGAAGAGCCGATACAACGCTTAAGCCAGATCAGTTGGCCGCACTTGCAATTAGCGGCTGGATCTTTGGGCCGACGGCGGGCAAAGACAATGCGTCCGTAGTTGCTTCAGGAGTCAAAGCTCGGCGGCTAATAACGGAGTATCTTTCTAAACCATTGCGAGACGACCAGATTGTTCAAGAACTGACGAAGTTGGAGTCAGGCACGCCGGATTTGGTAACCAAGATCATTGCGAACATGGCTCCTCCATTGCCAACGCCAGAGTCTGCGGCAGTGTCCATTACCATCAACCCACCTGACAGTTCTCAGCCGCCCGTTCAGTCAACCATATCAGGTCGATTTGAGATCGAAGTTCCATTGGGTGGAGACATGATCGGGAAATCATCAAAGTACACTGTTCAACTACCACCTGAATACAATCCATTTCGTCGTTATCCTTGCATCTTTACCTTGCCGGGTGAGTCGACCAATATGGATTGGCAAATCGCGTGGTGGGCAGGACAGTATTCACCTGAAGCCAAACGTTGTTTCGGAGAAGCGTCCAAGCGAGGCTACATCGTTGTCTCGCCCCAGTGGGCAGAGCCCAAGCAACCAAGTTACAACTTCACCGAGAATGAACATGCCATGATCTTGGCTCCCCTTCGCGATGCTATGCGAAGGTTCAGTATCGACTCCGACCGTGTCTTTCTTTCAGGCCACTTCATGGGTGCGGACGCCGCATGGGATATTGCATTGTCCCACCCGGACCTGTGGGCCGGCAGTGTTGTCATTAGTGGTGAGGCAAGAAACTACGTGATTCAATATGGAGGCACCGCCGAATACGTTCCAACCTACTTTGTCGCCGGGGAATTAGACAAGTTTACCGAAACGAATGGAAGGGAGTGGGACAAGATGATGAATCGCAAACAAATCGACTGTTTGGTAACACTCTATCGAGGACGAAAGCCAGATCATTTCCAGGAAGAATTGCCCCGAATCATGGACTGGATGAGTTTCCCTGCTAGGGTTCGAACTCCCTTCCCCAAGAATTTTTCGACCACTACCCTTCGGGCTGGCGATCGGTTCTTTTGGTGGTTTGAAACGAAAGAACTGTTTAAGGAAAAACTGGTTCACCCATTGCTGTATTCCAACAAGCCAGGGCCAGGATACCAAATCAGTTCTACCATCAACAAGCAGACCAACACCGTAAGCATGGAAACGGTCCCGGCAAAGACGTTTAGCATATGGCTTTCCCCAGAAATGGTCGATTTTGAAAAGCCGATTACCCTCTTGGTTAAAGGGGTTCGGGATAGACGAGATCCAAAGCCGGAAACCCGAGTCATCCTCGAAGATGTGCGGGGGCGTGCCGATCGAAAACATCCTTTTTGGATGCGAGTGGATTTGCCTAAGTAGACTCAACCCAACAAATCAAAGCACGACACGCAAGCTAGAGTTTTTCGCAACCCATTCACTAGCTTGCGGAAGGTGACGAGTTGATTTGAAAGCCATCGCCTACGGCTGGGGGTTGAACGATTTCAGCCCCCAGATGTTCGCCATAAGCTCTAGGGTCGATGGATCATGTTGACTCAATTGCTTTCGGTCGTATGGATAGAAATCATTACGACTGAAAAAAGCTTCGGTGCTTTCGGCAAAAAACTCTTGCGGATTTGTCATCGCGTAAGCTCGGTCCAATTTTGCGCGGCCCTCGGAGTCTCGACGCTCGACGCGATCGTATTTCCCACCACGCTTGGCGTCTTCGTAAGCGGCCTTGATCTCTGGATTGCCAAACCCTTTGGGCAAAACGCGATCATGGAACGCATGAGACAACTCATGCAAAGCGAAGTTGGGCATCCGTCTTGTCTCCGCCTCAAAGATGCGAACGTTGGTGAACTCGATCCCTTTCACCATGGCAGGATCACGATTGTTCTCACGCAACCAGCCTGCGCCCGGATGATACTCCGCACGCGGTTGCGTCCCAGCATATTCCGGCGAAAACCAGAGTGGCACCTTCTTCAATTCAACTACGGAGCTCTCAGGTACAACTCGAACGATCTCCGCCAGTTGATCCTGGAGCAGCTCTAAAGCTCGCTCCGTCTTGGCCGAGTCGGTAGAAAGCAAACTGCGATTGACATAGACGGTCCAGCCCAAAATGTCCTTGGTCACATGCGACTCTTGCGTTTGCGCGTGCAACGCCATGCTCCAAGTGAGAACAAAGAAAAGGAAAACTCCTAACGAAGATTTTCTGGCCATCGTGCTCTTTCAACTATGTCGCCTTTCGCTCTGCGAAAGTGCGTTTATTTGGCGCACTTTCGCAGAGCGAAAGGCGACATAAGAACTTAGCTTGCTGCGACTTCGAAGGCTGGCTTGGTAGCTTTCTTCGTCACTCGATCGTTCTTGCCGACAAACTCGAGAATCGCTCGAGTTCCGTTGTCGCCCAATCGAGGCTTGGCCAAACGCATAATGCGAGTGTAGCCACCTGGTCTCGCAGTGAATCGAGGTGCAATTCGATTGAAGAGAACGTCGACGGCTTGCTTGTCGCGAATCATCGCGTAAACGCGACGACGGGCCGTGATACCAGGCGAACGAGCGTCAGCCCACTTCCGCCACATGTCACTCTTCCTCCAAGCCTTCCACTCTTCGGAGCCACGTTCCGCTTTTGTTGCGAACTCGACGGCCCCAGCTTCCCCAGCCAACCCCTTTACGGCGATGGTAATGCATTTCTCAACCATCGGGCGAATTTCCTTCGCCTTCTCAAGCGTCGTAATGATTCGGCCAGGCACCTTGGGTGCGTTCGGCTCCAATTCGGTGGTTTCTCGTTCGGTCAGGAAAATTGCCGAAACCATGTTCGCAAACAATGCCTTACGGTGCGACGAATTGCGTCCTAGAACGCGACCTTTTCTACGGTGTCTCATGACGGATATCCAAAACGATTTAGCAAATGGTTAAGTTGAAAGACAGCGAACCCGCGGCTAGCTATCGGATTAACGCAACGAAGGAACTCGCATTCCAAGATGCAAGCCCATGTTGCCGAGCTTTTCGCGAACTTCCGTCAGCGTAGTCTCACCAAAATTTCTGACTTCAAGCAATTGATCTTCGGTTCGCTGAACAAGATCTCGCACTTGACGAATCCCTTCCGCTTCCAAGCAGTTATTCGCTCGGACGGACAGCTTCAGTTCTGCTACCGTCGTATTAAGCTTGGCTTCGAGTTGAGCCTCAGCACTGCCGGGTCCGCCGCGAGCAACCGCGTGGACCTGCTTGCCCAATTCGCTCGACTGAACGAAGGGGTTGAGGTGCTTGCGAAGAATCTTCGCCCCTTCCACCAAAGCCATTTCAGGATGAACCGACCCGTCAGTCCACAATTCGATAATCAATCGATCGTAGTTGGTCTTTTGTCCCACACGCGTTTCTTCGACGAAGTATCGAACGCGAACGACAGGGCTGTAGACCGCGTCGACAGGAATGATCCCGATTTCGTGATCGCCCGAACTATGTTCCGTCGCAGGCACGTAGCTTCGACCGTTTTCGACTACCATTTCCATCATGAATGGAACGTCGGCAGTCAATGTCGCAAGCACGTGATCCTTGTTGATGATCTCAACATCCGAATCTGTCTGGACGTCAGCACCCGTAATCGGACCAGCCTTGTCTCGAGTCACCGTCAAAACGCGAGTGTTATCGCTGTGGTTTTTGACAACCAAGCTCTTTACGTTCAGGACGATCTCTGTGACGTCCTCAAGGACACCTTGAATCGATGAGAATTCGTGCTGAGCGCCACGGATTTTGATCTGAGTTACGGCGCTACCTTCCAAGCTGGAAAGAAGCACACGACGCAAACTATTGCCGATCGTTGCTCCGAACCCGCGTTCGAATGGCTCAGTCGTAAACTTTCCGTAGGTCGACGAAAGCGTCGAACGATCGATACTCACTTGACTCGGTAGTTCTAATCCACGCCAACGAATATGCATTGCCTAAGTACTCCAATAACAACTAAAACTGACTCGTGATGACTCTTTTGGATTCATTCCAATTAATTAAACGCGACGACGCTTGCGTGGTCGGCAACCGTTGTGCGGAATCGGGGTGATGTCCTCGATCAATTTGACCGTAATCCCAGCTGCTTGAAGAGCCGTAATTGCAGACTCACGACCTGAACCAGGCCCTTTGACTCGGACTTCGATTTCCTTAACGCCGAACTTGGCTGCTTTCTCGGCAGCTTGCTGTGCGGCAAGCTGGCCGGCGAACGGGGTGCTCTTGCGAGAGCCTTTGAACCCGCTCGTTCCAGCACTGGCCCAGCACAACGTATCACCCTTCATGTCGGTGATCGTTACCGTCGTGTTGTTGAACGTTGCCTTAACGTGAGCGACCGCCGAGGTAACGTTACGTCGAACCTTGCGTCGCTTGTTTTGAACCGAAGCACTGGTATTTGCTGCTGTCTTGGCCACAGTGGGACCGTTCCTTCAAATCGAAATGCGGATAATACTTGTGTACGAAAATGGTCGTTCGCGGTGCGAACAAACCGCAATCCTTGAACGGATCGCGGCATACAAAACGTTGACCAGCGAAAACTATCGCAAGTCCTTAACGCCCTTCTTACCAGCAACCGTCTTCCGTGGGCCCTTGCGGGTACGGGCATTGGTGCGTGTGCGTTGACCGCGAACCGGCAAGCTCTGCTTGTGCCGAACTCCACGATAACACTTGATTTCCCGCAGTCGGTGAATGCTTTGACCGATTTGACGACGAAGGGGACCTTCGACGGTGTAATCGCGTTCGAGCAAGGTCGACAAGCGGCTCAATTCGTCTTCATCCAGGTCTCTCGCCTGTTTGGTCGGATTGATTTTGGTCTTTACGCACGCTTCCCGAGCAATAACCGGGCCAACGCCGTAAAGATACTGAAGCGAATAAATGACTTGCTTGTCATTCGGAATATCAACACCGAGAAGACGCGGCATACTTGCCTACTCCTAAACCTTTATCTACCTGGACTTTACGCTAAATTTTTCGCGGTTAGTTTCGTCGATAAATCTTCGAATAACTGCGTTTTCCCCACCGGGAAGCCCCACAGTGTAGCGATGCAGTGCCAAACCCTGCAAGGGTTAATCATCGGGTTTGGCACGCATTTTTCTGTACAAGCCGAAGTCCGGCCCTCGGACCCTGACTTTTGGGGCGAATTTGCAAGGTTAGAAACCAATCCTAACCCGACACGTAAGTGAGGGACCTGCGAAATTGTCCCTCGCTTACGCTTCGGGTTGGGATGCAACGTGCAAATCGACCGCCTATATCAATCTAAATCAATTCATCTAGCTGCTTAACCAAATCGCCGAACTGGACCAGCGCGGTTTCCACCGGCTCTGGTTGCGTCATATCCACCCCAGCCCCCTTGAGCAAATCCAACGGATCTTTCGAACAGCCGCCCTTAAGAAACCCTAAATAGTCGTCAAGCTCAGCCTTTCCACCCTCAAGCACTCGCTTGGACAAGGCTATGGCGGCCGACAATCCAGTCGCGTACTTGTAGACGTAAAACGCTCTATAAAAATGCGGAATCCGGAAACATTCCAAAGCGAGCTCATCGTCCACCACAAAATCGGGGCCAAAGTATGCGGTCAGCAATTCCCGGTAAACCGACTTAAAGCTAGCGACTGTTAACGGCTCGCCACTTTCGGCCATTTTATGGGTAATCTTCTCAAACTCCGCGAACATGGTCTGCCTTACGATAGTTGCGCGAATGCTATCAATTTCGTGATTTAGTATCGCGGCCTTTTCCTCCTTGGTCTTGGCGTTCTGGATCATGTAGTTAGCCAGCAGCTGTTCATTGAAAGTGCTGGCTACTTCCGCCACAAAGATCGTATAATTGTAGTATTGAAAGGGCTGTTTGGCGGCCGAATAGAAACTGTGCATGGAATGACCCGCTTCATGCGTCAACGTAAAGACGTCGTTGAGCACATTCGACTTGAAATTCATGAGTATGTAAGGCTCAGCATCGTAGGTTCCGCAGCTAAAGGCCCCACTCTGCTTTCCCTGATTCGGATAGCGATCGCACCAGCGACCACGTAGACCTCTTTCAAGAGCTTGACCGTATTCCTGTCCAAGCGGCTTGAGCGACTTCATGATGACCGAAATCGCTTCATCCCAAGTGTGGTGCGTTTGCTGTGCCGACAGGACTGGCACATACGTGTCGTAATGGTGGATGTCAGCCAATCCCATTTTTCTTCGGCGCATGTCAAAGTAACTATGAACTTCCGGCAGGCGATTCCGGACTGCCGCGATCAAATTATCGTAAACGCTCAAGGGAACATTGTCGGCGAACAAAGAACTCTCACGCGCGCTTGGGTAATTGCGGGCTTTTGCGTAATAAACATCACCGTGAATGCTGCCTGCCAAGGTTGCCGCCAGCGTGTTCTCGTGCCCACGAAACTGTTTGTAGTACTGGTGAAAAGCGTGCCTTCGAACATCTCGATTAGGCGAAATAAGAAACGAACTGAACGACGCGTTGGTTAGCTCGATCACGACTCCATGCTCATTGACCAAATCGCCAAATTTGAGGTCAGCGTCGTTCAATTGGCGAAACGCCTTATTAGCGGTTTGCGCCATCTCGCCTTGCATGGCCAACAAGTTTTCTTCTGGCTGACTGAGGGTATGCTTACGATAACGATTGATGCGTTCTAGTACCAAGGAATACGGTTCTAAACATTTCTCGGCCATCATGCTTTCCATTCTCGCTTGAGGAATAGACAAGATCTCGGGCCGAACAAAACTGGCGGCTTGGCCGGCTTTGGTTGCAAGATTCTGATACCGAGCGACGAAGCCTTGGTAGTGGCTATTGCCTTGGTCCTCTGCGGTCTTCAAAAAAGCGTACGTCCCCAACCGTTCGCCGAGCCGGTCCAGTTTGACATCAAAGGCCAAGCATTCCACCAAGGCTTCAGCCGATTCGGAAAGCCGGCCCGAGAAATGAGCCAAGCCTGCGATTTCTTTGTCAAATTCCGACAGCGCCTCCATCCACGCCTCATCCGATTCGAATAAGCTGCTTAAGTCCCACGTTTCGATGACAGGAACTTCGGAACGTTTTGGGTTGGCGTTGGCTGCGGGACTTGTCGCGGTCATTTGAATGTTTAACTTTCTATGGAAATCGATGTTGCTGTTGGAATAGATAAGAGTACACGGACGAGCTTTTTTTCGGCACCCCGAAATCTATCCTAGCCGATCGCGTAGAATCTAGCATTGTCGCCTTTCGCTCCTAGGCTGTGAATTTATTATT
>JANMHA010000110.1:0-6945 GCA_031374925.1 Pirellula sp. | reverse complement strand
CCCCGCCCTCTGCGCCTTTGTCCCCCAACTCGCCGTTTTTGTTTCCATTTCCGGGGGTTTCGCCCCCAAATTCCCCCCCCCCCCCCCCCCCCCCCCCCCCCGCGGGGGGCCGCGGCGGGAGTGGGGTGCGTCTGATAGGCGTTGTTCGTAGGACGCCAAAACAGGGTTGAGTGGAGACAAGCTCCCACTCAACCCTCAACCCTCAACCCTCGACTCTCAACCCTCAACCCTCAAATCTCAACCCTCAAATCTCAAATCTCAAATCTCAAATCTCAAAATTCAAAATTCAACTCTCAACTCTCAACTCTCAACCCTCAACCGTTTCGGTCCACTATTTGCATTTCGGTCAATTTTGAATTGTCGACTGCCAATCCATGTGACACCCTTCGTGGTCAAACCCTCATAACCGGAACACCGATATGACTTTTCGTATGGATAAACTGACGATCAAAGGCCAGGAAGCGATCGTCGAAGCCCAATCGCAAGCCGCGTCGTCTGGGAATCCCGAGATCGAAGGCTTGCACCTGCTTTCCGCTTTGCTCAAAGACAATGAGGGTGTTGTCGTCCCATTGCTCAAAAAAATGGGTGTTCCGTTGGAAAAGGTACGTACGACCTGCGACAGTGAATTGCAGCGATTGCCGCGAAGTTCAGGCGGGCGACAACCTGCTGTCGGCCCATCCTTGCAGAAGTCTCTCGAAGCCGCGTCGGATGCTGCCACGGCCATGAAGGATGAGTTCGTCAGCACCGAACACTTGCTGCTGGGTCTTTGTCGGACGGAGAATAAGGCCAGCAGCTTGCTAAAGCTTTTGGGGGTTTCCGAGCCGGACATTCTGAGCGCCCTACAAAGTGTGCGGGGGAGCGCGCGTGTCACAGATCAGAATCCAGAAGGCAAGTTTCAAGCGCTGGAAAAGTACGGTATCGACTTGGTGGCTTTGGCTAAAAAAAATAAACTGGACCCGGTTATTGGTCGTGACAACGAGATCCGCCGGGTAATCCAAGTTCTTTCGCGGCGCACCAAGAACAACCCAGTTTTGATCGGTGAACCCGGCGTCGGAAAGACCGCTATCGCAGAGGGGTTGGCTCAGCGCATCGTCCAAGGTGACGTCCCTCAGAGTCTGAAGAACCGTCGAGTCATCTCGTTGGACATGGGCTCGCTCATCGCAGGTACCAAGTTTCGTGGCGAATTCGAGGAGCGACTGAAGGCTGTTCTGCGTGAAGTCAAAGATGCAGAGGGAGACGTCATCCTCTTTATCGACGAACTTCATACAGTGATTGGAGCTGGGGCAGCCGAGGGCTCGAGCGACGCAGCCAATTTGCTCAAGCCAGAGCTAGCACGAGGGCAATTGCGATGTATCGGCGCAACCACACTCGACGAGTACCGCAAGCATATCGAAAAAGACGCCGCCCTCGAACGGAGATTTCAGCCGGTGTACGTTGGAGAACCCAGCGTTGAGGACACCATTACGATTCTGCGCGGGCTCAAGGCGAAATACGAGGCGCATCACGGAGTGAAAATCCGCGACGCAGCCCTCGTCGAAGCGGCAAAGCTATCCCATCGGTACATCACCGATCGATTTCTGCCGGACAAAGCTATCGACTTGATCGATGAAGCGTCCGCTCGGCTTGCTATGGAACGAGACAGCGTACCAACTGAGATCGATACTCTCCAACGGCGACTTCGACAGTTGGAACTGGCTCAGCGACAACTCAACGAGGAATCGGATAACAGCACCGACGAAGCGCTAGAAGATATTGAAGAGGAAATGGAGAAAGTTCGGCGCGAGCTTGCTAGTCTCCGCGAACAATGGGAATCTGAAAAACTGGGTTTCTCCGGTGTCGGATCGGTACGTCGGTCGCTTGAGAAAGCCGAAGGGGAATTTCGGCAGTTGGATTCTCGTATCAAAGAGCAGCAGTCTTCAGGTGCTGGTGTTTCCGAAGCGGACTACCAAAAGCTGTTCGAACTCGACCAACATCTGCGCAAGGTGCGAGAACAAATCGCCAAGGAAGAAGTCCAGGAAACCAAAGAAACCAAAGAAACGGATAAACGTCGATTGCTTCGAACTGAGGTTACGGCGGACGAAATTGCCGCTGTGGTTAGCGCTTGGACTGGCGTGCCTGTTACACGCATGCTGGAGACCGAACGCGCCAAGTTGTTGGTCATGGAGGAGCGGTTGCATCAACGTGTGATCGGTCAAAACAAAGCGGTTGAAGCGATTAGCAACGCTGTGCGACGCAGTCGTAGTGGACTTCAAGATGCCAATCGTCCTATCGGCTCGTTCCTTTTCCTTGGACCGACTGGGGTCGGCAAAACGGAGCTTTGCAAAGCGCTGGCCGAAGTCATGTTCGACGACGAAACAGCAATGGTGCGTATCGACATGAGCGAGTTCATGGAGCGACACACTGTCAGCCGTCTTGTAGGTGCACCTCCTGGATACGTTGGCTACGAGGAAGGTGGCCAATTGACCGAAGCCGTTCGTCGACGACCTTATAGCGTTATCTTGCTTGATGAAATTGAAAAGGCACACACGGATGTCTTCAATATTCTCTTGCAGTTGCTAGATGATGGCCGTTTGACGGACGGCCAAAATCGCACTGTCGACTTCACCAACACGATCGTTGTTATGACCAGCAACATCGGCAGTCAGATGATTCAAAGAGTCGCTGAAGAGGGTGGTAGCGAAGAAGACATGCAGCAAGCCGTACAGGACTCGCTCAAAACCAAGTTTTTGCCTGAGTTCTTAAACCGAATCGACGAAACGATCATTTTCGAGCCGCTTAGAAAGGAACAAATCCGCAAGATCGTTGTTCTGCAAATTCAAAAACTGGAACAACAGTTGGTCGAGAATCACTATCGACTGAACGTCACTGAGCGAGCAATAGATGCCATTAGCAGTGAGGGATACGATCCTGTTTATGGAGCTCGCCCACTGAAACGCGTGATTCAACGCCGACTACAGAACAAGATTGCAACGGAGCTTCTGCGTCGCGAAGAGAATGACGGGGGCAGTATTCACGTGGACTTCCTCGAGGATGATTTTCAAATCAAGTCTCTGCCATGAAGTGTGTCCCAATGTCGCCTTTTCCCAATGTCGCCTTTTGCTCCGCAAAAGTTCGCCGCGTTAACACACTTTTGCGGAGCAAAAGGCGACAAAGTTCTGCACCTTGCGAATAAATTCACAGCCTATCCGTGCCGAGTGAAACGGCACGGAGTGCCGTTCTACACTGTGAAAGCGACAATCATTACCATCCTTAAGGAATTCTAGCTTGGAAGAACCAAAAAATCCGCTTCGCATCGTTATCGTTGGTGGCGTGGCGGGAGGTGCTTCCGCTGCGACGCGAGCTCGTCGAGTCAATGCGAATGCGGAAATCACGATGCTTGAGCGCGACTCGGTGGTTTCGTTTGCCAATTGCGGACTCCCGTACCACGTCGGCGGCGAAATTGAGAAGCGGCAAAGCTTGATCGTCGCAAAGCAAGAACTGTTTTGGAATCGCTTTCGCATTCAAGTAAAAACGCGATGTGAGGTAATCGAAATCGATCGGCAGACAAATACATTGCAGGCAGTGGATCGAGAGTCCGGTAAACGGTTGTCCATTCCCTACGATCGATTGATCTTGGCGACAGGAGCGGAGCCTAACAGACCAAGCTATTGCGATCCCATGCCGAGCAATGCATTCCATCTTTGGACGCTTGCAGATATGGATGGGATTTTGGCGAAGCTGAAGAGCGGAGGCGTAGACCATGCGGTTGTGGTCGGTGCTGGCTTTGTAGGGCTGGAGGTTGTTGAGCAGCTTCATAGGCGCGGTGTCCATGTCACCTTGGTCGAACGCGATCCGCAGATCCTTGCCAGACTAGATCGTGTCTTTGCAAAGATGGTCGAGAACCATTTGGAATCCAAATCGATTGCCTTGCATCTTGGCAATCCAATCGAGTCACTAAAGATCGAGAATGGAAAAGCCGTTTCGGCGACCCTTCAGGACGGAAGCGTTCTGAGTTTAGATCTAATAGTTATCGGGGCGGGAGTCAAGCCTCGAACTGCTTTGGCCGTGCAATGTGGATTGTCGCTCGGACGAGAGGGCGGTGTTCAAGTTAACGAATTCATGCAGTCGTCGGACCCCAACATCTATGCAGTGGGTGATATCGCCGAATACACGAACGGTGTCACTTCGAAACGTGGCCTCAATCCATTAGCTGGGCCAGCCAATCGCTCAGGCCGAATTGCAGGTACCCACGCTGCAACAGGCGTAAGCGAACCTATGGGGTCCGTTTTGGGAACGTCCATCGTTCGAGTCTTTGAACTCACGGCGGCATGCACCGGACTAAACGAACGCTATTTGATCGCCAACGGGATCCCTTTTCGAACGGCTATTATTCAAGCGCCGCACCACGCATCCTATTTCCCTGGCGCTCAATCGATGCAGCTCAAGATCTTGTATTCGCCGACCGACGGAAAGTTACTCGGCGCACAAGCGGTTGGAGGTGAAGGGGTCGACAAGCGAATCGATATTTTGTCGACAGCGATGCACTTTGGCGGAACGGTCTTTCAGTTGGCGCAGCTTGATCTTGCGTATGCTCCACCCTTCGGCAGCGCCAAGGACCCGATACATATGGCTGCGTTTACCGCTTGCAATGATTTGCGAGGGACACCAACACTAGCCTTACCAGACGTCGATTTGACGAAAGCGCAAATCGTAGACGTTAGGACGTCTGCTGAGCGAGAGTCGTTGCCCCTAGAAAATGCCATTGCAATTGAGGTAGATGATTTCCCATTGCGGATGCACGAATTGGATCCTAAACAAATGACTGTTGTCGTTTGTCATTCAGGTAAGCGTGCCCACGTCGCCGCTTCCTGGTTGCGCAACAGCGGATTCAAGAGCGTATTCAACTTGACGGGGGGAATGTCGATCCGAAGTTTGGCCGAAGCGATTCGCGGCCGAAGCTCTGTTTAGCTGAGCGAAACCTTTCGTAGCTGAGCGACGCCCTCGCTCGTCCACAAATGTCGCCTTTTGCTCCGCAAAAGTGTGTTAACGCGGCGCACTTTCGCGGAGCGAAAGGCGACAATAATAAATTCACAGCCTAGGAGCGAAAGGCGACACACATTCCATATGACAGGCTTGGGTTATTCGGCTAAAATAGTGCTTTGTCTATGTTGTTACTTTCTTTCCCAGGAACCAGCCTACGATATGGTCGAATTAGTGGACGGACCCATTCCGATTGAACGGCTTTTGGCTGAATCGGTAGACGAATCATGCGGCGCAAGTGTTCTATTTTTGGGATCCACCCGTCGATGGACAGGAAATTCCGAAACGGGGCGGACAGAAACCGCGTACCTCGAATATGAAGGATATCGTGACATGGCGATGGCCAAACTAGCGGAGCTGGAGAAGATAGCTTGCGAGAGATGGCCAATTAGGGCGGTCGCAATCGTCCATCGATTGGGTCGGGTCGAGGTCAAGGAGGCGAGTGTTGCTGTGGTCGTCAGTACTCCACATCGAAACGATGCTTTTGAAGCAGCGAAATGGCTGATTGATGAGCTCAAAAAGCAAGTCCCGATCTGGAAAAAGGAATGGTTTGCCGCCCAGCCACCGAAGTGGATTCATCCGACCGAAAACTCATGAATACACCTATTGTTATGAAGACAACTGTTGGACAGGCCGATCGTCTGCCCCCTCTCATCGACCTATTTGGAAGAGTCCATGAGTCGTTGCGAATAAGTGTTACCGACGCTTGCAACATTCGATGTCGCTATTGCATGCCAGAGACGGTATTGGGATTCCTTCCGCAACATCGTTTGTTGCAATACAGTTCCATCGTTCGTATTGCCTCGATCTTGGCTAGGGCTGGTGTAAATAAAATTCGGCTTACTGGAGGCGAACCGCTCATGAGGCCAAATTTGGAACAGTTGGTTGCGCAACTTGCTGGTATTCCAGGTTTGCAGCAAATCGCTATGACGACCAACGCAATGATGTTAGCAGACAAAATCGCTTCGCTTCAGGATGCAGGTTTAACGCACATCAATATTTCACTCGACACATTGCGAGAGAAAGCTTTCAAAGAGATTTCGCGAAGAGATGGTTTAGACCAAGTGCTTGCAGGCATCGATGCGGCGGTTGCTAGCAAGTTGAGGGTCAGGCTCAACGCCTTGGTGTTGCGAGAAATCAATTTCCAAGACTGCATTCCCTTGGTTGATTTTGCACGTGATCGCAATTTGTTTATCCGGTTCATTGAGTTCATGCCTTTGGATGCAGATCGGCAATGGAGCCAAGATCAGGTCGTCAACGGAAGTGAGCTTCTAAAGCACTTAGAATCTCACTTCGGGCCGCTGTCTGCGATTCCTAGATCTGACCCAGCACAGCCGTCGAGTGATTTCTGTTTTTCGGATGGGCGAGGTGGAGTCGGATTTATCGACCCGGTGTCCAAGCCTTTCTGCCAATCTTGCAATCGCATGCGATTGACAGCGGATGGCAAGTTAAGGAACTGCCTTTTCGGCCGCGAGGAGTGGGATCTCAAGGCCGCGAGTGAATCGAACGCAAACGATGAACAGATTTATGGAATCATCGCAGACTGCATCAAGAACAAGTATGCGTCACACGGCATTTCGTCGAGCGATTTTCAACAGCCCGAACGAGCCATGTATCAGATCGGTGGATAGCTCGTACTCGTTTTCGGTCTCGTTTCCGGTCTCGTACTCGTTTTCGTACTCGAGCTCGTACTCGTGCTCGTGCCCGTACTCGTGCTCGTACTTGGATTTTGTCCAGCTTAGTCACCCTCCCCAAGGGAGCCCAAGGGAGCAACGCTGTGAAGCGTTTCCGTCCGATCGGAGCTTTTCTAGGATAGTCAAGTTCATTATTTTTCCTTTTTTTATACCTTCCTCGCGTACCGCCAGACATCGTTTTTCAAACCGTTTTTGAAAACCGTCTGCGGCCAATGGGTTGTCGTCTTTTTGG
>JANMHA010000057.1:0-15165 GCA_031374925.1 Pirellula sp. | reverse complement strand
CTTCAATTTGAGGAACAATCTTCGGGCTGCTGGTGACAGGTCGCGATAGAGATCGAGGTCGAACAGCAACGTGCCTCCCGTTGCCTGACACATTTTGAAGAATGTCGGCGACCATTCGATCCGCCAAGTTCGTTCGTTATCAACGGTCGCTCCCCTATCGCGTGTCGGAAGGAAGCTGCTGAAGAAATGGAAAGTTACTCGTTCGTGTTCCTGGGAAAGTGGATTGTAAAACGCGGTGTTCTGGTAAGCGACCAATGCCAAGCGTTCGATGGACTCTCGGAGTTGAACGTACTGTGACCCACCCATCGACATGCCAAGCTTCTTAATGATCCAGTATGGCGTTGCGAGAAGTGTCGGGTTTGGATTTTTGTGGTTGAGGCTCAAGCCGAGTAGTCCCCATAAAATATATTCGTCGATCGATTCAAGTCCCCTCGGGGCATAGACACTAACTTGAGCGTCGCGTTGCTCGCCATCGATCTTGTGCTTGTACTGAGTATCAAATGTTAGCGTATCTCGAACGCCACCTTGCACTGGCCAAAGAGCTGTCTCAAGAATCGACAACTGAGCAATCCCCGCTCGCTCGATGCCGGGCAATCGGTATCGTCCCATCGTGGAGTTCTGTTCGTTGCCGGATTGGATTGTGTTGGGCGTCACTGATCGAGTTAGAAGATTTTCATGTGCAGTAGTTTTCTCAATCGCGAATTTTTTGGGGATGCCTCACTCCCCTCTTCGTTGACGTCGATCGTCTCGTTCGATTTGTTTTTGGGCGATGTCGTTTTGACCGTGTTCGACTTGGATCGAGTTCCATCGGAGAGTGCCAATTGCTGTTGGAGCGAACCCATGAGAACGTTTCCTTCGTGGACACGTTCGGAGAGTCCTTTGATAACTTCGATATGCGTTGAGATTTGTTGATCCTTGATATCTAGTTGCTTGCGAAGGATGTCGATGATCGCACCCGATTGGTCGTCCCCTATCGTCGATGACTTCGAATCCGATTTGGTTTTGTTGGTCTCGGATGACATGACTCGTTGCAGAAGTTCCTCGGAGATTTTCCAAGCGAAGTTATCCCCTTTCGCACGCAATGTTTTCGCGGTCTCAACATCGGGCTCGATGTGGCATCGATCGACGTGTGAATCGTCTTCCAAAATCGGATAGATAATTCGGCGGATTGAAGACGGCGATTTCTCGGATACTTTGGCGGCTTCTTTGACCGTAAGAAAATTGGTCATGGGAATTGGGGAACGAATCGATGCCGACAGTACCTCCAAATTGGTTACCAGGGGAAGGGGACTTGGTAGGTTGCCGTGGACATACCATGAAACTGTTTCGATACCGTATCGATAGGGTTCCGGTAGGGGATTGAGTGGCTTCCAAAGCGGCTTCCAGTGTTTCCGGCGAAAGGGGAGTGATACCCTACCGAAACCTACCAACGACAACCTTCCGGCATGTTAGCGAACGACAAGATTTGGAACCGTTTCGGAAGGGTTTCACGAAGGGTTCCAAAGGGATACCTTGGAAGGATTTCGGTACCCTTTCCGGTAGGGGATTGAGGGTACCAAAATTGGCTTTCAACATGCGTTCCAACGGTACCAAAAATTGCCTTCCAAAATAGGGTTTCGGAACGGTACCGAAACCTACCATGACAACCCTCCAATGAGCCCTCACTTTGGAAGGCCGATTAGGAGGGAGGGGAGTGGGCAAGAACGATGTGAATACCGAAGCCAGATCCTCTGTTTCATTTTGCCTCTGAAGCCTTGCGAAGTGCAGCTAACGCTTCCCGTTTCAAAGATTCACATTGATCAATTTGTTGGCGAAGGTCCTTAGCGGTTAGGTCCATCTTCACCACAACGAATCCAACGGGTGCGCAACGAGGCCGATCGATTTACAAAACGGGGGATAGTACCGAGATTCACACATTGAATTAGTTTGAAATCGTCGAACATTTGCTAAGCAAATTTAGAATCTATTCGTACGGTTGTATCTCGATCCCAAAATGCTCGGGGGCTAAAAGTGCGTTGTATAGCTTCGCATGCGGAAATTTCCCCGTGAGCCGAATTAACTTATTCTTCTGAAGTGAGTTCATTCGAAATCCGACAATCACTTCACGAACCATCTCACTTTCAAAATCAAAAAGATAGACAGGAGTTCCATTCAGCATTTGGACCGAGTTCGCTCTGTCGGTTCGCGTCATTAGCCGGATCTCGGATTCATATTTCCATTCAAGACACTTCGAAAAGAACCAACGCAGGTTAGCTGAATCCACCTCATTGTCGGACATTGAGCTCAATCCATCTTCGGGGAGAATCCACCTTTCTTTGGTATATTCAATATCCATGAGCCCGAAATCGGAAAGAGAATTCGGGCGGAAAATAGGGCTATCGCTTTCAAAGCCAACAACAAATCCTTTGTGCGAATCGGCATAATGAGACCACATAAGAGTGCTATCACGAATTCTGGATAGGCTCAAGAACACGAAGCTTTTACTTATTTCATCAATGATCATTTTGCAAAGATCGAATAGCGTTTCGCCTGCAATTTCATTTTGATGAGGCAAGTCTTCAAGAGCCCTGCCTTCCTCCGTTTCCAGCAGTCGCTGAACTAGTTTCGCTCGGTAGAGCGACAAGTTCGGCAGGCATTCAAATGGATCATTTAACGCAGACGGCTGGGTAAATCGAATTTGCTGACCTTCCAACACATCGATTCTGTCGGCGGTTAGGTATTTATAGACGATCATGCTCAGGCCCCATCTGGAGGAGCGTCTGGATAGTCGGTAGGCAAATGTCGTTCTTCGACGTCTGGATCAAAATTAAAGCTCATCTGGATCGGGTCGCCAGGGTTGTGATTCTCATTGTAATAATTTAGGTCTCGATCAATTTGCAAAATGTCCATCAGGGCGCCGTTTCGTCGCTCCTGAGCAGAGATTCGCATTTTCTGAGGCGTTGCGTCTTCAATCTTAAACCAGAATGTGAGTTGGCGATCCTTGTCACGGTATGAATGTCTTCGTCGAACTGGTTCACCGTTGGAATCGGCAATGTAATCCTGGCGACAGGCCAATGCTAACTCCCTTGCAAGTCTCTTCGTTACATCGGTGATTCCTGGCTCCCACAAACCTTTCTGGATTGCCCAAAAAGCAACTGCACGAAGATCCTCTCCATTTTCATTGGTTTCGGCTTCATATGCTTCAATGAAATGCAGCAACTGCTTGTTGTAGGAAGAGAGCTTCCTTGGCTTCTTTCGCTTTACGTTCATTTCCCATTCCTATCGTTCACTGAGTGGCCCCAGCCATCACATAGAGTGGCCGGAGTTACAATCTGTCGCACCTTAGAAAGCATTTCGCGATGCGAGCTATATCCAATTTCACCGCAATTTTGAAGCTGCCCAACAATGATCGCAGGGTGGATCTTAATTCTATGGGCAAATTGAACAATCCTGTCGCTTGAATACAATGGACCTACGCGACGGATGAAGGAATCCAATTCCTCTTTTGGAACCAACATTGCAGCAGCTTCCGAATCCGCTCTGACTTCGATTGGCGGCTTAACATCAGTAACGACACCACCAGAATCCCAATCAAGTGACGCGTCATCCCGATGAATTATGTGCGACAGTTCATGGCAAAGGGTGAACCAGAAATTGTCAAATCGGTCATATCGAATGGACATCCCGATAATAGGCGACCGATCATCCAACCACATCGCGACACCATCCACTTTGCATCCAGAAAGTGGTTCCACAATCACCAATCGAATTCCAAACTCAGAAAGTAAGCGACTGACCTTGTGCGTTTCCTGAGGATAGGCGGCAATTTTACGAAGTTTCTGGACGCACTCGTCCATTTTGGATTCTTCAAACTTACCTGCCTGCAAATTACTAGCCAAATGCCGGACTCGGAAACACCAAGCATTTTGGCTGGGAGTAAGTTTTTCTTGATAACCTGACCGACGAGTTGCCACTCCAATTACTGGCAATGAATCTATCGATTCAAGACAATAAAAATGCTTGAGCTCGTGTTCAAGGTCATCAATTGTAGTTGATCTTTTTATCCAACCACGTTTCTCTAATTCCTTAATCGGAGCAAGGGAATGTGCTTTTGCTCTTCGAATGACATTGGTGTCATCGGGAGGGGTCGCAAGGGAGAGGCGATACTCTGATTCACGATGCATCCAGATTTCAGGGCCAGTGGCAAACGCTTGTCCCAAAGCAATCGCCATATCTGGCAAAACGGCGTGCTTCCCTTTTAGAATGCGATTAATTGTTGGCAAAGGACGATCCAAGATCGTAGCCAAGTCAGTTTGGGTCCAACCTCTTTTTTCAAGTTCGATACGGATAAATTCGCCTGGCGATTGCATTCAAGTTCCTCCTTTGTTTTAGAAATCATAACGCCATGCCCGAAATGCTGGAATAGGACTTTATGACAAAGTCATAAAATTACGAAAAACAAGTCTTTTTGATGTGCCCAATCGGTCATTAACTGGGTCTAGCCGAAAAGAGTCGAGCATCGGTTATCTTCCACATCAGAGAATTCAGGGCACGTTGGATCATCCCCACGATCGTCGATCGAATTGACTGTTTCGCAGCTCCAATGTGAGCGTATTCGGAAATCAAAGCCGATTTTCAAATGGCACGAATTTCAAATGAAGAAGGGAACTATCGATCCGCGTGAAATCGAGTTGAGTCATGGGCCAATGGAGGAGGGGATTGATCGTTGCCTGCTTGCAATGGATCCTGATTTTCTACCGTCGAAAAAGCGACACATTTCCGACACACAATTGGCCCTGTTTGACCAATTTAGATGCAATTGAGTTTGCGTTGGGAAGCCCCGTTTTCTTGCATTTCCCCTGGGAATCAAACCAAATGTCCTACAAGTGACGCACTAATCCAATAACGATTTCCAACTTTGGGGTGGTAGAGGTCGTGGGTTCGAATCCCGCCGGCCCGATTTTATTTTTTCCAGAGAAAACTACTCTTTTGGACCTGGTCCGCGACTATTGATTTGGGCAAATGCACGAATCAATGCACGTATCGCGGAGTAAACCATGTCACGGGAGAGTAAACCGTTTTCCGAGAGCAGACCAAAAGCTGGTATTGCTCCATCAATGGAAAGCAAATTCCACTTGGAAAGAACAAGGCTGATGCCTTTGCCAAATTCTATGAGGTGATGGGTCGAAAAGCAGACCTGCAGACCGATTCGTCGACGGTCTATGACCTAACTCAGACCTATTTGGACTGGTGCCAAAAGAACAAAAAGCCGAGCACCTACACCAAGCATCTCTACTACCTAAAGTCGTTTGTCGAATCGACCGGTAAACGGCTCCGAGTCGGGCAAGTGCGAAAACTCCACCTGACCAAGTGGTTCGAAGACAAGTCCTGGAGTTCGACCACGAAGAACGATGCAATGGGTGTTGTGAAAAGGGCATTCAATTGGGCAATGGAGGAAGGCTATTTCACTTACAACCCAATCGCCAAAGTTCGGAAGCCTCCCGCCAAACGCCGTGACATCTTCTACACTGCCGACCAATGGGAAAAGATTCGATGCGCCGCAAAAGGCCCGATCGTCGATTTCCTCGACTTCCTCTGGTCTACCGGCTGCCGTTCACAAGAAGCAAGAACACTCGAGGCCTTGTCGATGATGCCCATTGCGTCACATCTTCCGCATTGCCATTCGTTGTTTTGATCCCACATGCCAGGCAAGAACTGCACTGAACAAATTTCGCCGTGTCTTTGACTGCCACATGCCGCCCATTCATCTACGACCAGCGCATCTCAAGGCCGAATGTAGGCGGTGGTCCAAAGGCAGGGAAACGCCTGAGCAAGTAGTCGAATTCGGTTTCCAGGATTGCTTTCAAACTCCGAATTTTCCTCCATCTCATGAACCATAACGTCTTTTATGGTGCATCAAAGCGATATGCTTGCCAAGCAGTCTTTTTTAGTAAACCAGCGTTTTCAATCACTTGAACGCTGAATTTGCTCCATTTCGGAAGTTGCTTCTGATTCCCTTCCGATTGGGATACAATGGTACAGAATAGGGCACACTCGGCAATTTTGAAGGGAGCGACTCCAATGACACAATTGACTGCAATCGTGCGAGATGGAAAGATCGAGGTTGTTGCGCCTAAAGATCTCTGCGATGGTACTGAGGTGACTTTGCTCATCGTCCGTAATGGCGTTTTCAACGACTTGGATTCAACAGAAGATTCTCAGGAAACGCACCGGTTCTTGCAAGCGATGGAGCAATTTGAAGCAACTTTTCCAGTCGACGAAGGCGGCGATGATCTAGGTCGTGCCGCTCGCGATTCGGCTGACTGGGAGAAGGCAAATTTTGAAGCCAACGCTGAAAAACTGCGGAGGATAGTCGATTGAGTAAGTTGCTACTCGATAGTGGTATCTTTAGTGACTACATGCATCGACGTCGTGGAATCTTCGAACGAGCCAAACAACTTGCATTGCAGGGAGTTCGCATTGGAAGTTGCGTTCCTGTAGTCGCAGAGATTGCATTCGGAATTGAACTGAGCTCAAGCCGCGATCGCAATTTTCAACGCTTGATCGGTGTCCTGCCAACACTAACTATTTGGCTGTTCGATCAAGATAGCGCCCTAACATACGGTCGCATCGCAGCCGAGTTGCGAAGAGGCGGACGCCCAATGCAAGTCGTTGACATGATGATTGGAGCCATTGCGATGAATTTAGGAGATTGCAAGGTCGTAACAACTGACAGCGACTTGGAAGCAATTCCAGGACTGTCCGTCGAACGTTGGTAGCAAGTACTTTAGCGATCAACCGTGGTGCAAGTGGCGTACGTCGTCGGGATCGGCTAGACTTATGTTTGCTAGCGTCGGGGGATGGTATTGGAGCGGAGCAAGCAACCATTCCAGATCCGCTTCGATGCTGTTGGGATAGATCGCGTTTCATTTTATGCACTAAGTAGAATCCACCATGTCAGTGCTCATCGATTTTCTCACACGTGTTCAACCTGAACATCACGACATCATCGTAGAGCTCGACTCTGTGATTCGCAAGGCGGCGCCAGATCTAGTCGTGAGCTTGAAGTGGCAAAACCCGACTTATCACAGCAAACGAAATGCCTGCGCACTTCTTAACCACAAGGACTACGTGAACCTTCAAGTGTGGAGAGGCGCTGAGTTTGAAGATCCAAAGGATTTGCTCCAGGGCACTGGCAGGGCCATGCGCCACATCAAATTTGTGGCTGGTACCAAGTTCAATCGCTCCGCGGTCGAGGCCATTATCAAGCAAGCCGCAAAGGCAGCGCGTGCCTAGTCTGTTCCTGAAGCTTCCCGACTAACGAAGTCGAGTACGCGCTGATTTTTTGTGAAGACATTTCAAAGAATAAATTGGGGAAATCCATGGTACGAATCGTTTTGGGAGTCATTGCCGGATTTTTTGTTTGGGCGATAGTGTGGGTCGGAAGCGAGAAGATTCTTTCAGCCATTTGGCCGGAGGGGTTCGGCGTTCATCAACGCGCGTTCCTAGAGGCAATTAAAAATGGCGGTCGGTTCACCGCAGACACGACAATGCTTCTCACGCATATTGTCCTCGGTTCATTAGTCTCGGTGATGTCCGGATCTCTGGCCTCGCTGATTGCCGGTGAAAACACACACGCGCCGTTAGTCCTTGGCTTTCTGTTATTGGCCGTTGGTTTACTGAAGGTTGTTATGTCCTGGTCATATGTGCCGATTTGGTATCACGTTATCTTTACGGCGATTCTACCTCCAATGGCGATCATTGGCGGTAGGATGTTAAGCACCACTTAGGAAATAATAAATGAGAATCATGCTTGCCGGTATCGCGAAGTTTTTGTAGAGCCTTTGTTCCCATAGTGTTCTGCTGCTCGGCGAAGTAGGCGTCGGAATGCTGCCGAACAAACCCCGCTGATGGCGGATCGGACTAGCCAGCAACCTAGCAGCTACTGTCGCCACAAGTTGGACCATTCCCCATTGTGGACACTGGCCCAGGCCGATTAGAGTGCGCCTGCTGGATCGGAAAGACTGAAATGGCTAGTTGAGTGAGAAGCGTAACTCCCCAAACTTCAGGAATGATAGTCACAAACCGGGATAAAAACATGTTCTGTCAACGGACCCAAATGCAATCTCACTCAACAACATAGGCGGCGGTAACCTGTCGACAGGCAAGATCCGGATCATCAATCCTCGGTTCATTCTTGCTCCCTGTTTTGCTCAACTGCTGGCACCGCCTGCCGGACTCAGATTATTCGATCTCATCTATTCAAATAATGATGGATTCTCAGCGATCGCTATTGCAACCGGACTTGTGAAGGCTATCCCGCATACAAGGCATCTCGCAATGGAACCCCTCTTGATCGCCGTATTTCTTGCCGCGATCGCGTCCATAATTCCAAATCGGCGGACTGCGTTTGCGCTGATTGTGCTTGTAACCGTTCTCAATGTTATGGCATCTGGTATGATGATTGTTTGTCGTTCACTGGGGGACGGAACAACGCGTAGCCATCGCGCGAGCATTAGTGACCGGGTTCGCATCGAAGATGGACGACTAATCGAGGCCCATTAACATACACTAGTCGCCGATGGACTGTAGAATGACCTCGCCATTTACCCATTTTTTGATCGAGAAGTGAAATCTCGGTCATCGAGTTCCAAACAACTGTCCCCACGGAATAACCCAGGGGTAGCTCACGACGATTACGAGAAATATCGAAGCGATTCCCCAGGGAACTTCGTTCCTACGCTGATTGAGTATACGGGGCATAGCATAGACCAATAGCCAAAGCGTTTTGTAGAATTGTTCGGAACCCTTCGCTCTCAGGGAACTTGCTCTGGCAAGCCAGTTGCCCGCCCTTTTCGCCGCCAAGCAAAGTCAGAAGTCCAACTGGAATTAAAACGATGATGTTGAAAATGTATGGCAGGAGAAGTAGGGTCATTTCGTTACCTCTTTCCGCCCTACCTTGATCGAATCGCTCCGTGTTTTTCGGTTCATGATTTACCTAGATTCATTCAGTTGATACTCGTTTTCAAAACAGTGACAATCAAAACACGAACGAAGTATAACGCTAGGGCAAACGGAGATTGCGACGAAGCACCTTGCGAATGGTCGTCAGCATCTTCGCCGCTCGCGAGTGACGACGTTCAGCCCGTTCGATTCTTTCGGATTCATGCTTTACAAGATCGATGGATTGGTTCTTCGATTGTGTGTCAGCCATTTCCAACCAGGGGAGATAGAGCCAAGTTCAGCTCGCATTCGGTCCAATTTCTTCAAGAGAACAATCCGTGTCCCTTGTGGTTGGTCGCCCAGCATCACGTTTAAGGTTGATTGTTCTAGACTGTTTGCCAGATTACCCGCAATGTCGATAGAGGTCACGATCCTCAATCACCGGCTACAGCCATGAGACAATCCAAACGAAGTTACTATCCATCTCGTGATGCTCGCTAAGTTAGAACGAGCGAGGACGTCCGTCGTCGGAGCGACGGACCTACGTTCCAATCGCTTGCTTTTGGAGCTGCTCCAATTGCTGAATCGCTTCCATCGGGGTCATGGTGGTGACATCGAGTGATTTCAGTTTTTCGACGACCGCGTTTTCTTGCCATTGAAACAAGGTCATTTGAATAGGTCCCGACTTCTTCTTGGCAGCTGCAATGTTGGATTGGCCATATTGATTCAAATGGCTCGCTTCGAGTTGACTCAGGATCTCTTTGGCTCGCTCATTGACATCACGTGGTACTCCCGCCAAACGCGCGACGTGGATTCCGTAACTCTTGTCCGCTCCACCTTGAACGATTCGGTGCAAGAAGATGACATTGTCATCCCATTCTTTGACCGCCACGTTCCAGTTGCGTACGCCAGGCAACGATTTTTGCAAATCGATCAGTTCGTGGTAATGAGTTGCGAACATTGTTCGGGAGCGATTGTGATTATGCAAATGCTCTACAATAGCCCAAGCTAGCGACAAGCCATCGTAAGTGCTCGTGCCTCGTCCGATCTCGTCGAGTATGACCAAAGATCGCTCGGTGGCGGTATTGAGAATGCGCGCGGTCTCAACCATTTCGACCATGAAGGTGCTTTGACCGCGGGCCAGTTCATCGCTTGCTCCAACTCTTGCAAACAAGCGATCCGCCACGCCAATGGTGGCTTTGCGAGCTGGGACGAAGCTACCTATTTGCGCAAGCACCAAGAGCAATGCCGACTGTCGAATGTACGTGCTTTTTCCGGCCATGTTGGGTCCGGTGATTAGCAATACGCTCCCGTGCTCCGCGCCAATCATTGCGTCGTTCGGTACAAACGTCCCCTTGGCTAGGGTCGCGTCCAAAACAGGGTGCCGCCCTTCGTAAATCTCCAAGATCGGCTCGTCAGTAATGGTGGGTCGTACGTACTGTTGTTTGACCGCTAATTCCGCAAGCGCCGCCAACACATCAAGCTCCGCTAGAACATTGGCGTTCGATTGCAACGCTTGTGTATTGCTGTGAATGGCTTGTCGCAGCTCCATGAAAAGTTCGTACTCGAGCGACTTGGCTTGATCGTCCGCCGACAGGACTTTCTCTTCGTAGTCTTTTAACTCTGGAGTGATATAGCGTTCGGCGTTTTTCAGCGTCTGCTTGCGAATGTAGTTGATTGGGACACGATCACGATGCGTGTTGGTAATTTCTAAATAGTAACCAAAGACAGAGGTAAAGCCCACTTTCAAACTCGGGATACCGGTCTCCGTGATTTGATCGGCTTGGTAGCGAGCGATCCATTCCTTTCCGCCGGCCGCCAATTGCCGCAAGTCATCGAGACGTTGATCGTAGCCAGCGCGAATGAAACCGCCATCGCGAGCCAGCAAAGGGCAATCGTCTTGTAGGGCTACGTCCAACTGCTCACACAAGGTCGGGCAAAGGTCGATGCGATTTTGAAGTTGGGTCAAACGGGTCGAGGAACGTTCCTCAAACAATGCTTTGATTTTAGGAATTTGGATTAGAGAGCGACCGACTTGCTTGAGGTCACGGGGACTCGAGCGACCAGTCGCGACGCGAGCAAGCAAACGTTCCAAGTCGTACACCTCATCGAGCATTTCTCGAATGGATGCTCGCAATCGTGGTTCGCTAACGAGTTCATCGACAGCATCGAGGCGCAATTCGATTTGTTCTTTTGATACCAACGGAGACGAGAGCCATTGCGAAAGTCGACGGGCGCCCATGGAGGTGACTGTGCGGTCCAGAACTTCGAGCAATGATCCGTCGCGCGAGGCGGTTCTAATTGTTTGAGTTAATTCTAGGGAACGCCGGGTCGCCGAATCGATTTCCAAGGAGCGAATCAAGCGGGCAGGTTGCAGTTGTTGGATATGGTCGAGGGCTGTCCGTTGCGTTTCTCGTAGGTACGCCATGGCAGCGCCAGCGGCGCTGATGGCCAGGCAGTCGAGAGCGAAGGTACTGGCTGGGTCCTTGGAATCGTTTTGCGTGTCCCAGCCCATTCCGGACAAATCAAGGACTCCAAAATGTTCGTGGAGGACGCGCTGTGCTTCCTCAAGGCCAAACTGCCAGGATGGACGGCGGGTGATTGGCCAACGTTCAAGTTCACTTTTCGCGAGCGTTGAGTCATCTTCACGAATCATGACTTCCGCTGGCTCGAGCCTTGCTATTTGGTCCATTACGGTGTGCGCGGGATACGACCCAGCCTCGAAGCGCCCTGTGGATAGTTCCACCCAGGCGATCCCGAGCCAAGCCTTGCGTTCCTGTCCTGCCTTGCCCGGGGAAGGATGGAAGATAGCTAAGAGGAGGTTTCCAGATCGGGGATCCAGCAGTGCATCGTCGGTCAGGGTGCCGGCGGTTACGATTCGTTGGACCTCGCGGCGAACCAGCCCTTTGGCGGTTGCTGGGTCCTCCACTTGTTCGCAGACCGCGACTCGAAAACCTTGGCGAACGAGTTTTGCGAGATAGCCCTCGAGTTGGTGGTAGGGGAAACCAGCCATTGGAATGGGGTTTTCGCCTTTGTCCCGGCTTGTCAGGGTCAAGCCGAGAACACGGGCTACGGTTCTGGCGTCTTCGTGAAATAACTCGTAGAAATCCCCCATCCGGAACAGCAAAATTGCATCTCCGCTGGTCGCTTTGGCTTCTTCGTACTGCTTCATCATGGGTGAAAGATTCATAGCCGCAGATGCTACCAAGCGTAACGATTTGATCCAAGAGCCCAATATTTTTGCGGAATATGGAAACAAAAACGTCCGTTGTGTGTTTTCACTACTAAACCACTGTCCACGTAGCTAGAATCGAGGAATTGTGGCCGATCGTTCCTCGATCGATTCCGCATTGGAAATCGGCTTTAGAGGGCCGAAAATGAAAGTTTGAAACAAAATGAAATTCTCATTCCTAACCAACGCAGTTTTCCTTGCCTTAGCCCTGATTTCGCTTTCCGCGATCGCTCAACCACCAGGCGGTGGTTTTGGCGGTTTTGGCGGTGGCCCTGGTGGCGGATTCGGCGGCCCTGGTGGTGGATTCGGTGGCCCGCCTAGCGGCATGTCCTTTGGAAGTCGCGGAGGTGGTGATCGCGGAGGTGGAGACCGAGGAGGTGGAGACCGAGGAGGATTCGGCGGTGGTGGTGACCGTGGGGGTTCTAGTTTTGGTGGCTTTGATCCATCGTCCTTTTTGACCCGCATGGATACGAACGGCAACGGGATGCTTGACCCAGACGAAGCACAGGGGCCAGCTCGGTTCATGTTAGACCGCATGGCTCGAAGCAATCCAAAAATTGACATTACGAAGCCGATCCCAATGTCCGTTTTGACCGAGTCTTTCCAGCAAATGCGAAGTGGTGGTTCAAGTTTTGGAGGCTTCGGAGGATCGGACGAGGAAAGTCCAATCCTGGAAAAGAACTCGCTGGTTCCAGGCTTCGCCACGGTCAAGGTTGAAAAGACTCCGGTGCCAGGCTTCGGGGCGAGTGGTGAAAAGTTTACGGTGCAAACCGAGGAACGTGATTTGAAGGATGCCGATGAACGGATGCAGCGTTACGATACGAACAAAGACGGGTACCTCGATGAGAATGAGCTAAAAGAAGGTAGATGGTCGGATTCCCCAATGCAGTACGACAAGAATCGCGACGGAAAGCTATCGCGACAAGAACTAGCAGTCCGCTACGCTCGTCGCCGTCTAGCAAGTGGTAGTCAACCTGAAGCGTCAACGCGAAGAGAGGATCCAAACACCAAGCGATCGCGAGATGGTCGTGATCGAGACAACGGCGAGGACAAAAAGGACAAGTCAAACCTATTCGCAAATCGTGCTAGCTATCGCATGACGGATGCCGAAGGCAAAACAATAGCACCGGCAGGTTTACCCGAGTGGTTTACCCGCAACGATATCAATTCCGATAACCAGGTCTCGATGGCAGAGTTCGCCAAAAAATGGACTCAGGATACCATCGAAGACTTTCTGAGGTTTGACGCCAATCAAGATGGATTCATCACCAGCAGAGAAAGCTTGGTCGCAGTCAAGAAAGGGTACATACCTGGCGGAGCAACGAGTGTTGTGGCGACCACAAGTACTCCAGCATCGGATGGCTCGATTGCAGCCAAACCTGCCGAAGCTCCAAAGGTTGTTAGCGGCGGATCTCCAGCCGACAAAATGCGAGAGTGGGCCGCCGGCAGAATGAAGAAGGACGATAAGGATGGGAATGGGTCTCTTTCGCCTGGGGAATTCCAGGGTGATTTTGCCAAGGCGGACACCAATAAAGATGGCAAAATCGACATTGATGAGTACATCGGAAGCCGCGCGAGAAAATAGCCATCGTCTTTCGCTTGGGCGAGCGGCAGATTGGAGTATCCCAACCCGAAGCGTAAGCGAGGGGCAATTTCGCAGGTCCCTCACTTACGTATCGGTTTATGATTGGTAGTTTTCACATCGCCGCTCGCCTTGATCCTATCGTTTTAATCTATTCAGCTAACCAACAGTGGCCTAGCACGGCCGCTGTTGCAGCGGCGGTTTCGACTCGTTGAATGCGATCGCCAAGCGAGAGGATGCGCGCTCCTTGGCCAACGGCTTCAAACACCTCTTGGTCCGTGAACCCGCCTTCAGGACCAACGAGAAAAAGCAGTTTTTCATTGCGTTTGGCCAGCAAATTCGCTTGATGCATGGTGTTCGATACTTGTCCTTCTATCTTGGGATGGAGGATCCAGATGGCGATAGAATTCGATTCTTGGTTGGAGACGATCGAATTGGAGTAAGCCCTGATGTTTTTCATGCTCAGCTTAGGCCGAATGCTCATGAGTCGATTGCGGCCGCATTGCTTACAAGCTTCCACAACGTAGCGATTTAACCGCTCACCATTGGCTTCGTTCACAACAGCTACTGATCGCGTCGTATCGAGGGGACTCAACGAATCAACACCCAACTCAACTATCTTTTCGATCGTATTGCGTTGTCGATCCCCTTTTGGCATGGCGATGGCGAAATGCAAACGTCCTAAATGATCGCGAGGAGCGAACGCATAGGAATTGATTACCGCGCTGACCGTGCGCTTGTCGATCGATTGGATCTTTGCCATGGCTTCGTTGCCAAGACCATCGAACAAAACAATCGCATCGTCCTTCGAACATCGCAGTACACGGCTGGCGTGGTGAGCTTCGTCGGGAGGCAATTCGACGGCACCTTGCTGCGGAAGCAAGGGGACTAGAAATCGGGGGTGGGTCATTCGGACTGGATAAGTGTAAGAAAGCTAAAAAGTGTTTGCTAGGATATTGAAGCGAGTTGCTGAAGGAAAACTATCGGTAGTTTACGATCTACGGCTCGCCTTGCCCCACTCGGATAAGCCGTGATTGTATTCTCGCGGTACAGAACATTGTCGCCTATTGCTCCTAGGCTGTGAATTTATTCGCCAGTTGCTCACCATCGTGTGGCAAGTCCCTGAGTTCACGAAGGGCATGGGAGTCGCTAGTTAGTACCATTTGCCACAGTTCTCACGCCCACGCTTCGCTTTGGGCGTGCCACACACAATTGTCGCCTTTACGCACAATTGTCGCCTTTACGCACAATTGTCGCCTTTTGCTCCGCAAAAGTGTGTTAACGAGGAGCACTTTCGCGGAGAAGCTATGTAGGGTTGAGTTTCAAAGAAAAATCCGGCACACTCGTTGGGAATATTCAAACACTTCATTCTCCAACGAGGGCCGAATTATGTCTAAGGTTATCATGGTTGGTTGCGATTTGCACGACC
>JANMHA010000055.1:0-18180 GCA_031374925.1 Pirellula sp. | reverse complement strand
CGGTCGTGCAAATCGCAACCAACCATGATAACCTTAGACATAATTCGGCCCTCGTTGGAGAATGAAGTGTTTGAATATTCCCAACGAGTGTGCCGGATTTTTCTTTGAAACTCAACCCTACATAGCTTCTCCGCGAAAGTTCACCGCGTTAACACACTTTTGTAGAGCAAAAGGCGACAAACTTCTGCACCTTGCGAATAAACTCACAGTCTATCCGCGAAAGTGCGCCTGACACTCGGTCTTTACTATCCACAGTACGAGCGAAGGGCCTCGCTCGTCCACATTGTCTCGTCCACATTGTCTCGTCCACATTGGCTTTTATCTTGGAATGGGTGTTCGCCAACTGGCAGCTTCGCTGGGGTCGGCATCGCCGATGCGTCCGGAAGTGCTTGAGTTGATTGGCGGCGGATCGTTAGTCGGATAATTCATGTTGGAGCGTTCCGAAGCACCGCTAACAATGGGTGTCGTTGCGGCTTCCGATAAAATCGCGCTGGCTTGCGCGACTCCCTGTCCAAATCGATCGACTCGCGCGCTAGCTTGTTCGACGGAGGAGTTGATGCCGTCGGCGGCTCGGTTCACGGAGTTTCGAGCCCTATTGGTTGCAGTGAGAATCTGGGACTGAGTATTGGATAGGCCATTGATCAAACCGCCGGTGGGTAAAGAGCTTTGACTCGTTTTCGGGCCGCTGCCAAAGCTGGAGCCTCCCAAGCCGCCGCTGGACGGATTTCCCGGCCCGTTGACGCCACCGGAATAGGAGCCAGGCACTTGGAAACTGCCTTGTGCTGGTGGTGGTACACGGGCTGGAGCAGTCAGCCCACTAAACGCCTGTGAAAAGGCTGGCGCCGTGCCGCGGCAGCCGGAAGTGCCAGCCGCTAGAGCGGCCGCCAACGACAACGTCGCAACATACTGGAATGATCGAGTTTTGCTTGCTAGGTACTGTTCAATGTTCATGGAATCGTTCATCCTGATCATTCAATTCTGGAGCGTCACGAACCTCACCTTTGAGACTTGGAACGCTCTGCCTGGTTTTCTCGCCGGACTGAAGATTACTTTTTCGCAGTCGATGCACGCAATACGAGAATCTATGAACCAGATTAAATTAGGCGATTTGGGAGAGACAGGGTAATCATGGTTAAATTAGGCGCTCATATGAGCATCGCGGGTGGGTTTTACAAAGCGGTGGATGCTGCTGCGGAGTACTCCATGGACGTTGTTCAGATGTTTACCAAAAATAATAATCAATGGGCTGCAAAGCCAATCACCGACAGCGATTGCTCTCTTTTCAAACAATCACTGGAGCGAACAGGCGTATCGCGTCCATTGTCGCACTCATCGTATTTGATCAACCTAGCTTCCCCTAAAGAGGAACTCTGGAAGAAATCGATCGATTCCATGGTGATCGAATGGCAGCGAGCGGAACAGTTGTGTCTGGATGGTGTTGTGATGCATCCAGGTTCCTACGTAGAATCGACCCCAGAAGCTGGCTTGGAAAGGATCGTTACCGCAATTCAAGAAGTCTACGAAAAAGTTGCTCCTAAGCGCGCTTGGATGCTGTTGGAAAACACCGCTGGCCAAGGCTCGAATCTTGGATGGAATATGGAGCAACTCGGTTGGCTTCTAGAACGAACCGGCGAGTCGATGCAAGTTGGTGTCTGTTTGGATACCTGCCATGCGCACGCGGCTGGCTACGACTTCTCAACGGCCGAAGGATTCAAGGCATGGGAGAAAGACGCAAAGAAACACAGTGTTTTGGAGGCCATCCGGGCCTTGCACTTAAACGATAGCAAGAAGGGATGCGGTTGCCGAGTTGACCGACACGAACACATTGGTCTCGGGACGATTGGCCTAGAGGGATTTAGGCGGGTCCTAAAACACAAATCGCTGAAAACGTTGCCGATGTACCTAGAAACAGAAAAAGGCAAGAACGACGAAGACGAGGAGTGGGACGCGATCAACATGCGAGTCCTGCGGGGACTCGAATAGTGTGGCACGGCACTCCTAGGCTGTGAATATATTGAATTGCCTCAAAGTAGCAGGCACACTCCGTGTGCCGTAGCCCAAAAACCAAAGGTTTTTGACCTGCGGACGGCACATGGAATGTGCCTGCTACTATAAACTCACAGCCTATCCGCAAAAGTGTGTTTCGGTAACGCACTTTTGCGGAGCAAAAGGCGACAATAGCGAGGCGACAATAGCGAGGCGACAATAGCGAGACGACAATGGCAACGGACTTACAAACCTACTTGCTATCACCAGCATTTGGTGCAACCGTCTGCTGCGATGGTGCATTCAACCCGTTGAATTTCGAGAGCCTAGGTGTCGGAGTGGTTCTGGTTAATGCTCGGTGGACCAAGGTCTGATAAGCTCCTGACGATGTTGCTGGCTCGATCTCCGTTACCAAAATTTGTGGCAGTGGGCCACTCGGAATGAGTTGGGAGACAGCCTCTTGGACGCTCTCGACACGAGCGTTTGTTTCCTGATCCGTGTTGCCTGCTTTGACGTAGACGATGCGTTGATTCAGCGGTGCCTGCGTCACGATCCACTGGACCTTGATTTCGCCCGCTTCGTTGAGAGCATTCTGCGATGAGAACAGACTTGTTCCGAGGGTGTTATTTTCCCTCCAGCCGTTGTCTCGCATGATTTCAAATGGGGCCACCACCGAATTGGAATCGGCGGCTCGAAAGGGTTGCGGCCACGCGACGTTGCGAGCGTAATCCACCCCTACGCGGTGTCTCATATCGGCACATCCGATCAAGCCAACAGATAGAGCTGAAATCGTGAGCGTGGCGAGAGTTCGTCGCATGTTGTAAATCCCTTTACCGTAGATCAAAGCGATCTGATTGCAATAAAATCGGCCCGAATTTCCATTCGGATCCTGTAAAGGAGGAGATCGGCTGACAGCTCTTGGGATCATCGCAAATGCTTCGCTACATCCGTAAGTCCGCATATTCTGCAAAGTCCAATCCTTTCATTGCTATCAATCACGTGGCATGCAGCCGGCAAATCCTGCCATCTTTACTCAATTTCCGCAGTCGGAACTTCCGATGAAAACACCATCAAAGTGCGCAGTCGTCAAACCCTGCGTTGTCGTCACGATTTGTGTTGCTGGGGGGAAAACATGGCTTTTAGGGAAATCAGCGAAATTCGCCGTCAAGCACTACGAACGGCTTTGAGAGTGGGGCTAGGCGTTGGCGCCTTCGCCGCACTCAGTCTAGTTGACATCGCACCAGCCTTTGCCCAGCTTCGAACCGGTCGCAGCACGGATCGACAGTTTTACACTCCAGCCGAACCGACGGCGCCGTCTCCAACACAAGCCAAAAGCAAAAGTTTGAAATCGGGGGTTGTTCAAGCGTCCGCATCGGAATGGATTTCAACAGAGGATATTTCAACAGAGGATGAGGCCCTTCCTGGGCGGCGAGTCCTCCAAAGGCCTGCAAGTGTTCGTTCTGGGGCAAACAGACCCACACCTAGCCGAGTCGTTCAAGCGGGTTGTAAGAACTGCCAGGCCGGCATCGCACATTCGCACGGCCCAATTGCCGCTACACCTAGCAGGGTGATTGTCGACAACGAAGATTACATCGATTCATCCGAACCCAATGAAGTTCTTCACGACCCGAATGAAATGGTGTTTGGCAATACGCGCCAACCATGTATGAGCGGTTGCGAGTCGATCGGTATGATTCAGTCGCCCCATGTCGTGGGCAGCTTACTTCGTCGCATGCAACTCCGCATAGAAGCGGCAACGTTCTGGCCCGAAGGGCAGAATTTACCACAGTTGGTGACCACGCGTCGACCAGCTAACGACCCTGCGACGGACGGATTGATTGGCCGAAGCGATACGACTAATTTATTCGGGGGTTCGAAAGTTCTTCGGGAAGCCACTCAAGGGATACGAGGTGAATTGGGAATCTATTTCGACGATTGCAAATCCAATGGCATCGTACTGCGTTTCTTTGATGTAGGCAGCAACTCACTGTCGTACAATAGTACCCCAACATCAGAACCCGTAGTGATGCGTCCGTTTTTTAGCACTGCCAACAATGCTCAATCGACGATCGCCGTTAACTATCCAAGCAGCACATCGGGATCGTTGAACGCAACTACATCCAGCGACGTGTACGGTGGTGACATTTTGTTTCGCAAGCTGATCCTTCGAGATTGCGCAGGACGTCTGGAGTTCCTAGCTGGTTATCAGTCCGCAAGATTGGCCGACTCATTGCGGATCGATTCGACGACTACAGCGTTAACAAATACACCGGCACCTGTGGGAACGATCTCGCAACTCTCTGATCGCTTTGCGACAACCAATCGATTTAACGGAATGGCCTTGGGGCTAAACGGAATCATGCGTGAGCGATGCTGGAGTCTGTCCGGTATGGTCAAGTTAGGATTCGGTAACATGGAACGCAGCGTGGCCATTGATGGTTCGTCGACCATCACCGTCCCCGGCAATCCCGGCAGTACGAGCACTACAGCCAACGGACTGCTTGCTCGAGGTACCAATGACGGCAACTATGTCATGAACACGTTCATTGTTTCGCCTGAGACAAACTTAACGCTGGGCTATCGATTGACTCGACGGTTGGAGGCGACTGTTGGGTATTCGTACCTAGGGTTACCGAAAGTAGCGAGAGTTGCTGACCAGTTGGATCCGCAATTGGCATCCAACTTGAGCAATCCACCAACGGGCGCGAGTACGCCAAGTTTTTCGTTGCGGGAAAGCAACTACTCGCTGCATAGCCTCGATTACGGCCTTCAATGGCGTTACTAGGATAGCGACTAACTCTTTGTGCCTTCTTGGACGCTAGCAGCGTCCACAACGTGGCGGACACGTGGCAGACACGTGGCTGACGCTGCCAGCGTCAGTAACTGTGCGCGAGCCAAAGTTCATCATTTCTTCACGTTCGCTTTGTCAAACATTAAGACAACTCCGTCAGACTCGTGCCCGTTCGCGAGGCAACAAACGAACCTTCGCGATGGTCCGTTTTGACGAGGAAGGGTTGGTGCAATGTTTTGTCCAGGGTCGAAACGGAGTTGGCTTTTGTTCCTTTGCCTAACCTCGACATTGGTCGAAGGCATGTTTTGTTCAAGCCTGAGTGTTGAAGCGAATAAATCGAAGTCAAGGGCAGGAAAACATTCAGCCGTCTAGTTGCGAATGCCCTTACGGGTCTAATAGACTGTAGCCAGGAAAAGCGGAACGCATAGAATCCGCACAGGTCAGACACGGCGAAGCGACTTAGCCCAACGTACAATCTATCCTTCCGTTCCGCTTCGCTCCAGTTGGGATAGATTGTTATTCGTTACCGGTCGGGATTGGGGACAAGATTTATTTTTTTGACGACACCGGTCTATGTACTGTGATTCGCAACGGTCCCGACTATGAAGTCCTTGCAAAGAATGCGCTGGACGAATTGGTGCAAGCAAGTCCAGCAATTTCGGACGGAGCGATGTATATTCGTGGCGATCGCTACGTATGGAAGATAGCAGGCGAGCTCAAATAGCGCGGTGTCTCGAACGCAAGCTTCCTAGCTGAAAGCGACTGCCGGCTGCGACTCTTCCCAAAAGCGAAACGGTTTGAACGACCAGAGGTTAAGAAGCTTTGATGAATTCCTTGACGCATTGGCCGGTATTTTGCTTTAATGCGGTAAAACATGATCCGAACACCGGCACCGCGTAGAATTCAATACATTGAGGGTCACCATGCATTTTTTAGTTGTTCTGTTAGCTTACTTCATCGACTTCAGCGGTCCTATTGTCATCGCGCATCGCGGTGCCAGCGGATACGCAATCGAACATACTGAGGCGGCCAAAACGCTGGCGCACGCGCAAGGTGCCGACTACATCGAGCAAGATGTGGTATTGAGCAAAGATGGCGAGTTCATTGTTACCCACGATATCACCATGGAGGAAACAACAAACGTTGAGGAGCTGTTTCCCGTGAGAGCCAGAGGCGATGGACGCTTCTACTTCGCCGACTTCGATTGGGCCGAGATTCAATCGCTGACAATGCACGAGCGAACGGGCCGCAACTCCAAAGAGCCAGCGATACAAGGCCGATTTCCTAATGTCGCCGGCCAACGAGTCCTCAAGCTTGCCGACGAGATCCAACTCATTCGTGGGTTAAACAAGACGACAGGCAAAACGGCTGGTTTGTATATCGAGCTCAAAGGAGCCGCATTTCACAAGAAGGAATTTGGCTACTCCATGGGCGAATCGTTATTGAAGTTGCTTGCGAAACTCGGGATCGAAGATGCCACTTGCCCATGCTATATCCAGTGCTTTGAGCCTGATGAACTCAAGGATCTACACGAGCGATTGCATTGCAAATTGCCGCTCATCCAATTGCTCGGTCGACGCCCATCGGATTCCGAGCTCGCTAGTATGGCCGAATATGCGAAAGGTATTGGACCTGCGCTCGACACACTAGCGACTCGCAATGAAAAGAACGAAATTGTGTCGACGGGGTTGGTAGAACTCGCAAGAAAATCGGGACTATTGGTCCATCCGTACACGGTTCGAACGCTCCAACAACCCAGCTGGTCCACATCGCTCGACGAAACGCATCGAGTGCTCATCGATCAACTCAAAGTAGACGGATTCTTTACCGACTTCCCCGACCTAGGTCGAAAAGCCGTTGGCCCAAAGTGATTTGACCATGAACCATTCCATACATCGTTTCGATCGTCGCCGTTTCAATTCGCTGCTGGCGCAAATCAGTGCAGGTGCGTATGTCGCCTCGCAATCGAGCTCGCTTTTCAGCGATGAGATCACAAATGATCCATTCCGACCCAATATTACCAGTGGCATTGCATCTGGAGACGTGACCCATTCGGCCGCCACCATTTGGAGCCGGTCCGATAGAGCGGCTCGAATGATTGTCGAATTGTCGTCCAACGAATCCTTCAAAAATGTGAGGCGCATCGTCGGACCGGACGCCTTCGAACATTCCGACTTCACGGCAAAACTTCGATTGAACGGCTTGAAGCCAGGTGAGCCGGTTTTCTATCGCGTTCGCTTCCAAGACTTGAGCGATCTTTCCAAAATGAGCGCACCGCTTGCCGGTCGTTTTAATACGCCGGCCCTATGCCTCGGGATATCAAATTCACTTGGTCGGGCGATACTGCTGGACAAGGCTACGGCATCGACCTTCGTCGCGGTGGTATGACAACATTTGAAACCATGCGAAGTCATTCGCCCGATTTTTTCATCAACTCGGGCGATGTCTGTTATGCCGACAACCCCATAACCAGTGAGCTTTCACTGGACGACGGGTCTATTTGGAAGAACTTGGCTATCGAGGGCAAGTCAAAAGTCGCAGAATCACTCGACGAGTTTCGCGCCAATTACCGATACAACTGCATGGATGCCAATGTGCGTCGCTTGAATGCGGAGGTTCCGTCTTTCGTTCAATGGGATGATCACGAAACTCTCAACAACTGGTATCCAGGCGAACAACTCGATGACGATCGATACCAAGTGAAAAGCGTGTCGCTCCTTTCGGCCCGTGCGCGACAGGCCTTTCTCGACTACCTACCGATCCACACGTCTGCGGATGGCCTGAATCGCATTTATAGAACCATTCCATATGGTCCATTGCTGGAAGTGTTTTTTATCGATCTTCGCACGTATCGCGGCCCTAATTCGCCTAACCGACAAACAGAAATGAACGAAGCTTCCGCGTTCATGGGAAAACAACAGTTGCAATGGCTCAAGACGCGCCTGAAGGCAAGTCAAGCGACATGGAAAGTTATCGCCAGTGACATGCCAATCGGTTTGATCGTTCGCGATGGAGAGTTGGACTTTGAGAACGGGGCAAACGGAGACGGTCCACCGCTTGGACGTGAATTAGAAATCGCTGACCTGCTTCAATTCATGAAAACAAACCGAATTCGGAACACGGTTTGGCTAACTGCCGATGTACACTATGCCGCTTCGCACTATTACGACCCCGAGAAAGCTGTCTTCAAAGACTTTGATCCGTTCTGGGAGTTTGTTAGCGGACCATTGCACGCAGGAACGTTCGGCCCGAGTGAGCTCGATGATACATTCGGGCCCGAATTGAGGTTCAAAGGCATTCCCGATGGAATGAAAGCCAATCGTCCACCTTCGGAGGGATTTCAATTCTTTGGTTTGGTTAAGATCGATGCCAAGACGCGTGTCATGACAGTGACGCATTACAATGCGGCGGGCAAGAATCTTTGGAACATCGACTTGCACCCTCAAACGTAGCCTTGGAAGCCTGCCTGTACTTTTGCGAATAGGCCGAAATCGATGTCCGCCTGACCAAGGACGGTCGTCACGTTGTCATCCACAACGACACTGCCTGCCATAAGAAAAGAATATTGGTTTTTTCAGATGCTTTAGGGCGAAACGAGTCTGTCGACGAGTACAAGCGAGCTATCCGTTGGGGGATCGACTGCATCCAAACGGATCATCCGCTTCGAGTGCTCAGGGCAATGGAGCAACTTACTGCCAAAGAAGTGCATTTTCTGAAGCCACAGTAGATTCGAGAGTTTCCGCCGCTCGCAATGTTTAGGCAAGCGGGAGTGACCATGACTGGAAACGGGCTTGGGCTCAGTCAAGAAGCCGCCGAAGCGCTCTCGGAATCGGAACTGAGCACACGTCTTAATCATTTGGACGAACAGTACCGTGCAGCAGGCGCACACTTCGTGCTTCGTACGGCAGCGGATCTGGTTCCCATTTTGGACGCAATCAACGAACGGATCGTCGCATCCCTTTGTGAGGCTCGCGACGACACGGGTTTTTAATCGACTTCGAATGCAAGGTCCGCACCCTTATTGGAAATCGTCGTCTTCAACAATGGCATGCTTGGGTTTCCATACTTGCCTTTCAGTTGGTCCACACCGACAGCTCCGCCTTCACCAGTCATAGACAATTTACTTGACTTCGCATCTTGGCCAGGCCAAACCACGGTAATCGCGTACTCCCCCGGCAGCGCACCGTCGTTTTCCGCAAAGGTTGTTAGCACAAAATGACCCTTGCTGTCCGTCTTTCCAACGGGCTTTGGGTCGTTGAGCCGACCTTGTTCAAGCGGATGGAATACAACCAAAGCATTATCGCAAGGACGACCGCTCTTTGTCTTGACGGTACCCTTGGTCGATATCGGAGCTGGTCCCGAAGGAGAACATCCGAAAGCGACTGAAAGCAGTAACGTAAAGGGCAGGATACAGAATCTCATAATCGCAGGAACTTTCTTGTCGGATTTAGGCCGATCCAAAATTTTACTGATCCGAGTTGGGTGAAACTTCTGCCGCTGTCTTGCCTGCACCGCTGGCCGTGATCAACGCTGCATACGTTTGCGGGGAGATACTCGCGCTCAAAAAGCGTACGCTGCCATCTGTCAAACCATGCGTTGCCCCCCCGGTGTGAAACGAGTAGGTTTCGTTGTCATTGTGACAGTTAATAACACAATTGCCCGGCGACGTTGTCCCACCCGCGATCGCTCCATCCAGGCCGTAGTCATTTTCATGGTGTCCCCAACCGCCGTCTTTTAAGTACTTAGTAGTATTCTTCTTGTTGCCGATATAAAAATCTGGGCGGCCAGCGCTTTCGCACATCAAGATCGTATTGCTCGTACCATCGGTTACGAACGCCATGGTATTCGCTCGTCGTGGTGGAAACGCTAGTACGGGAACAGCACCAGCGCCTTTTATCTCTGGCCCGAGTGAGCTGAAAAGATCGTTTTGTGTTGTTCCAGATGCATAACCAAAGAAGGTGATCGATCCCGGGTTGATGGAGCTGCAGGTAGCATAATCCGTTGCTGCAAAATCTTGGAATGGAAACGTTGCACCGAACGAATAGGTACCGCTGATTCTGCGTTCAGCTCCGCCAGGTGATGAAGGGCACAGGAACGCTGGCACAATGTTCTTTAGAGCCGCTTGATTATTGGGCGTGCCCGGGATGATGCTTGGTGATGAAAACCAAGGGAACTTTTGGTCGTAAGCCGCATAGACTTGATTTTGCTCCATGTATGGCAGCAGGTAGATACTCCAGCAATGTACGATAGCTGGGTACGGTGCCCCTGGTTGCCCCGTGCTGCCGGGTGGCAAACCGATATCCACGAATAGGCTTGGAGGCAAGCGTTTGTAGGTGCTTTCGTGATTGAGCGATGCCAACCCAATCTGTTTCATATTGTTGGAACAAGACATCCTGCGAGCTGCTTCTCTGGCAGCTTGAACCGCTGGCAAAAGTAGACCAACAAGAATACCAATGATGGCGATCACGACTAGGAGTTCTACTAGCGTAAAGGCGGTTTTTGCCGAATGCCGCAGCCGATGGACTTTCATTAATGGATTCCAAAATCTTGAAAAGAGTAGCAGAGTATTCTAAAAAACAACTGTTCGCCGTTTGATTAAACAAGTTATTCCATGGAATCATTTAGAATGAATGAAGATTGCGAGAGGATCGAGTCAAGTTGGCCGATGGCTAGCCTATCGTTATGCTGGTAGGGAATTCCGAATGACGGATGTTTACGGTAGTATTGTTTCTGAAATTCTTTCTTGAAGACGTACTGTTTATTCCATTCTACGCGGGGGGTTTCATCATCCTTTCACCTTCAGCTACATCTCGAATCTGCGGCGCCTTTGTGACCTGCTTTTCTGCGACCTATGCGTTGGCGCAGGATTATGGTGCATCCATGGATCCGGCAACGAATGTGCAGTTCCCAAAGAGTGAATGGGTCGTTAATGTCCGCGAAGCTCCCTACCGAGCCAAAGGGGACGGTCTGACCGACGATACCCTCGCGATTCAACAGGCCATCGACGACGTGATGGGTCAGCATCGCGTTTTGTATTTTCCCGAGGGTACCTATCTCATTTCCAAGACTCTCAATTGGTCGAATCGCAATTCCAATGGCAAGCCGGCGTGGGGCCACAATTGGATTGCAGGTCAAGGTGCAATGAAAACGACGTTGCGTTTGAAAGACGGTGTCTTTGGCGACTCAACGAAGCCGCAATCGATGATGTGGTGCGGAGGATTCGGATCGGCCGATTGGTTTCACAACTACGTCGAAGACCTCACGTTGGATGTCGGCGAGAACAATCCTGGTGCCATTGCGTTGCAATTCTATTCGAACAACTATGGAGCCGTTCGCAACGTACGATTGATCGATCGATCGACCAAGTCCGCGATTGGACTGCATCTCGGGCATCGCGATATGAACGGTCCCTTGCTCATCAAGAATTGCGCCATCTTTGGATTTCGAGTTGGGATTCAGTCGGCGCTTGCGGTCAATAGTCAGACTTTGGAGAACATTACCCTTCGCGAGCAAAGCGAAGTGGGCTTTTCCAATGAAGGGCAGACGATCGCTATCCGCGGCCTTCAAAGCAAAAATCGAGTGCCAGCGATCAAGACGTACGGAACGATGGCCATGATCGAATCCAAACTAGACGGGCTGCCGGGCGCTGAGAATGCCCCCGCCGTGATCAACTACAACGGCGGTCGAATCTATGCCCGAGATTGCCAAACGCAAGGGTATCGTCGGGCGTTGGCAAGCCTTGCAACCCCAGACTCGGGTGCGGCGTATCGCGTGACCGACACCGAACAGCCGGCAACGCGCGGACCTGATATTCGCGAATTTTCGTCGACGGATGCAACGAATCCTTCGTCTGGCTCCAGCGAGTCGTTGCGATTGCCCATTCGTCCGACACCAACATTGAAATGGGAGCCTCCGGCGAAATGGGCCAATGCTGTTGATTTCGGAGCGGACCCGGCAGGTGAGCGTGACTCCTCCGAGGCGATACAGCGAGCGATCGATTCAGGGGCATCCACTGTGTTCCTGCCCGGATTCATGGCGATCCAACGTACCGTTCTGGTGCGAGGCAATGTAGAACGCATCATTGGAACTGGGGGCTGGGTGGACTATACATCCCAATGCAAGCCAGATTTTAGGATTGTGGACGGTACCTCAGCCATTGTTCAGATAGAACACCTGTCATCAATCAATGGCGGGATTGAGATCGATACTAAACGAACTGTCGTATTGAAGAGTCTCGGCGTACACCTAGTCCGATTCACGGATCGAAGCAAGGGTATGGAAGTTTTTTTTGAAGATGTTACGACCGACGATTTACGACTTCACGGCCATAAGATGTGGGCTCGCCAGTTGAACATCGAAAACGAAGGCACGCACCTTACCAATGATGCCAGCGATGCCTGGATTTTGGGTTACAAGACGGAGCGAGGGGGGACTTTGCTGCAAACGCAAAACGGTGGTCGAAGCGAAGTTCTCGGCGGATTTTCCTACACGACGACAGCGGGCAAGCTGGCGCCGATGTTTGTGACTCGCGATTCAGACGTCTTCGCGTACTTCGGAGAAATCTGCTATTCGGGTGATCCCTATGTCGACCTGATCGACGACATTCAACGCGGAGCGAAGAAACGGTTTCCGCGAGGCGAGGGGGACACGCTTCCCTACGTCTCGCGGCGGTGACACAATTCTACTACCGTCGGCCAACGGACCGAAACGCAATCGCTCTTCGAACGGCTGGAGGGGTCGGCGCATCGGTTCCCATAATGGAGTGCCAAAGGATTTCGTTCAATTCAAAATCATCGATTCGATCGTACTCCGTGAAGTCCATCAGCATCGATCGGTCGGCGCCATAGGCCAGCGCATCATTCTTTGCTTCCAGATTGATCTGAGCTGCTTCGAGAGTGTACGGCGTCAAGTCGGCAACACTGGTGAAACTGTTGAACATGGGTCGGGCCGCAGCATCGTATTGGGACAACGGTTCAAGGCCTAGAATAAGCTCCATCGTTCGAATCATGCTGACCGTGCTGTACTGTGTGCTATCAACATAGGACCTTTTGGTATAGGGGCTGATGACCAAGCTGACCGTGCGGTGAGCGTCGATGTGATCGGGACCATTCTGAGCATCATCCTCGATCACAAAAATTGCAGTTTCCGCCCACAAAGGACCATGGCTGACTGCATGCACAAGCTTCCCTAACGCGATATCGTTGCTGCCAACACATGCTTGCGGAGTAAACGAACCTATTCGCGTACCATCGGTATGATCTTCACCAAGACTCATCATGATGAATTTTGGCATATTTTTGTTTTCGACAAATTGCTTGTACTCGGCCAACATAACTTCGATCAAGTCCATGTCCCGTTCTCGACCCTTACCGATCCCGAAATTGGGGCACATGTGACCGATAAGTCCGGGAACTTTGCCCTCCATCTTGGTATTACCCGTATCGTCGGAGACTCGGCTGCCGTATTCCTTGTAGTTGCGATAACTGACCCCTGCTCGCATGCAAGCGTCCCATAGATAACCGGATGGCGCATTGGACAAGTCTCCTAGGTCATCGTCATCGACCCCCAGTCGTTGCGAGTACGTTAAGTGCCAGTCACGCGCGATATAGTCGGTGTTGTAAGCCATCGTGCTCCAAGGGTGACCGTCCCGGCTCACCTGGCCGTTGCAATACATATTGTCTAGAAGCACAAATTGCTCGGCCAGCTTATGGTGGTTCGGAGTGACCTTTCGCGGAAACATGCATAAGCTTGGGTCCCCTTTTCCTATCGGCTTGTCGCCTGCGGCCAAGTCGCCAAAAACCTGATCGTAGGTTCGATTCTCCTTGATCACATAGATGACGTATTTGATTGGACTGGGAGCACCTACTTTGGATGGAATCGCAGTCGGAACAGTGCTTGGAACGGAGGTCAGCAACTCGTCGGAATAGGGACAATTGCGGTAAACCTGTTGCGTATATTCCTTCAAGGCCGCATCGTCTGGAATTGGAACGATGGACAGAGCACCACTCATGTTCGTTCCGATGTATGGGAATGGCTGAAATTTTCGGACGGCTTGTTCGGTTTCAGTCAGCTTCGAATCGGGGACTTCGACTTTAGGAATGGGGTTTGCTTTCGATTGATTTCCTTTGCCTACTCCCACTAAGAGGTTTTTGCCGTCTGGTGTGACAGCGACGGCAGTCGGGTACCAGCCGGTTGGGATGAATCCTTTGACCGCGCTTCGATTTGGATGTTCGACTTCGATTACGGCAATGCAATTATTGTCGGCGTTGGCAACGAACAGCATTTCTCCATCTGGCGAGAGGGCCAAAGCGTCTGGAGTGCTTCCCTCGGGAGAACGTGGGAAAAGTCCGGTAAAGATCGTTTCGGTAACGGTGCCTCGTTTCGTGTCAACGACCCAAACGCCATTGGACGAACCGCAAGCGACAAAGAGACGATCATCGGTCGGATGGAAAGCGATCTGATTGGGATGTTCGCCGACTGGGATTCTCGCGACAACGCGAAGCGCAACAGGATCGATAACCGTGAGCCGACGCTCGGCCCAGTCGGAAACATAGAGCAAACCGTTCCTCGGACTCAACTGGACATCATAGGGGCGTCCTCCCAATTCGACTTCGGATGCTTCGTCAGCTCCGAAAGGAATCACTGCCATCTTGCCCGAGTTGATCTTCAACGAGTACATACATTGTCGTTTTTCATCCAGGCAAAGCCCGCTTCGAAAGGACTTGTCCTTGACGAGCTGAGCTCTCAATGCGGCCAGCTCCTCTCGCTTCATCGAGCGAGCATTTGGCTCAGGTTCGCTCGTTCGCGTTAGCTTTCCCTCTGCGAGGTCGAACGTGTGCAGACGGCCTGCGCCACCTCCCGACCAGCTAATCTTCTTTTCGTCTGCCGATAGTGCGAGTCCAAAGTAACTCTGGTAAGCCGATTCCTTGGCCATGAAGGAACCCGTTTCGAGGTTGACCAACGCGATGTTGTGTTCATTGAAACCGCTGGTGGCGATGATCGCGTGTTTCGAATCTTTGAGTGGTAGGATATTGAGCAGCAGGTCGGTCGTTTCGATTTGTCGACCAGCCGGAGTGATATGCCAACCGTTCGGCAGCAAATATCCCGTTTCTGTCGGCCCCGGGAAACGCGACTCGGCAGCGCGAGCAAGTTCGCTAGCCGATTTCTCTTGTGCATGACATACACCCACGCTGACTAAGGCGATGGTGAATAGCAAGTTGCAATTTCTTGCTGCAAAAAACCAGTTCATCAATTTCAACGGATTGGCCATGAGGTATCTCCTTCGAGCAAACTCGCCACGCATCAACTCAAATTGCGTTCGGCTTAGAGATACAGATTCTACAACTTGCCCGTCGGAAATGTTCCCAGCCTTGTTTAGTTTAGATGAAGTTTCTGAACGGTATCTCTCCGAAGGGTAGACGTATCGGTCGCATTTAGTTTTGATGAATTTTATTGACTCGTACCTTTTTTCCCTGCGAATCCACGGGCGACTGATTAGAGGTCGGATTCGAAATAGAATCACATGCACACTCTATACGTAGGTCCGCATACGTAGGTCCGCATACGTAGGTCCGCATACGTAGGTCCGCATCTCCGAGGCGGACGTTGGAACGCCAAGCTACGTATACAATCTCCGTCCCAGACGCAGGCACGCGATTGTCTCCCACGAATCCAAACAGCGATTCGCTGCGTGCATCGAATACCAGCGTCTCGGAGATACGCTGCTACGTGGAACGCACATCAATTGCTGCAATGGACTGCACGCGACAGTATCAACGCAAATGTTATACTCGTCATGAATCCGACCAACGGGAATGGAAGCGCCAGGGTACGTAGCCGAGACTTTCTCCAGTCAAGTCACGTTGAAGTCACTCCCTTGGCCTATATCCGTGGTCGCAGTTTGCACCGAGTATTCTTTATTGTCGATGAAGCCCAGAATCTGACACCCCACGAAATTAAGACGATTATCACGCGTGCTGGGGAAGGGACAAAAATCGTATTCACGGGCGACATTCAACAGATCGATCACCCTTACTTGGATTCTCTGTCCAACGGATTGAGCTACCTCATTCATCGTATGGTCGGTCAACCACTCTACGGACATGTGTCGTTGGAAAAGGGCGAACGCTCGGAACTCGCAGAGCTTGCCAGCAATTTATTATAGTGGGCTAGCTGTGACGTGATTCGTTCTCGCTCCAAGATCCCGTTTCACGTAGGTCCGCATCTCCGAGGTGGACGTTGGCACGCTAGACAGTCAATTCTAAGGCCTTGCAACTTGAACGCACGCAACCGTTTCAAATGAATCTGAACAGCGATGGTCTGCCTACGTCGAGGACCAGCGTCTCGGAGATACGCTGCTACGTGGTAGGCTGCCGCCCAAAGTAGGTACGTTTCAAGCAATGCCCGAACCGTTTGAAGGACTATTTGGCGTGTTCAATGACAGCTTGCCCGATGGGTGGGGCAGACTGCTGCTAGATCGTTCGCTAAAAAGCCTTGGCATATCCCCCGAAGAGTTAGGACCTCTCGACCGCCTAGCAACGAATCGCTATGCGACTAAGTCTTTGGTGTCCGGTTGGATGCCATGGTAGCTTGTAGAGAAGTAAAGCAATACAACCACGACCAACGCGCTAAGACCACTCCAGTAGAGACTCCAGCGGACGAAGCCGTCCGATGTGCACATTGCCAACCAAGCTCCACACCACAGATACCCCGTTAGGCTTCCGAGTCCGCCAGTCATCAAACTCAACAACGCCTGCGCACGCGTTCGCCAACCAGACTCGATACGTTCTGCGAGGTAGATTTGAGTGCTTACGAAAGTGAACGTGAATGCGAAGCCGTGGAGAGTCAACCCAAGGAGAACAAGAATGGTCGAATTGGTGGCGTAGAGGGCGTATCTGAGAACTCCAAAACCAATTCCAGTTGCAACAACCCATTTGAAACTCCATCGCCGGAGGATCGCGCCCATGCAAATCAGAGCGATCACCTCGGTGATTTGCCCAAGTGACATCCATGCGCTCGTTCGCTCCAGACCCAGTTCCGCCAAGTGTGGCGGCGTAAATGGATAGAAAGCGGCAAAAGGAATTGCGATGAGTGCTGCCGTGATGAAAACAACCCGATGGTCGTGATTTCGCAAAAGACTCAGTGCGTCCCACCCAAATCGTTCTCGAAGCGTTAGTGGCTGAGCACCCGAATTGATGCGCGTTTGACGAGGCAATCGCAGTGTGAATACCCCCAATACAATCCACAATATGCTGCTAACATAGAATGCTCTCGGACTCGAATCCAACGCTAGCATGCTTGTTGCCCAACAGCCTACCATCCAACCGACTGTGCCCAACGCGCGAATCGACCCGAATGGACGCTTGGACCTAATCAACTGTGAGAAAACGATAGAACCTGCAAGGCTAGATGTGGGACTGCAAAACAGTGCCTGCACCTGGAGCAACAACAGAATCGTCCAACTGGAAGCGTTGCCCTGAATTGCCCAAGCAATCAAACCAACTAACGCGGCTGTCGCAAAACTGATCCAGCGCAGAACCTTGGGCGGCGGAACAGCCCGATCTGCCATGGCACCAAAGAATAGAGGCGACAAAATCGCTGCTATCGCCGAAGCAGCGAAAGCCATCGGCTTGATCGAATCCAAGCCAGCAGAATCGAGGACTCTTCCTAGCGGTACAAACCATGAAGCTAATGCCATTCCATGAAGAAACAGCAACGCCATCAATTCAACCTCCTCCATGACTGTCAGGCTGCGAATAGAATCCACTCACAATCATCCATTTGGGTGACAAAGCACTATTGCCTTCAACATCCATTCGACACTTAGCGGCCGAAAGTTTAACAGGACACTCTAAGGCGAGCGGCGATGTGAAAACTACCAATCATAACCCGAAACGTAAGTGAGGGACCTGCGAAATTGCCCCTCGCTTACGCTTCGGGTTGGGACACTCCAATCTGCCGCTCGCCTAAATGATCGGCACGATTTTGCGAGATCCATCGGTCGTGCCGATCGAGCTTAGGCGTCGCTAAACAATTAACTACCGAATTGCGATTCTAGTTTGGATGGATTTCATAGTTCCATTCGCCGTGAAACGCGTTTCGCCTAATCATAACTTCGTCCAGCTGGTTCTGTGTAACTTGTCGAGCCTTTTTATGTTCTTTTTCGTCCAGCCATGCGTGGACTTCGAGTCCCGTTTCAGTTCTCGTCGCACCGATCAGCTTTACTACAATTTCAAGCGTCTCCAACGGAACGCCTTGCCAGGTCCTCGTGATGTGGCAGAACAATTTGTGCTCGATCTTGTTCCATTTACTCGTACCTGGCGGGTAGTGACACAGCTCGATGATTAGGCCTGATTCGTTTGCGAATTTTTGCAATTCGACTCGCCATAGTTTGGTTCTAGGAC
>JANMHA010000487.1:0-61750 GCA_031374925.1 Pirellula sp. | reverse complement strand
GACGGCAAGATACTTGACCTTGTTCCCCTTGCAAACGAGCAAGAAGCTTCTTGGCTGCCCCTTCTTGGCCTGATCCAAGAATTTTTCCGTGTTCTCACCCAAGGGCGGCAAGGAATCGTCATCGTCGTCATCGCGTGCCATTAAGGCATCCTTTGCGGTAGAACTGTTGAAGGAGGTTGTGAACGTTGACTAAAAACCGAGTTTCAATTCGACTAGGCGCGATTTCAAGTCAACTTGCAATCCGGCGCTACTTCTTGCGATCAAACACTGCTTACAAACTCTAATGCGAATCATGAGTCGGACTCGGATGCGACGCATGCGGATGTAAGATTCTTTCGCTGATACTTAGAATCAAAGAAGACAAAAGGAAAACCACGTGGATCACGACCTGCCACATGATTTTCATGTTGTCGACGGTGTTCTCCGAAGCACCGTGCGACTCCGCCCCGTGCCCCAAATCCACCTCTCCACCTAACTCGATAAAGGTCTTGAGCAAATGGATTCCCGATACGCCAACCAACGCTGCCGCCAGTTTGATCTTGAGCGTTGCCGCAGTCGTCGTATCCAGCCATTCCGGCTTGTCTTCGTTTTCTCCAATGTTCAGTTTGCTAACAAAAAGCGTATAGCCACCGATTACAATCATCGCTATCAAGTTCGCGACCATCAACATGTCGACTAAGCCTAGAACTCCCAGTAGCAGTCGCTCCGAATGCAGGTCGTTAACCATCGGAAAAAGTGTCAACATATCCAGCAAAAAACGATAGGCATACACCGCTTGCGCCAATATCAACCCAACGAACATGGGCGCCTGAATCCAGCGGCTAGCGAAAACAAAAAGCTCCAGTCCATGTTCCAATTTTCTCATCGGTTTTCTATCTTAGTTTTGAGAGACCTTGGGCCACAACTTCTACAACATAAGTTAGCCGTAGATGAAGTCCTTTTCCACGCACGCTAGACGCCTTTCGGCAAAAAAATTACACATCGGAAAAGGTGACCTTCTTTTCGCCGACGAATACGGCGTATTTGCTAATGTTGTCTGTCAGGCGGTATCCAGTTTTGAATCCTTGAGGGTTCTTAGCGGCGACAAGCCCACTCTCCTCGACGATCCAATGCCCCTTGTCACCCTTCGCAACTTTCACTTTGACGGATCGATCGGCGACAGTGACCCAGTCCAACTGCCATTGCACAAACTTTTCCGCAACTGCGTCTAACACATCCTGGCCTGACGTTCCCAGGACTGCGTCATACAAAACGCCATCCACGTCTAAATACGTGTGAGCGTCGGGACTCTCAATTCCCTGTCCAGTGAAAAACACTTGCCCATTCGGAGCATTTGCGTCGTCTAAATATACATTCCCACCAAAATCCAAGGGCAAAAGCCCACCTTTGCCCGGCTGCTTGTTCGGACCTGGCAGTTTGGAAAGTGGCACCGTAAGTACCATTTCGGGAATTACTATGGATTTGCACTTCGAAGTCGAGTTCGGCCCTAATGCTGCCTCAATGACGCTCTTCAACATGCTTACAAGGACGTCGCACTGGGCCGCAGGCTGGTCGGGAACGTCCGTGTAACCCAGCTTAAGCAATTCGTCACGTTTGGTCGTAACCAATTTCTTTAGATCATCTGGACTAGCGCCGAGAGCATCAGCCGGCGTTGTGAAATTGTTGGTGTAGTAGGTCAAGTTCAAAGCATTCCCCTTGGAAAGCATCTCTCCAAAGACGGCTTTTGCCAACGATTGTTCTTGCTCCTTAACAGTGCCAGTTGTATCTACTTTTTCCTGGGCTTTTTCAAGGAAAGGCAACATCGAAACATCCTTGAGCAGCTTGGCCCACAATACCGTATCCTTGGCAAGCGCTTCGCGCACACGTGGATTCTTGAGGGCCTGGACTCGACTGTGCGTGTCGACTTTTTCCAAAAACACTTGGCTGTATGCGTTGGGATCTTTACTAGCCAACTCAGCAGCGTCCTCGGCACTAACCGATCGAAGATACTGTGAGTTTATCTTATCCAGTTTCCCTTCGGAGAAATAGGTGTACACCAATTTCCCCTGAAGCCGATCACAAGTTACTTTGGGCGGAGACTCGGGCGTTTCATTCAGAATCTTGATCGCTTCTTGCAACATCAAATCCGGAGCTGCATCGTAGAGAGCGTCCATAGCAAATTTGAAGTTTTCGAATCGCTTCGTAAACTCCTTTACAAAATCTAGGCTGAGCTTGTCGCCAGTTTTTTTGGCGTCGTCGATAATGTTCTTGGCTGCCTTTCCTATCGTTTGCGGATTCCCCACATTATCCCGCCATAGTTCGAATTCATGATCATCGTTCCAATGCTTGATCAGTTTGTAGGGCAATAGCTCCTCGAAATAAACTGCATGACCAGGATTCGAGGGCTCACCATCGTCAGTAATAGCAAAAAAACGGGTCGCTGCTGCGGAAAGGAGTCTTTTCTTTTTGTCATCATCGTCCGACGGCTTCTTCAAGGAGGTCACCAGTTTCTCGATTGAAACTTTTTCGGCCAACGCCTTCTTATCTGGATGCTTTGGCTTCAGGAATGCCAGCTTGAACTTTTTGACTTTTGCTTCTTTGGTCATCGATGAATTCCATTCAGTAAAAAATACTCGTAATTGTCGTGGATGAGTCTCTTCGCGGGACCACTGCTAAACGAAGGCTTGTTCAAGTGCGGAATCCATCGCAGCAAGCGCCCCTCCAAGCGTATCACGAATTGACACGGTGACACCAAACGGGTTGTCATCGCATGCCTCTACTTGCTCATCTGTTTCAATATGGTCCCTAAACTCCTCCACAAACTCACGAGTTTGTACAATGAACTTTGCTTTGGCCTGTCCGACTGCTTTGTCCACGTTGATGATTGAAGCCTGAAGTGGAACTCGGTGGTTGTCCGTGATGGCATTCAATCCGAATTCCGCTATCTGCTGAAGCTCGGAGTCTTCTTCATTGAGAAGCTCGACTTTCAACTTGCTGAGCTGATCATTTACCCTGTCGATGGCATCTAGCCAAAGGGCTTTCGCTTGATCCCAATTATGTTGGAATTGTCCAGAAACGGCTTTGCTTGCAACCATTTCTTCTAATTCTGCCCATTTGCTTTTTTTCGTAGTTGGCTCATTTTCGGCAACGCCGAGCGGATTTTCAATATCGGTTGTCGGCATTTTCCTCGACGAAATAGCCTGCGCAACAGCTTGGGCCAATCGATCGATTGCCTTGACAGCGTTTTCGTAGACGCCAGCTTCCGCTTGTTCCATCGCAAAGGCCATAACCGTGCGAAATTTGCTGGTGTCTCCAATCATTTCCTTCAGGGCTTGCGCGTAACTCGGTTGTAGGGCTGCGAGCTTGCGCTCGTATTCAGCGCGAAGAGCATTCTCAGCTTGCGGCTGCGATTCGCTGCCAGTTTGAGCGGCCCCTTGAGCCATTACTGACTTGAGAAGCTGGCTGACTGCCAAGATGCCTTCCTTTGCCTCTTGTAGCTCTCCAGCGTCCATTTGCTTTTTGATTTGCGCTACCGGCGTGAGCAGTTCCACCTTCTTCTCGGGATAGGTCACCACCGCTTGTTTCAACTGCGGCACCAATCTGTTTAGTGCCTCTTGCAGCTTCAGCTTGAGCGCATCGTTGTCCACGGTTGGGGTGGGAGATGTTGCCGAGGGCTCGATGGGTGTGGCCGTCGGAATCGGTTGCGTGGTCGAAGTTGGCGAGGGAGTATTTGAGGCAGGTGGTGCGGGCGACCTTACCACCGCACCATTGAGCAATTCTTGGAGTCTCGTTTCTAGTGCAGTTACGCGAGGCTCTGCCGAATTAAAGTCGGCATCCTGCAGCAAGACACGAATTTCAAATGTAGTCTGCTTCAGCTCCCCTTCCGCATTCGGATTCAAGTCCAGAACTTGAGTAATCTGTACATCCAGGGCAAGGAAACGTGCAACAAGTGGATTCTTCAAATCCTCTTCATCAAACGGAATCTCTGGCAGCGTTGCAACGATTGCAATCGTCGGCTTGCACTTGAAGTCCGCTTTCTCCTCCAAAAAGTCTTTGAGGATTTTGTCCTTCACAGGCTCCGCAGTGTACCCGTCGGCAATAGACAGATTAAAGACAAGCTCCATCCCTTTGCCCGTGATAACGCCAAAGTAACCTTCCCCTTTGTAGCCGGATTTTTTGGCTTCGTTTAGCTCATTCTGTTTGACAGGCTTCTTTTTAACAGCAAGGTACTTCACCTTATTCCCCTTGCAAACAAGCAAGAAGCTTCTAGGTTGCCCCTTCTTTGCCTGATCCAAAAATTTGTCGGTGTTCTCACCCAAGGGAGGCAAGGAATCGTCATCGTCATCGTCGCGTGCCATCAAGTCGCCCTTTGCGATCGAACAATTAAGAACTTTGGTAAATGCTGAGTAAGAACCAAACTTCAAATGGACCAAAATTGAAAATGATTGTGCCCGATTTCAGAAAACTTGCAATCCGGCACTGCTACTTGCGAGAAAAACGATTCAAGCACAACTAAATCGTTTCGAATAATTCTAATGCGAATCATGGGTCGGACTCTGTTGCGACTCATGCGGAGGCAAGATCGCAACCGAAAGCGATGACCAGCAGCCTTGAAAGAGAATGGAACACAGCACTTGGCGATGCAACATCAAGTAGCGATTATTTGGTAGCAAGACAACATACAGCTTTCGAGGATCTACCCTAAGAAAAGATACATCACCACCAAACTGATTAGCAGTCCTACCGCAACGATAGCTCCCAGGTTTGCTGCAATGTTTTGACGCTTATTGGCTCCGAGTGCTTCCTGGGTCCATTCAATCAACTCCTGCTCTTCTCCCATTTTCTCAATAACCCCTTTAACAAACGCTTGTCGATCGAGAGTGTCCCCCGTTGCCGCAAAGTAACAACCGCTGAAAAGTGCAGACGCACCTTCCTCACGCTTGGTAGTATCGCAGCCAAAGCCACCAGAAAGGATTTCGCCAAGTCGCCCTTTCCATCCGCAGCGGACTTTCGAAAGCAATTCGTAGAGGCGAGTATTCCCTGGCCTAGTCAATGCGTGCTCTTCGCGAAACAGTGTGTAGGCCCAGTCCTCGAACACACCGCACAAGTGGGTTGCTAACGCCACCATTTGATCCCGCGCTGGTATTGCCTGAATGTCAAATCGCCGACCAAAGCGTTGGCTCATGGCACGCTCTCTTCCTACTCGCGAGATCAGTTCGCGAAACCCGCGTTCCTTCTCCAAGCCGACAACCAGCGCTGAAACAGGAACCTTTAACTGAAACGCGTAGCGTATCGTTTCGAGATCTCCACGGATCGCTTTCTGCAATTCCTCCAACTCGGTTTGTGACGAGTGAATGGATTCGAATTGAATCAAGGATAATACGCCGTTGATGGCGCAGAGCGGTTGACGCGCCAGTCGGACCAAATGACCAATGTACTGCAGTTCCTGAAGACAAGCGGTCGAGTACTGATGGGATACGAGGATCGGTTTCTTTGTACTCAACGTGTTGACCTCGCCGGTCAACGACAAGGCCGATACGCTTGTTTGACTCGATTGGCGATTTACCGGAGATTGCTGCGGCATGCGAGACGAGTAAGCAGCGGACGGCGACGCAGACGATTGCGTACTGGCTGGGGAGTTGGGCATTTGCATTGCTGAATCCCCCAGCATCAACGTCCCGCGAAAGGTACCTGGACCAGACGAGGGGGGTTGGTTCGACACAGCAGATGGCGATTTCGCTTGTGTCGGATTGACAAATTCATTGAGTTCAAGCGTGCCACGGATATTCAGATTCGCGGGGCTATTCTGGTTCTCGGAACTATTCTGGTTCGAAAAGTGTTGCGGCTCGGGCGGCGGAGGTGGCGGTTCGGCCCGAGCGATGGCTTGAGCCATTTCGAAACTGCTCTGCATTATCATCGGCGTCTCTATGCTGAGTCCAGATGCGGCAGTTTCAAGGGAAAGCTCTTCGCGCAACGAAGCTAACGCACTCGTCCAACTCGAGTCGGTGCAAAAAAGATAGATTGCTTCGGAGTTCGCGTACCAATGGATCGGGGCGGGGCCTTGCGGAACTCCCTCAACGCTTAAACGGAGTCCAGAGGCATTCATGATTGCCTTCTCCTGTGCTTCTCCGCTGGAACCTATCATCAAAAAAATGGGAACCGAGTCGATCGAAAGTTCATTGGCTGCAAGGGCCTGCATGCCTGCTCTCCACGCTTGGTCGACGTCTGGATATGCGATTGGGGCTCCCTCCAGCCATATATTGATTGTCTTGTAAACAACAAATGGAATTGCGATGACCAAGGCGAGGATTCCGAGAATTCGCCACCAACTGTAGGAATGACGCCAAGGGATGTTGTTTGGGTCAAGCCAAAAAACGATCCAAACGGTAATGACGGTCGAGAGGAGAAATACTACGGTGAGAAACGTGGCGCAGCCCGGCGTGGTTACGGGAATGAGTCGAGCAAGACAACCCAATCGCTCTTGCTCGGCTCCATCTTCAGTGTTTGGAGCTTCATTTTCTCCGGTCGCGTCGCTCATTCAATCCAGTTCCAGCGTTTGTGTTTATGACTGATTTATCGAGGTAAATGCAGGGCAAAGTAGATCACATTCCAAGCTGCCAAGATCGACGCAAACAACCAAGGCCAAACGACTCGATTTTTTGATGGCAGCGGAGGTGCACCTACTATGTCTCGAGAGGCTTCTTTCAACGCCGGGCGCCCCTGGCCCAATCGAATCGACATCGACACCTGCTTGGCCCAGACGTTCAAATCTTCCGGAAGACCAAGGCTTTCCGCAATCATGCGAGCAAGGCTGGGTTCGCTGTAGATTCCACGGAAGCCGAGTATCACGCAAACATAATAAACTTCCAGGGCATCGCGCTGACTTAATCCAGACGCCTCCTTGGCATTCACAAAAAACCGCTCGGCGCACTCTCGGGTATTGAAAAGCTCCCGCTCCATGACGTTATTGCTCCACCACTCGCGATGCGACCAACTCGCCTCCACTAACATCTCATCGATCCAGGCAACCAAGGCATATCGGGTCAATTGCCAATCGCGGCCCGCCCCAACGATCGCTTCGCCTTGATCCAAAAACGCTCGCAGCCGCACCCTTTCCTCATGTGGATTGGGTTCGGCGCCGGACGAGATGCGATCGAGCAAATCCAAAGAGTGGAGTAAAAAGGGATCGACGGCAAGAGAATGCTTGGGCGTCATGATTGCACCGGCACAGCAAAGAGTGCAAACTTGAGAGCAATCTTTCGGCCGAATGCTGCCACAACCAACGTTTGCTGACCTTGCAACCGGTCAAGGTTCGCGATCAACGAATCCTTCAATCGCATAGCAAGGGTTTGCGTTTCTTGAACATCGCGCCATGCGGGCGTATCCTGACGCGGCACTTCAAAAAAGACCCAATCGGCACGACCAGGCAGCGCACGGATCTGACGGTCCACAGGCGTTAGCGTCACTCCCGTCGCACGCTGCTTAAAGAGAAACTCGACTTGTCGGCTGCTTCCGAGCTTCAGATCCAGTTGGCCTGCCGACAGAAGCTCCAGGCATTCACGCTGGGTAAGTTCGCCCTTGTCGACGCCGATAAACCATTGCCAGTCCGAATTGAACCAACGCGGCTCCAGCGTGACTTGCATTCCATGACCGACTCCGACAAAGTAGCGTTGTTGGACTTCGTAATCGCGAACTGCATGGATCAAGGACTCGATGCGGATCTTGATGTCCATGAAAATGTCGTAAAGATTGTCGTGGTCGTAAGGCCGAAGGTCCAAGGCTCTGCGATCGGGACTGAAAATCGAAAGCTGTCCTACGATGCGACAAAGTTCGATATAGGCGACGCGCGGATGTACGCCTTGATCAAACCCGACAATGGACAACGCCCCATAGGCCGTATTGAGTTGACTGAGCATCAAGATTCGTTCCGCGTCTCCTGGATCGCGGCTATCCAAGCCGATCCCGCGATTGATCACCTGCTGACTTAACACCTCTATCTTTTGACCAATTACATCATAAATAGCCCGAACGATGTCGCGGCTCAAGCCAGGCCAGGCATCGATTGAAAGCACAGGTGGGATAAAGAGGGGATCGAGTTGGGGCGCCGACTCGCCTTCACTCGCTCGCTTGATCTGGGCGATGGGCAGCAACTCATATCCCGCCAAATCTTGCGTTGAAACCAAAAGCTGGACATTGAGTCGGCGAAACTGAATCTCCTGGTCGTCACCGCCCCAACTTTCATCGGGGAGGCTCACTTCCGATTCAAGGTAGCGAAGCTCGGCAGAATTTTCGTCCTTCGATGATCCAACATTGGGGCGTCCAAGTCGCATCTTGGGTACCCCAAGATAAATTCGAATGGACGACTCTCGCTCGAATGCATCTTTGAGGTTCTTGGTTATCGATGAAGATTCCGCTAAAGATCTGGACAAATCCAATCGGTCAGGTTCATTGCCGATTTGCAAATCGATCAACGTCCCGTCTCGCATGCGAGCTCGAAGACTCCTCAGTTCGAACTGATGGTTTGCTAGCGCTTCGCGACTGAAGTCAATCGATACAAGGCCATAGTTGTGGGGGTTATCGAATTGCCCTGTGACTCGGAGCGAGTCTGACCAAAAACGATCCGAGGATTGGAAGTGCTGAGGGCGAAGAAAAGACCCCTCGTACCAATGAACAGGGAGGTGTTGCATAAACTGTTGCTTTCAGAATCTTTCTAGGGGAATCAAACGTCCCAGCTCCCCTAAACCAACAATGCTATCGAACTTGCCATGGATGGCACAATGTAGCAAGCTTTGTCAACTGCGTAAACATCGTCAGTTCAGCTAGATAGGGTCCAATTTGATTGAATCCGCTTCGATTCCACTCATCCGATACAATCCATCTAGCCGATACATTCGACATTTGCGCCAGGTCCGTACAGGCTAGTTTATTGTGCAATGGGTTAAGGAACTCCTCTTGGATCGACGTCGGTTGAAACTCTTGAATCCATGCATCGTAGCGGCGCAAGTCGTCGCGATCGTGCTTGGCGGTTTCGTTTTTACTAATGACCAGGCTGCCGGACAATCGGCATCGGTATCAAATCGTCAAGTCAGCGGGCCTAGCGTCCAATCGACGGAGTTTCACCCGAACCAGCTTGCTCAAGTTAAAATTGGGTTACCAAATGCCTATGCGACGTCTTCGGATCGACTCGTTGTGCAACCAAAAGTTCAGATTGCAACGGCGGTTGAAATGGCCAATCCCATGGATCCGAGTTGGTTGACTTCGCATCGGCCAAGTGCTGAATTTACTGGCGAAGAGCAACTTAACATTTCTCAAGAAGCCCTCCCCCCTCCGCAGTCGTCGCCTGCAGGGCAGCCTGGGTTCAATCGGCCATCGGTGGTTGTGGAGTCGGCGCCACCGTTCTTTGAGAGCATGTTGGACTCAACACCAACAATTCCTGTTCGGCGTCGCCCGAATTTCAACGGATCTGGTCTTGGGCATGAACGACTTGCCTTTTCGCTTTTTGACATTGACCCGGCTCAGCCTTTTAACAATTTCAGAATCCGGGCAGTACTGGCAAACAGGATGCGTTTGCCGGATAGGGCAGAGTACTTTTGGGCGAAAGCAGGCGGGGGGAAGGGGCCACCGAAAGGGGAGTCGGCTATCAATTATCAGGAAGCCAGGATGCGAATGGAACTGGGGTCCAAAAAGCTTTCGACTGCGTTTGAAGTCCCTTTTCGGTCCACCGACCCAAAGGAAAATGAAAATCATGCAGGTTTAGGCGATATGCAGTTGATCGTGAAAACAGTCCTGCTGGATGGCAAGCAATGGATGCTAACGCAGTACTTCGGAACGCATTTCGCGTCGGGAAACTCGGCGGCAGGCTTGGGGACAGGCCATGTTAGTCTTGAGCCAGGGCTGTTGTTTCGAAACGAATTTCGAGAAAACACCTGGATGCATGGAGAGCTTAAGTTTTGGTTCCCGTTAGGAGCCGACCCACAACATGGTGGGCAAGTATTAAAGTTTGCCACTGGATTCAATCGCGTTTGGTTAGAAACGGATCATAATGCGTGGATTCCATCGGTCGAAATCGTCGCTTTTTCGCTGCTAAATGGCATGGCAACGGATTCGATGGGATCGTTAAGGCCTATCGATCATGACGCCATTTTTTACCTGACGCCTGGATTGCATTATGTCGTCGATAACAAGGGCGACTTCGGTTTGTTCGAGATAGGAAGCGCGGTCTCTTTGGCGGTCTCGAAAGAGCGATTTACCGATTCGACATGGAATTTCGATATGCGATGGTCTTGGTAGTTGGGTAAGTATATTGTCGTTTCGTTGCGACGCATTCCTCGCTTGGTCACTAAAATCGAACTGGGATTTCGTGACTTCTTGCTTTTTCCCCTGTTATGAATGCAGCGAATCCGTTTTGTCTTTTCGGTGGTTGCGATCGAGTTATCGTAACAAAGGTTTCATTCGATTCCAAAACACGGGAAACAAAACATCGAGTAAGATTTTACTGAGTGATGGTGGGGGCTACCTGCCGAAAGATGCGTTGCAGGTTGCGTTTTTGAGTTTCATGAAATGGGAGCATTTGGGTGATGATAAATGATTTGGAGCCATTGCTGGTTGCTGTCAGCCCTGATGCGCCCAGTGGGTTGGATCTCGAATATGACGCAGACTTTTCACGCATGGAGAAAGCCGCTCAGGGGACTCCCGACCAGGAATTTGGCGCGACCAAGATCGAAGGGGCTGCTTCCGACTGGGATGAAGTTCACGATGCTGCGTTGAGTATCTTGCGCAGATCCAAGGATTTGCGAGCCGCAACATACCTTGCGGAAGCGGAGTTGTCGCGCGTCGGAGTTCTTGGTTTTAGGAATGTCCTGAATGTCATTTCGGTGTTCGTCGAACAGTTTTGGGAAACGGTGTTTCCGCAACTGGATGCGGATGATGAGGACGACCCTACAATTCGGATCAATGCCCTTGCCGGGCTATGCAAGGTGGGTGGGGTGATTCGTCAATTGCGAATTACTCCGATTCTAATAAGCCGCTCGGTTGGTAAATTTAGCTGGACGGACTGCGCTATTGCAAAAGGAGAAATTCCCGTCCCGGCCGGGATGGATTCCCCTCCCACTCAAAAGCAGATCGATGCCGCCGTGATGGCTTGCGATCCAAAGGAATTCGCGGAACTGGTTCAGGCGGTCGAGGACTGTATCAAATTTTCGGTTGCCATAGAGAATGGATTTTCAGATCGGCTTGGACCAGCCATCGGACCCAACCTGGAGTTGTTGAAAAAAGAGCTCAAAGCGATTTCCCGGCTTCAGAAGGCATGGGTCCTTTCGAGGAAGGAAGTAGATGGATCTGAATCGTCAAGCATATCGGACACGGCATCGGGTTCCTCGGAAGCTGGGGATTCGCATCCTCTGTCTGTTGGAACGCCAATGGCCAAAGGGCCGTTTGTAATCACTCGTCGAGAGGATGTAATTGAGGGCTTGGACAAAATCATTAACTGGCTTGAACGGCACGAACCGTCCAGTCCTTTGCCAATGCTCTTGAAACGTGCGAAGAGACTGTCAACAATGAGCTTTTTGGATATTCTGCGAGACATTTCGCCCGATGGCGTGACGCAGGCGGTTGTGATTGGTGGGGCGGAACCTGAGCCGGTCGAGGTAAAGGCTCCAGTTTCGGCACCCAAGTCTTCGTCGAGTGCGAAAGGTGCCAAGCCTGCCAATCCGAACGATGGTTATTGAGTCGAAATTCAAATTGGAAGAAAAGTTAATTTGAAGAACAGGAAGTTGCGGGTGGCGAAAGCACTGAACCGCTGAGCTAGTGTACAATTTCGAAAATTGCGAACGTGCTGATAACTTAGAAAAGTAAAGAGGGTTTAGAATGGCAAAGCAAAGTTCACAGAAATTCATCGCGAGGAATCGTTCACCGCGTGTCCAGATAGAATACGACGTGGAAGTATACGGCGCCCAGAAAACAATTCAGTTGCCTTTTGTGATGGGGGTTTTAAGCGATCTGTCTGGCAATCCATCTGAAAAGCTCCCTGGAGTCGGTGACCGAAAGTTCCTTGAGATCGACGTCGACAATTTCGATGAACGCCTCAAGTCCATGAAGCCTCGTGTTGCATTCGCTGTGCCGAACACTTTAACAGGTGACGGGAACTTGATGTGCGACATTACCTTCGAAAGCATGGATGATTTTTCGCCGGCCGCCATCGCAAAGAAAGTCGAGCCGCTTCGGAAGTTGTTGGAGACCAGAACTCAGTTAGCCAATCTAATGACCTACATGGATGGAAAGGCAGGGGCAGAGGAGCTAGTCGGAAATATTCTCAAGGATCCGACTCTTTTGCGAGCCTTGGCTTCGACGCCAAACCCGGAGGCGGCAGCCAAGCCCACTGCCAGCCCTGCGGTCGTTGCGCCCGCCCCAACGCCTGTTTCCGCACCTCCAGCCGCCGCTGTCGCAACGCCGACAGCTCCACCAGCAGCATCAGTTGACAGTGCGGAAGACGACTTGGATGCTTTGCTCAACGATCTCTAAGATCCGTAAAAAAGCGTAGAATCCTGGTCGCAATTTTCATTCGATTCCAATTCAGTTTTTCGGGAAAGTTCTCAAGGTAGGCAAGAAATGGAAAGACAATCTCAAACGTCGCAAGGTGCAACCGAGTTTGCAGATGGCGACTTCTCCGCGTTGTTGAAGAAGGAGTTTCGTCCGCAGTCGGATGACGCTAAAAATGCGATTGAGTCCGCTGTGAAGACGCTTGCGGAGCAGGTTCTTCTCGACTCGGATGTCGTATCAAGTGACACGCTTGCTTCTATCACCGCCATCATCGCTTCACTCGACAAGAAGTTAACCGAGCAAATCAATGGCATAATCCACCATGCTGAATTCCAGCAGCTCGAGGGTGCGTGGCGAGGCCTGCACTACCTAGTTAACAACACCGAGACGGATGAGAACCTCAAGATTCGAGTTTTCAACATCTCGAAAGCAGAACTTGGAAAGACGGTCAAGAAGTTCAAGGGGACGGCATGGGACCAAAGTCCTATTTTTAAGAAGATCTACGAAGAGGAATACGGTCAATTTGGTGGTGAGCCTTACGGTTCTTTGGTTTGCGATTATCACTTTGATCACAGCCCGCCGGATGTCGCATTGTTGACAGAGATGGCTCAAGTCTGCGCGGCATCGCATACTCCGTTGATTACCGGTGCGTCCCCCAGCTTGTTCCAACTAGGAAGTTGGCAAGAGCTGAACGATCGCCGGGATTTGTCCAAAATATTTGGAACCCCCGAGTATGCAGCTTGGCGGTCCCTGAGAGAGTCGGATGACTCTCGCTATTTAGGACTATGTCTCCCAAGGTATCTTGCAAGACTACCCTACGGATCAAAAACCGATCCGGTAGAAGAATTTGATTTCGAGGAATCGGTCGATGGCAGTGACCATTCGAAATATTGTTGGGCCAACGCAGCGTATGCGATGGCGACGAACATCACACGTTCGTTTAAGCAGTACGGTTGGTGCACCTCCATCCGAGGAATTGAATCGGGTGGTGCCGTAGAAGGATTGCCCACCCACACTTTTCCGACCGAAGATGGTGGCGTCGACATGAAGTGCCCAACCGAGATCGCGATCGGCGATCGACGTGAAGCGGAGTTGGCAAAAAATGGCTTCATGCCGCTGATTCACAAAAAGAATAGCGATTTTGCGGCGTTTATTGGAGCTCAATCGTTGCAAAAGCCAGTGGAATATGACGATCCAGATGCAAGCGCCAACGCGCAGTTATCTGCTCGGTTGCCGTACCTATTTGCAACTTGCCGATTTGCCCACTACTTGAAATGCATGGTCCGAGACAAAGTTGGAAGCTTCCAGGACAAAGGCACTTTGCAAGTCTGGCTACAAAATTGGATCAATCGTTATGTAGAGCCAAATCCAGCCGGTGCGTCTCAGGAAGATAAGGCGCGTAGGCCGTTGGCGGAGGCCCAGGTTGTGCTGGAAGAGGATCCGAGCAATCCAGGCTACTACAAATCCAAGTTCTTTTTGAAGCCACACTACCAGTTAGAAGGCCTAACGGTTTCGTTGCGCTTAACGTCGCGTATCCCATCCGCCTAGAATCTTCGTTCTTGAAAAGGCAACGACCGGCGTTATCAAAGTGGAACCAACCGTTGCATTTTACAGTTGTTGGTCTTAAAGTAAAAAGTTCGTGTTTTCAAGTTTATGGATCTCAAAAAAAACTAGAGGTGCTCAATGATTTTGGTACGAATCGATGAAATTCCGGGAGATAGCAAAATCGACGGATTTGAAAAGTATTTTACTGCAGAGAGTTTTGGATTTGGCGTTGAACGTGAATTGCTTGATAGTGGTAAGGCCGGTACAGCCGACGTCAACATTGGCGTCGGTGAATTGCAGGAATGCACCATTTCCAAGAGTATGGACAGTGCTTCGACAGCCCTCGCGAAAAAAGCCATTAGTGGATCCTCATGCGGAACCGCGGATATCAAATTTGTGGAATCCATTACGCGTGACGGTAACGCGATGTTCAACATTGTCTATCTTTGCTACAAGCTGGACAACGTGTTCATCAAGTCATGGAGCACCAGTGGCGACGGTGATGATCGTCCAACGGAAGATGTTGCCATTTGGTACAACAAGATCGCGTTTTGCTACTTTTCGACAACAGATGGCAAGGAATTCAAGTTTGCAGGGGACTGCAAATGGGATCAGGTCAAATCCAAGCCATGGAGCGAGTGTCAGCTTCCATCCGCTGCGGAAGAGCATAAAGCTACCTAGTGATGCCATTTTTGGTGACTTCGGCAAGCTCAATTCACCGTGGAATTTCCTTGTGAGTTGGCGGATCAGAATGCCTAGCGTGCTTCTGGTTAACGCCAACTCAGCGAGGCGCGGATCGATTTCTGGCATGGTTGGAATTGAGCGTAGATGTTCATGACGGTGGAGGCTTTCAGTGATTGTCGTTCAGATCCAAGGTGTGCCAGGTGATGTGCAAATCCCAGGCTATGACAAGGAGAAGTGGTTTGTCGCCGAATCGATTAGTTTTGGAGTCGGCAAGAGTATACAAGCTTCTGAGTCCAGCAAAGATATCGAAATTGGGAAAAAAGAAGAGCAGGAATTGAGCCTCGAAAAGTCCGTGGACTCCGCCACGGTCTATTTGATGTACCTAGCGATGAAGGGCAGATCCGGATCCACCGAATCTGGTTTTTTCTCGGTCGATATCCATATGATTCAAGCCAGTACCAACGGTGGAGCGGTGACAGCGTTTTTGAAAATCCGGATAGAGAATGCGATGATCAAAGAATGGGAAATCAGCGCCAGTGATGACGCACGTCCCACGGAATCGCTCCGTATTTGGTTTAACAAAGCGGCCATGAAATATCGGTCAACGCACGACGGCGTGACGTTCAGTACGCACGGGCCGCTTGGCTGGGATGAGCAAGGAAACAAAGACTGGAAGCCGCAAAAGCTTTTGATAAAAGACGATTAACGACAACAAACGAAATGATTGAACTATGTCCTCTTTGCTTTCCCTACGGAACGCCGATCTCGCAACATCGTTAAAGAGCTTGCAAGCCGAAGTTCGGGACAATCCATCTGAGCCCAAGCATCGGATTTTTCTTTTTCAGTTATTATGCATTCTCGGTCAGTGGGAACGAGCGCTAGGCCAGCTCAATGTCTTGAGGGACCTCAATGCGGAGTCCCTTTCGTTGGTGCAAACCTATCAGGAGACCTTGAATTGCGAGGCTCTTCGAGATGCCGTTTTTTCTGGAAAGCGATCGCCGCTGCTTTTCGGGGAACCAGCACCTTGGATGGCCCTGATGTTGGAGTCGCTCAGGCTGTCTAGTCAAGGCAACTCAGTGGAATCGGCAACCATGCGGGACAATGCCCTACAAGATGCCCCGGTCGTCTCGGGAACGTTAAGCCTGTTTCCCGAGAAACCAGAGAAAACGGCAGACGAACGAGCCAACGTTGCCGAGGTGCCATTCGAATGGTTGGCAGATGCAGACTCACGTATCGGGCCTTTTTTAGAAGCGATTGTGAACGGTAAGTATTTTTGGATTCCTTTCCAGCGAATACGTACTATCTTGCTTGAAAAAGTGAGTGACCTTCGAGATTTGGTGTGGCTTCCAGTTCGATTTGAATGGGCGAATGGGGGGGAGACCGTCGGCTTTGTTCCAACGCGTTATGTCGATAGTCAAACCCACTCCGATGATCATGTACGTTTGGGCTGGAAGACCATTTGGAACGAGGTAGGCGAAGGAAATTATTTCGGCTTAGGGCAGCGGATTCTCGCCACCGATGTAGATGAGTATCCGTTAACCAAAATCCACAAGATCACTTTTCGACATGAGTAAACAGCATGGCTGAGTTGACACAAAAGGAACGACTCCAGCCGTCGCTTTTAGATCGGCTCACGGATGATTCTCCAACCGAACGAAACGAGTCCAGGGACGCTCGAGTCTTGAGCCTCAAAAAACTGCGTGAATGCGTTTTGCGAGACTTAACATGGCTGCTCAATACGGAAAACTTTGAATCCGTGGTCGAATTGGAGTCGGTGGCTGCGGTGAAGAGTTCCGTACTGAACTTTGGGATCCCAACTGTTGCTGGCCTTACCGCTTCTGGCCTGGAACTCACCAAGCTAGAACGGCAAGTCCGAAACGCCATCATCGCGTTTGAACCTCGACTTCTCAAAGATAAACTAACCGTCGAGGCGCTTCTGTCGGATGAGGAAATGAGTCGCAATACATTAGTGTTTGATATCAATGGTGAATTGTGGGCCCAGCCCGTGCCCCTTCGCATGCACTTGCGAACCGAACTCGATTTGGAAACGGGAAAGGTTTCGATTGTCGAAACCAACCAGTAATTTAGAAGTCATTGGGGTATCGTCTATGCAAACCACGAGTGTAACATCCTGACTATGGATCCAAGACTTTTGGAATTTTACAATCGCGAGTTACTCTACATTCGAGAAATGGGGGGAGAGTTCTCACGGGATTTCCCCAAGATTGCAGGCCGGCTTGGACTGGATGGTTTTGAATGTGCGGACCCCTACGTAGAACGACTGCTAGAGGGCTTTGCTTTTTTGGCTGCCCGTATCCACCTCAAACTCGACGACGAATTCCCCAAGTTCACCGACCATTTGCTGGAAATGGTCTATCCCCATTATCTCTGCCCGACTCCGTCGATGGCGATTGTTCAATTTGAAGCCGATGCGGGCCAAGGGAAATTGGAGGACGGATTTACTCTGGGGCGAGGTACGTCACTTCGCAGTTTGATGGGGACAGGAGAACAAACGACTTGCGAATACCGAACGTCGCAACCTGTAACTCTTTGGCCTTTTAATATTTCCGAAGCTGCCTACACCAGTCGCGACGTTGTGTCGATGCGTTTGCCAAGTCGAATGAAAGATGTTAGGGCGGTATTGCGGTTGCGAATGAAAACGAATGGTGGAGTCTTGTTCAGCGATATGGCAACGGATCGATTACCGATCTACATACGTGGTCGTGACACTCGAACCATGCTGCTCTACGAACAAATATTTGCAGACTCGCAAGGTGTCGTCCTTTCCTGGATGGACGGTGCAAATGAAGAATCGGCTGAGCTAAAGCAACCCATACTTCCGATGGGTTTCGACGATTCGCAGGCATTGTTGCCCGTCGTCAGCAGGTCGTTTCAAGGATACCGAATGCTGAGTGAATACTTTGCATTTCAGCAACGATTTCTCTTTTTTGAACTTACCGATCTCAACCGACAACTCCGACGTTGCAAGTCGAATCAAGTGGACATCATTATCCCTTTGCGTCGGCTTCATTCACGACTGGAAAACGTCGTAGATGCATCCAATTTCGCATTGTATTGCACTCCGGCAATCAATTTGTTTCCACATCGCGCGGATCGAATTCACGTCAATGACGCGGAGGTGGAGTACCATTTGGTCCCGGACCGAACGCGTCCGATGGATTTCGAGGTTCACTCGGTATTGGGTGTTACGGGGTATGATAATGAATCCGATGCCACAGAACGATTTCGAGCATTCTATGATGTGAGTGACAGCGACGTCGAAGAGCAAGAACCGACCAACAAGTACTATGCTTTACGCCGTACTCAACGGCAACTATCTAGCAAGCAAAGAAGAAAAGGGCCTCGAACCAGTTACGTTGGAAGCGAGGTTTACCTTTCCATCGTCGATGCCGATCAGGCCCCTTACTCATCTGGCTTGGCCCAACTGGATCTGCGAGTCATGTGCACCAACAGGGATCTTCCACTTTCGATGCCAGTCGGGAAATCGTCGACCGATTTCACGCTCGAAACGGGAGCGCCGGTTCGGTCGATTCGTTGTCTAGCGGGCCCTACGGAACCCAAGCCGTCGTTTTGCGAATCCGCCGGAGAACGAAGCTGGCGATTGATCAGCCATTTATCGCTCAACTATCTTTCCATTGTCGATGGGGACGGCAAGGGTGCAGCGGCCTTACGTGAGATGTTATCGCTCTACCAGGAAGTCTACGAGACGGAAGAGGTGCGTCAGTCTGAGGGGTTGGTTTCAGTCAACGCAAAGCCAATTGTTCATCGACTGTCTCAACGCGGACCGTTGACTTTTGGACGCGGACTTGAGATTACCGTTACTTGTGACGAAAGTCGATTTGAAGGTTCAGGGGTGTTCCTGATGGGCGCCGTGCTTTCGGACTTCTTTAGCAAATACGTGTCGATCAACTCTTTCACACAAACAGTGCTGCGAACTTTAGAGAGAGGGGAGGTGATGAGATGGCCGATCAACATCGGACGTCGCCCGAATCTCTAGCCCGATTACGGACGCTTCAAAACGAACCCTTTCGGTATTCATTGCTGTCGGCGATCCGATTGCTGGATTGCATTCTGGATGACCAGGATCAGACAGGCAAGTCGAGTCGCCCATCCAAAGAATCGCTACGCATCGGTCAGCGTCCCTCGTTGACTTTCGCACCAAGCTCGATCGCAAGTATTCAGAGACGAACCAGCGATGGAAAGTGGCACTTGCAGACCTATTTTCTTGGTTTGTTTGGGCCCAATGGTCCGTTGCCAACTCATTTCAGTGACTTTGCAGACCAACGAATCAAACACCACCGCGATCATACATTTTCGGCATTCGCCGACATGTTTCACCATAGGATGGCCAGTTTCTTTTATCGGGCCTGGGCTGCAAGCCAGCCGACAGTTCACTTAGACCGTCCAGAGTCCGACCGGTTTTCGGAATATGTGGCGTCGTTGTGTGGGCTTGGCATGAAGGCATTGCGAAATCGCGACCAGATGCCTGACAACGCCAAATTGTTTTTTGCCGCGCACCTCGCGTCTCAAACTCGGCATAGTTCAGGCTTAAAGTCGATCTTGGCAGCTTTCTACAAAGTGAATGCCGAATTGATTCCATTTGTAAGTCACTGGGTGCCATTGCCCGAAGACTGCATTTGGAGAGTCGGCACGACACGGCATTCGGGTGAGCTTGGTAGAAGCATTACCTTGGGCTCAAGAGTTCGAGATTGCCAGCAGCGTTTTCGAATCGTCCTTGGCCCGCTCGACTTTGAACCATTTTGCCAACTGCTGCCCAACGGGGCAAGCATGAAACGACTGCGTTCCATCGTGGACCAGTATGTGGGGCTAGAATTGACTTGGGATGTTCAGCTCGTTCTCAATAAAAAAGAAGTCCCGCGTTTGAAGTTAGGACGCCAAGGCCAGCTTGGCTGGACAACTTGGCTTTCCAGTCGAGTGCCGGCCAGCGATGCAGACGAATTGATCGTCAATCCGATCGGTCGATCGGAAAAATATTACAAAAACCCCTCGCGAATGAAGCCTAAAGATGTTCATCGCGAACCATTAACCTCTGGAGTTTAGCTGTGTCAGAAATTAGTCGTTCCAAGCTGTTTGGGAAGCTCAATGCTATCGGTTTTAAAGCAATCGAAAGCGCAACGACCTTTTGCAAACTCAGAGGTAACCCCTATGTTGAAATCGTCCATTGGTTTCATCAAATTCTGCAACTCCAAGATTCCGATCTTCATCAGATCATCAAAAAATTCGACTTGCAGCCAGCCCGGATAGCCAAAGACTTTACCGATGCTTTAGATCGCCTTCCACGCGGTGCAACGAGCATTTCCGACCTTTCGGCTCACGTCGACGAAGCGGTCGAACGAGGCTGGATATTTGCAACATTGATGTTCGGGCAGAATCAAGTCCGGGTCGGCCACCTGATCCTAGGCTGCTTAAAAACCCCGTCCCTTCGCAACACGTTGCTGGGTATCTCACGGGAATTTGAGAAGATCAAGGTGGATCAACTCTCGGAGAATTTCGCCAATATTGTCGGCGCATCGCCTGAGGAATCGATGCTCAGTAAAGACGGGAGCTCAGTCGGTGGCGGAGCGGTTCCTGGCGAAGCGAGTGGAGCCATGCCAGGCCAAGCCAATGGTCAAGACGCATTGAATCGATTTACCGTGGACCTGACAGAACAAGCCAGAGCAGGCAAGATTGATCCGATCGTTGGTCGAGACGAAGAGATCCGTCAAGTTGTAGATATTCTAATGCGTCGACGCCAAAACAATCCTATTCTCACCGGTGAGGCGGGCGTTGGAAAAACAGCTGTCGTTGAGGGATTTGCGCTTCGAATTGCATCGGGCGACGTTCCACCATCGCTCAAGGATGTTTCATTGCGAGCCTTGGACGTCGGACTTCTACAAGCTGGTGCAAGCATGAAGGGTGAGTTCGAAGAGCGACTCAAACAAGTGATCGACGCTGTTCAGTCCTCGCAGAAACCGATCATACTCTTCATCGACGAGGCGCATACGCTCGTTGGTGCAGGCGGTGCTGCTGGAACGGGGGATGCCGCTAACTTGCTCAAGCCCGCGTTGGCTCGCGGAACACTTCGGACGGTTGCTGCTACCACGTGGGCCGAATATAAAAAGCATATTGAAAAGGACCCCGCTTTGACGCGCCGATTCCAGGTCGTTCAAGTGGAGGAACCATCGGAGGAGAAGGCAATCCTGATGATGCGTGGTTTGGCAACCACCCTGGAAAAACACCATCGAGTGCAGATCTTAGATGAAGCGATCGAAGCGGCTGTCCGGTTGTCCCATCGCTACATTCCTGCCCGTCAACTGCCTGACAAATCGGTCAGCCTGCTCGATACCTCCGCGGCTCGAGTCGCGATCAGCCAGCACGCTGTTCCGGCTGAGGTTGACGATTGCAGACGTCGAATCGAAGCTCTCAAGACCGAGCTTGAAATCATTGATCGGGAGAAAATTGTTGGTGTCAACACAGTCCAGCGAGAAAGTTCCGCACGCGAAAAGTTGCTTCAAGAGCAGGTGCGATTAGAAGGACTCGATGAACGCTGGAAGACGGAAAAGAAGTTGGTCGAAGACATCCTCAAAATACGTGCGAAGCTCCGCGAACGGAGTGGAAAGGTTGAGGGGACGCACAGCAAACTGGAGCTGCAAGCCGATATTCAAAGCCAAGCGGTTGAATCCGTTCCCAAGCTTACTGAAGAACAGCGAGAGAAACTACTTGTTTTGCTCAGGGAGCACCAAGGAAAACTCGAAGATCTCCAAGGCGAAAACCCATTGATTCTTCCTACAGTAGATGAGCAAGCCGTAGCTTCGGTCGTTGCTGACTGGACTGGAATACCCGTTGGACGCATGGTGAAAAATGAGATTGAAGCCATCTTGACGCTGGGTGAAACGCTTAATCGCCGAGTCATTGGCCAACGCCACGCCCTGGACATGATCGCTAAACGCATCGAAACCTCGCGAGCCAAACTGGATAACCCAAATAAGCCTATTGGCGTTTTTATGTTGGCAGGCCCATCAGGAGTCGGAAAAACAGAAACCGCCATGGCGCTTGCAGAATCGCTTTACGGTGGTGAGCAGAACATTGTCACCATTAATATGAGTGAGTTTCAAGAAGCGCATACGGTATCGACACTGAAAGGGGCACCTCCAGGCTACGTCGGCTACGGCGAAGGGGGCGTGCTGACCGAAGCGGTTCGACGCAAACCTTATAGCGTGGTTTTACTAGACGAAGTCGAAAAGGCACATAGCGATGTTCACGAGATTTTCTTCCAGGTTTTCGACAAGGGGATCATGGAAGACGGTGAAGGGCGATTGATCGACTTTAAGAATACCTTGATTTTGTTGACGACCAATGTTGGCAGCGAATTGATCATGAACATGTGCAAGGACCCTGAGTTGATGCCAAGCCCAGAAGGGATTGCCAAGGCATTGCGAGAGCCGCTGCTCAAAGTCTTCCCCGCTGCTTTGCTCGGGCGTATCGTGACCATCCCCTATTATCCATTGAGCGACGAAATGATCGCCAATATCTGTAGACTCCAGCTTGGCCGTATCGAAAAGCGAATCGCCAGCAATCACCGGTTGCCTTTTGTCTTTGACGATTCCGTGGTCAAGTTGATCGTGGATCGCTGCACTGAGCTTGAGAGCGGTGGACGGATGATCGATGCAATCTTGACCAATACGTTGTTGCCGTCGATTAGTCGCGAAATGCTAAATCGCATGATGGCTGGAAGTGCAATTGCGCAAGTGCGGGTTGGGGTTGAGAATGGCGAGTTCTCATATAACTTCGATTGATCTGTCCGTTTGAACTCCAAAGTCATTGAAACCTAGCACATTCGCTCAACTGAGTTACAACATGGCCCCAAAAGACGCAATTGTTATCGATGACACCTGGATGGATTTGAATGACCTTGCGTTGCCGGCCGGCGTGAGCGTCGCCGAGGTCGAAAAATTGGTGGAGGTCATACCGATCAAGGTTTCTCTGGAAGTCATTCTGCCAAAAGGTGCCTCGACGAAAGGCTTTGACTACAACAAGAACGCCGATATCAAAAAATTCCGAACGGGCCTCGAGTCCAAGGTTGCACAAGCCTTGGCAGAGATTGCTGGAGAAGACCAGCCGGAAGAAGGGAAGAAAGCGCTCGATGATATCAACTCGTATTTAGAAAAGGCGGTCAAGTCGTTTCGGGTCACGGTGCGTACTGCAATCGCGAAAGTGATCGGCTGCAAGCCCGATGATTTAATGACCGCCGGATCGATCCGTCTTGAGAAAATTGAATTCAGGCTTGGAGTAGGGGACTCCACCGAAGAGAAGTTTCCCTTGCTTGATCTAACAAAAGCGTTTAAGCGCTTGAAAAAGGATCAGCAATTGGGGGTCGCTTGGAAGAAACGCCAAATGGTGGTGTCGGTACGATTGCGCAAACCATTTAAGGAAGCAGAACTGAAGGAACTTCGCGAAGCTTTGAAGGGAAACGCTGCCCGAACCAACCAGATGTTAGCCGGGGAGTTTTTCGCACTAGCTAAAACCAATATAGAACTCAACTTCGAGGAAGGGGTGAAGCCTCCCCCTGCACGTCTCCTGCGGAGAGCTTTCAAACAACAAACGAACAAGCAAGTTAACATCCTTATTGGCACTATGAAGAAAAAAGAAACAAAAGTCGCTGACGCAGACAAGTCTGGCGCAAAGAAGCCCGAAACAAAGAAGCCCGAAACAGCCAATCCCAAAAAGGGGAAGTGAACCATGGGCTTTAAACTACGTTGAACGGTCTCTACGCACCGTATCAATAGAATTCTTCGCCCGATGTCTTGCTTTGTGGAGGGGTCTCCTTGACTTGTATTTTTGCGGCCCGTTCTTGCAACGTGCTCATTTGCTTCAATATCTGCTCCATCTGAGTGCTTACTTGATTCAGTTCGTCGTGCAGCGTGAGGAACCCGCGTTCTTTCAATTGATCCTTGGCGCCCCCTGATTTGGCCTCCTCTTGTGCTTCCTCCATACTTGTGATGATTACACCGGTAAACAAGTTCAGCATGATCATTGTTCCTAGGAGAATGAACGTGATAAAATAAACTGTGGAAATAAGCGGGCGTGCATGCGAAACACGTTGCTCTCCAGCTAGCACTTTCCAAGCGTCATCGTATGCAACGTCGGACCCGAGGACTTGTGTGTCGCGAACATCGTTCCATCCCTCAAGGGTCAGGACTTGAAACAACGTCGACGCCGTCGCGTGTAGGCTGCCAAAGCGAATGGGGTCGTTCTCGCCAAACGTCACCGTCCCGACGACCGAGTAGATGTAAAAGTGCAGCCCCAAAAGGACGCCAATGTATCCTAGTGAAGGTATCGACTTGAGTAGTGCGCTCACCAAAAGCCGGAGTCGAGGAAGTACTGTAATCATCCGAAGCGCGCGAAGGATGCGTGCCATTCGCACGACCGACGCCGAATGCATATTGAGCGGCAACAGGCAAACAGACAAAATCACGCAATCAAAAACGTTCCAGGGCTCAAGAAAAAAGGACCAAGGCTTATTACCGCACGCGATTACTTTTAATACGATCTCGACGAAAAACACGAACAGAATCAAGTTTTGTCCAAGTTGAAGCAAGTCGCCCCAAAATGTTCCGTCACTGAAAGTGGGGTATGTTTCGGCACCCGCTAACAGGCCCGATAGGACGATCAGAAAAATAATGAATCGAGCGAAAGAAGCCGAAGTTGTGAGTTGGCGGCAGTACTGGACCAATTTGGTGAATCCTAATTACGAACGATGAACAATGGAATCAACGGAGCGTTCGGCAGTAAATCCAAACTGCAGGAGGCAGGAGGTGCGGTAAATTATACTCAACGAATGGGCACGAGTCGTAGAATCGAATATGCCAGCAGAAATTCTGTCACCCTAAATTGAAAAGATTTCCCGAGCATTCGCTTCAAGCCATTCTACCGTTGTAGCGGGCAAGTAGGACTTGTCGGAACGAGCAATTTCCCAGAGTTGGGCTGCGATTTTGGGCGTCATTCCAATCGTCAACGATCTGGATGCCAGCAAGAATCTCGCGAGTTCGAGTATCTTCCCTCTCGCTTGTTCCGATTCAACGCACTCTTGAGCCAGTCCTCGAATGATCGAGGCTATCTCGTACATTTGCGTGCCTAAGTCGGCTGGCTTTGTTGCAATGGGAACTTGGCAATTGGCAATATCTTGGGCAATTTCGGCGGGCTCCCGCTTCTCGATGACGGCGAGCGAAAACATGAGGTTCTGTAGTAGACTCCTGAACCTGGGGTGTGTTCGATCGGCGGGCACAAAGATAGTTTGCGTTTCGCCCAATTCAATTTCTCGTTCGAAGCTCAAGCGTCCATCCGCAACATTCTCTTTCCAACCTTCTTTTGACAAGTATGCTTTCAGTTTCTGAATGCTAATGACGGAAAGTTGAGCGTGTAGATTCGGCGTATTCATCTTATCGTGTTTTCGTAGCGAAATTGGTTTGACGAATGGTCTCGTCGATTGCCCGTTGAATGTTCTTGGCGATCAAAGCGATATTGCACATAGGAGAAGTGAGCAATTCAGAACGAAGCTCCGCGCGTTGCGATCGCCGTTCAGAGCGACATTCAGCGAGTTGTTTGACTGCATGGACGTAGTCGTTTTGGTTGTTTGCAATCCAGGCTTTCCGATTGAGCGAATCCAGGATGCTCGCCGTGCCACGACCCGAAAGACGCTCGTCTAAAAGAGTCACAACAGGAACACCCATCCAAAGCGATTCGAAAGACCGTTGGGGAGAACTCACGAGAAACGGGTCTAGAGTCACATCGAATTGTTGATAGGAATTCAACTCCAGCTCGGCCGATTCAAAACACTCGAATCGAATTCGGCTGATGGCCATGGGTTGCTCCTCAATCCTTTCACGGATCTCGGATTGAAACGCCGGGTCTCGATATGCTTGACCGGTGAACACGAGTTCCAAACCTGGAATACTCTTAAAGAGCAATCGTAGCGTTTGGACAAAGGGTTCCGAGATCTGCTCCGGTTCGCCAAGAAAGCCACAACAAAAGCGCGAGTCTGACGCGTTGATTTCAATTCTCAAGTCTATCGAACAGCTAGGCTGGAAACAGAAAGAGGATACAGAAAATCGAATCACTTTCTCGGAAAAGAACTTTTCGGATTCCTCAGGAATCGATACTGGGTCGGACCAAATGAAATCCATCTGTGTTAAACCAGAAGTCATTGGGAATGCACACCAGGTGACTTGGACCTGGGCTGGCTTTCTTGCGGCTACTTGCAATCGAGAAGAATGGCCGTGCCCGATCATATCGATGAGAACGGCGAGTTGGTGTGCCTTTATCTGAGAGGCTAGGGCCTTGTCCGAAAGTGATGACGTTTCTTCCAATCGACATCCGGCTCGAACGAGTGCATTTTTGGTTTCGATGGGTACCGATTGATCGCAATAGATAAACCACTGTAGCCTTGCTGGGGCGCATTGCGACAAACAAGCGGGAAGCCAATCACTAAGCCCCCGACTGGGCAATGCACTACACAGGATTCCCACTCGCAGAGCTTGGTCCGATGGTGGACCGATGTTCCTTTCGGAGGCCGAAATCGTTGGCTCTGCCGTGAAAAACCAGTCATCATGAATTTGTGAGTTAGCCCAACCTGTTGCTTCGCTCAAAATTCGGTCAGGGGTAGCAGGAACGCAATAGGTCAACATTTGAAGCCGTCGACTGCGCAGAGCGGCAGGAGGTGGGAGAATGGTAAAGGCATTATTCATGCATAAAAGCGATTCCAAAGTCCGACCTCTACCAAAGTTGAGATCTGCGATCTGGCAAAGAAGTTCAGGGTTGTTTGGCGAAGCGACGAGCGCTTCTACCAGACACTCGACCCCTTTTCCGAACTCGAATTTTCGACCGTGGCATTTTGCTTTTAAGGCTAGAAATTCAATGTCATCTGGAAACCACTGAATCGCTTGTCGGTAGTTTTCGATAGCGCCATCCCAGTCCTCGACAGCGACTAAAACCTTACCTCTGTTACTTAACGCAGTGCGTTTTTGCATCGGAGAGCAATCCGCAAGACTCAAGGCTCGGTCAAATGTCTGGATCGCCTTTTCCCAATCTTCCATTGCGGCAAAGGAATTACCCAAGTTGTTGAGGGTGCCGCAGTCTGGATTCAATTTGAACGCGCGCTCATACGCCTGCCTTGCGTCGTTAAATTGCCTTAGGTCAAAGAAGGCGTTCCCAAGGTTGAAAAAGCCTGCCTCAACGTGGGGCACCAGTACCGTTACCTTGGAATAACACTCCACGGACAATTGCAAAACGCCTGCCTGGTGCGCCGCCTCTCCAAGTTCAAAAAGGAGCCTTGGATTCTCTGGGGATTGGTCAAGTTTTTGAAACAACAAGGCCAGAGATTGGTCAGCGCCAGGCAAATTGCGATATAATTCGTAAAATGGCTCGGTTCTTTTTGGGCTCATGCGTGGGAAGTATAGTCTAACCGTACCTTTTCGAATGCCAGGAAGCAAAACAGACGAGCATGCCGATTCAACAAACAGGGCTTCCATTTCCTTTTTTGGTATCGTAATGGCTCATTGCTATGCATATAGATTAGAACCGATTAACCACCTTCTTTTCAAGCTTGATTAAGCCAAGTCGAAAACCATGTTTGAATTTCTCGAGAACATCCTTTTTGAGTTGAAAAACGTACCAGGCCTCGCGTTCTTAAGAAAGTTGCACGCGGACCTATCCCTAAAAAGAACACGCGTCAGAAGTAAGATGCAGATGCTCAAGAACAAAAAGAACGACTTCGAAAAGATGTCACAAAAGGCGGGAAAGTTTTCGCAATCGCCAAAAGGTTCAAAAAGCCGTAGCGATTAGGGACTCTGTTCCGTCCAATTTGGGTGTGTCACACGACAAGGTACTTTAATACGAGGATTGAATGGCTGGCGAAAGTATTCACGAGCTGCACGGACCACTGGGACCTGAAGCTATTTTTCGTCGGTTAAAAGGCGAGGATAGGCTCGGGCGTCCGTTTACGTTCACGGTCGAGTTCCTGAGTTCCAAAAACGATTTATCACCCTACGAAATGATCGGCAAGCCGATGTCGGTTGAGGTGAAATCGAAGAAAGGCAAGAGCCGATTCTTTCATGGAATCATTAGTACATTCCTCAATGTCGGTGCGTCAGGCGGCCTACAACTCTACGAGCTAGAGTTACGACCTTGGATTTGGCTGATGTCCCACTCCCTAGATTCGAGGATCTTCCAAGAGCTGACCATTCCACAAATTATTGAAAAGGTATTCAAGGACAAGAACGGTTTTTCTGACTACCAGTTGAAGCTCAATGCAACCTACGAAAAGCAAAACTACTGTGTTCAGTATCGAGAATCGGACTTCGATTTTGTTAGTCGGTTGCTGGAACAGGAGGGCATCTATTACTACTTCGAGCATGAAAAAACCAAACACACCCTAGTCTTGGCCGACTCACCAACTTCGCACAAAAACATCGATGGTGACGGAATGCTTTTGTTCCGCCCGCCCGATCTGTCGGCAGGCGAAGAGCAGGTTACTAAGTGGCAGCACCACGTCGCGGTCCAGCCCGGAAAGCTTGTTCTGAGGGACTTTGACTACAACAAACCTAGTGCGAATCTCGAGGTCCGCTTGAATTCGAAACGGAACCACCCGAACGACGCAGTGGAGCAGTATGAGTATCCAGGATCCTATTCCGAAACGACCGATGGAGATCGGTATCTCAAGATCCGAAAGGAAGAGTTTGACGCAAAGTTCTCGCATGTTGAGGGGCAAGCGCGAAGCCACCGGTTGTACACCGGCGCCCAATTCACTCTCAAGGAACATCCGAGAGAATCCGAGAACGCGGCGTATTCGGTGATTTCATCTACAATCGAAGTTACTTCAGGGGAGATCGAACGATTTACATCGCAATCTGAAAATCGTTCGGAACTGCAATTCATAGCGATTGCGAAGGAAAAAACATTCCGTCTGCCTCGCGAAACGCCCACTCCAGTCATAGCTGGCCCTCAAACAGCAATCGTCGTTGGCAAGAAAGGCGAAGAGATTTGGACCGATTCCTTAGGACGCATCAAAGTCCAGTTTCCATGGGATCGTGAAGGCAAGAATGATGAAAGCAGCTCCTGCTGGATCCGTGTCTCGCAGACCTGGTCAGGCAAGGGCTGGGGAGCTATGCACATTCCACGCATCGGACAAGAAGTCATCGTTGAATTTCTGGAAGGGGATCCAAATCGCCCGTTGGTTACCGGGCGGGTGTACAACACAGAACAGACCGTTCCCTACGAGCTTCCAGGCTCAGCGACTCAAAGCGGAATCAAATCTAGGAGCTCACCTGAGGGTGATCAAAACACATTCAACGAACTTCGTTTCGAAGACAAGAAAGGGGAAGAATCCATTTACTTTCACGCGGAAAAAAACTTCGATCGCATCGTCGAGAACAACGATACGTTGAAAGTTGGTTTTGAGAAGAAGGACAAAGGTGACCAAACGATTGAGGTTTTCGGAAATCAGACCTTGAAAGTTGGCACTAGCGAAAGCGACGGTTCCCAAACCCTGGAAGTCTGGAAGGATCAAACGGAAACGATTCAAACCGGTAGTCGCAAAACCGATATCAAAAAAGGGTCGGATACTCTAACCATTTCGGTAGGAAATCAAAAGATCGACATTCCGGCAGGACAATGCGAGATAACTGCAGCTAAAAAAATAGTCTTCACCGTTGGCGGTAGCAGTATCGAAATCACGCCAAGCAGTATTGTTCTTAAGTCCTCGCAGATCACGGTTGAAGCGCAAATGAAAGCTGAAGTGAAGGCGACCACGACCGATATCATCGGCTCAGCCATGGTCAAGTTGGAAGGTGGGATAATCAAGCTAAACTAATCCTTTCCAAAACGCAATATTCAAGGAAGTTAACACATGCGAATTGCGATCATCGCTAAATCAGGGCCAGCTGCAGGTAGACGTATTGTTCTGCGCGGTGGGCAGATAGCTCGTGTCGGACGAACGGACTGGGCGGATTTCGCATTACCCGAAGACGTTGATTTAGCCGACATACACTTTGCGGTTCATTGCGACAACAATACAGCAATGGTTCAGGCTTTGGCTTCAGACCGTGAAACCAAAATCAACGGTGCCCCAACCAACAAAGGGGAGATCCAGCATGGAGATGTGATCGAAGCGGGAAGGACATTGTTCCAGGTTGAGATCGAGGGTGCAACAAGATTGGCGGTTGGACCTGCTGATTCGAATCCCGTTTCAACTATTGTGCCGAATCAAAACGAAGTGCTGGAGATCGCAGATTATATCGGCCTCTCCAAGGAATCAATCGAACTTGCAAAGACTTCGACCGAGCCAAAACGGTTTGGCATTGTTCTGGAACAGAGCTCCAAGCTACAGGACGCACTCCGATGGTATGCCCATACGATGTCAAAGCCACAAGCTGTCCAGTGGGCTTGTGCTTGTGTCGAAGAGATGATGGAAAGCGAGAATGACCCGCTACAGCTAGCGGCTTACCGAGCCGCGATGCGATGGGGACGCGAACCCAATGATGCCAATCGAGAAGACGCAAAACAAATCGCGGAGGCCGCCAAGCATGGTGGGGTGGGTGGAGTCTTGGCTGCGTCGGCAGGCTGGAGTGGTGGAAGCCTTGGACCAAGCGACGTGCCCGAGATTCCGCCCGATGATCGATTAACCGCAAGATGCATTTGTATTGCACTTGAGATCGCAAATAGTCTAGGCAACCCCTCGGGATCGACGGACCGACTCCTGGGGTTTATCCATCGATTGCGTAAATAGTCCACCAATCATCCTCAACCTTAGACGCCTTTCCGGTATGCCAAAACAAGCATATAAGCCTGCTGCCCTTCGAGAATCCTGGCGCCCAGATTCTGCCAATGCGGAACAACTCGCAAATCGACAACGCAACGTGAAGCGGTTGCTGACCACTGCGTTGTTGGCTCTCTTTGTTTCCGCCTTTTGCTACCTTCTTTTCGCCCCACTTTTTCACCCAACTCTGCGATTGTACTTTCTCACGGCTGGATCTTACGATGCCATGGATATCAAGCCGATTCCGTATTTTCAAGAGGATGCTGTTCGCTTTCTATCTATCGATGGCAGCTTCCGAAAGGAGGATGCCACCAACGAGTTCTCTTTTATGAACACACCGGAGGAAGCCAGAAAGTATCTAGAACGAATCGTCAATTCCGCTTCGCAAAAATCGGACGTCGCGTTGATACAAATCAGTGCTCACCCAATGCTAGAAGGGGACCGACCGTTTCTGAAATGCTCCAATTTCGTTAGAGAAAAACCGGAGAACGGTTCCATTTCTATTGAGGAACTGTTGAATCTGCTGGATCGAATGGCAGTAGGAACGACCGTCGTTTGTTTGGAACTCGGACCATCGGATTCTCAGTGCTTCGGGGATTCCATTCGGGATGATTTCCTCTATAGGCTCCGCGATTTATTGAAGTCAAGAAAAACCCCTAACCTCTGGATGTTGGTATCCAATTCACCTCAAGAGGGATCCTACGCTTCCATGGAACTTCGCTCTAGCGTTTTCTCCTACGCGGTGACTAAAGGTCTGCAAGGTGCGGCAGATCTCAATAACGATACGGCAATTGATTTGGATGAATTTACACGCTACGTCGTAGGCTTTACACAGTCGCAAGTACAACGAGAGTCTGGCGGAAACACACAGCAGACCCCGATTTTGTTTTCGACGGGAGCCAATTCCAATACGCCATTGAACTCGAAATCGATCGCTAGCACGCCAAATCGACGTGCTCCATTTTCCTGGGCGTCTTTTGTTCCAAACCTATGGGGAAGCGATGCAAGCAAGGACGACGCAACCGAACAAACTACGGATCAGGATGCTGAAAAAGTCCAAGCTGAGAAGAGCTGGCTTACTGAGTATTTGGCCAAAAGCGCCAACAGTGTTCGAGAACGGACATTAGATGAACTCGCCGACAATATCAAGTTTCTTCCCTATTCGATAGGAAATCGAATTAAGAAAACAGTTGGCATCATCGACGACGAATCTGCAGAATCGACATACAGCACGCCAAAGAGTGAGACAGCGGCTACTGAAACCATCGTTGGAGGCAATGCGACTATCGAGGATGCAGGAACAGCAAGAAAGGAACAGCAGGCTGCATTGGAACCTATGGAGCGTCTGAGAAAACCCATGCCGGACATGTCTCGATTGGCAGATCCCAAGCAATCTCATCTGCAACTGTTACAACTCGCCTGGCTGTATTGCGAGTATCTGGAGCTTCCGCAAGTTGGAACAATGCGTCCCATGGATTTGGCGCCCCATGCTTGGAATGAATTCACCTCTCATTTGCATGGAATCGAGGAACGCCTTCGGACCGACTCTGCCATGGATACCAAGATCCTTCGATTAGAGATTACCTCTGAAATTGTTGGTGCCTATGAATTGGCAATGACAGGTCGATCTCAAGTCGGAAAGTTGGCCAAACGAGTCTCCGGACAAATGCCCGATCTCGGACTCCCCAAAGCTACGTTTCCCAGCATCGGTTTGATGGAGAGTTTCGCTGAGTTTGGTGGACCTCCGTTACCTAACGCGCTTTCGGTTCAGATACAACAACTCGATACTGCGATCAGCAATGATACTTCTGAATTATTCGATAAGTGGTATGCCCAATTGCCGAGAGATTTTTCCGTTCAGTATTTGGAGTTTTTTTGGCCCCAGCAATTGGTGTCCAAACCATCTACACCCTGGAGAATCACGCGACGAGTGATCGGACTTTGGCGCCAATATGAGCAACTCTCGTACGACCCGCTGAATTCGAATGTTTTTGTTCAGCAAAAATTAACTTACGCACAACTGTTCTTGCTCGAGGGGACCCGACTTGCTCTCGACCAGATAGGGACCGATTGGGTAGATCGATGTCTTCTAACGCTTGGTAAAGCCGAACAGGCTTTAACCGAGTCTTCTGTCAAACGCAATCAACTACGAGACGCCATGCAATTGCGTAATCAAACGCTGGCTGAGTTGCCATCCATTCTTCGATGGCGAAAAATAGCAGCGACACAACTTGGCATTTCCCATTTGGACGAGGATCTTGAAAAGGCTCTAAATAGCCTAGCTAAACTCTGCGAGCTATTGCGGAACCGCGAACGATGTGAACTGGGTGACGTAGTTCGAACCCACGCGAGTTTGAAAGCGTCTCTTCAACGCATGCAGAACTATTGGATCGAAGAGTCCAATGGATTGATTGCCGAAAACTCGAAGCCGTCGATCACGTCCAACTGGATAACCGATTCCTTGTTGGCGACCCCATTGATCCGAGGTCAACTTCGCAACCGATTACTTGTACTGCCGCTCTACTCCACAACACCAGTGGACTCGGAGATCGATCAGGATTCAAAGCTACCCAACCTATCGCCCAGCCGTATTTTGAATAAGAATATCGAGACGCAACTCCGATTCGAGTTGATGGCGGCGCGAATTGCTGGGATGAATTTGGATACGTCCTCAATTGAGACATTCCAGATAGCGGGAGCAATCGACAGTTTCTATGGCAAGCTAGCCGATCAGATTTCTAACGCGTTCGATAAACTGGGGACTTGGACCACAGATAAGGACTTGAAGCTTCCATTGGAGGCGCTCCGCATGGCCGACCAATCGCTCCGCTTGCTACCCCCTTTAGACTCGCACTTGTTCGATGGCAAACCTTTAGAAAGCAAACTTTGGCAGCAAGAATTTTTGCAATGTCTTCAGCAAAAACTAATCGTTACACAGAAGTGTTTTCAGGACGCTTTGCCAGAGGAAGTTCCATTCTTAAACAATGCGATCGAAAGGTTGGCTTTTTGTGCCAGCGCTTTGGCGGGTACGCAACAAAACGTGACACGACAACCATCTCGTCTTAAAATACGAGGCACCTCGTCCATTTCATTGATGGCTGAGCCGCAATCGTCCGGCGAAGTCTTTTTGCAGAATGTTGGCAAGCCGATCAACAATGCATGGGTTCTGGTGGATTACGACCCAAGTATTCTGGAATTGCAAGGTCCATCCGGCGTTCTGCTCAATCAAGTTTCAATGCTCCCACACAAGGTGGATAATTCCCGACGCCAAGCGGAACAGCAACTCATGCAGGCAATCGCGGCGGGATCAGAGTCGCTAGATGATCGCAAAATTGTGGAAGAGGCCCGCAAGCGTGTGAATACCCTGACGGCCGAGTTGACTTATCCGATCAGCCCTGAGACTAGTATGGTCGCACCAACAATGGGACTCGCGGCGGGCCAAGTTGTTACGATACCATTCAAAATTCGGCGAGTCGGAATTGGTCCTTCACAGTCCAAGCTAGTTTGGAAACTGGTTGGCGACAATGAATACGTTCGACATGAAGTGATGATTCAATTACCGGAAGCTGAAAAGCTCCGATTGCAAGTCGATGGGATAGCAAATAGTTGGGCCCCCACCCATGAAGGCATAGCTCTGTATTTGTGGCCAAATCGGTTAACGGAATATCGCATTGGTTTGCGAAATGACAGCGGCAAACCTCGTGTTCTTGGGGTGGACATGGTCGCTTTGATGTCCCGTCGAGATGTGACTCTCCCAGAGGGATTTCTTACCCCCTCCGCCTCGCAAGAGATTGCAGACCTTCTTGGCCAAACCAAGCTGATAGCCACGATTCCGGAAGTTGCGTTAGACAGTAAGTCCGATGCCATTTGGCTTCCGCTTCAACCACTGGATCGAGTAGACGAGACCCCTGTAGTACCTGCCAAAGAGACTCCCGCGGTCCCCATTCCAACGGACCAGGGACTCGTTCTCGTCCTTACAGACAAAATGACAAACCAAAAATATTGGCGTCGCGTCGAGACACGTGTACGCCATCCTCGCAGCTACATCGAGCCAACGATCCGTTTTGACGCCGTCTCCGAACGGGCGGAGATTCGGCTCAAAGCCCGGCAACCGGATACAGTACCCGTCCAAGGTATCGATGTCGTTGGACGCATATTGGAACCGCTCCCTCGCGGAACGGAAATGAAACTCGAAGGAACCGTCCTGGCGGGTGAGGTGGCAGTACTCTACTGCCAGGTTCCAACCGTCGGCGCCCGTGAAGTGACGTTCGAAATCGATGTGGACGGCTTCCCTCGTGCGTTCGTTATCAAGGTCCCATGTTGGCGAACAAATCCCGACATTTCGGTTGTGTCTGACTTCCAAAAGATTGAGTTTATTGAACCAACGGATGGGCTGAATATCGGACCAAACGACCAAAGCCAGCGGGTTCGCCTGAAAATCGATGCGATTCCAGGTGCCTTTGAAACCAAACGCGATTACGTCGAAGTAGGTTGGGATCTGGATCGAGATCGTGAGTTTGCAGACGAAACGACCTTCAGGTTTGCAGCGGATCGACAAGTGGATGTGGTGGTAAATTCGATCTTGAATGGACGCATGTCGATGACTGCAAATGTCGGCGATATCGCATTCGATCTGCCGCCACCATCACTCAAGAATCAAAGAGTCAATCTGTTGGCAAGGCTGTTCGCTGGTGGTGAAATGGTTTGGAGCAAGCCCATCGAGATAGTCGCTGATTCGGATCCCCCAACGATCACCGGCATAGAAGTTACGCCTGGAACCACGTTTCCACAGGGAATCGATTTGATGGTTCGCGTTGGTGTGGATGACGCAAAACTGAGTGGTATTGCGAGTGTCGAACTAGTAATCGACACCAACGGGGTCGGCAAGTTTACGGACTCTGCAGAGGCTCCGAAATCCTGCGCCCGGCAATCCGATGGGGCGTGGACCCTTTCACTGCCAACGGCGGATTTGAAACCCGGAAGAGCGACACTGTTTGTTCGGACGACGGACCGCGTCGGTAACAAAAGCGTTGATTCGAAAACGGTACTTTCAATTCTATCGGAACAAGACTGGCAGGAAAAACTCAAAAGCTTGACTCAAGAACTGACGGGTACGGTTTTGTATTCCGACAACCCATTGCCTGAAGCGAAGGTAACACTAGAAGACGAAAAAGGAGTTGTTGTGCAAAGGACAAACACGGACGAACGAGGGGCGTTTCGATTCCTCGGTGTTCAGGCTGGTAAGTATAAAGTTGTAGCCATTGGAGTCATGAAAAATCGACCTCGCAAAGCGGAGCAGAATATCGAAGTCGGCGTTTCTCCCGCCCCACCGATTCGACTTCGACTACAAGCCAAATGATTGCATGCTATTGCGCCAGGAGAACATTTCGCTGAGGTTGAGCGGTAGATCAATTCGCTGAGGTTGAGCGGGAGAACATTTCGCTGAGGTTGAGCGGGAGCTTGCCTCCTCTCAACCTTGTTTTGGCGTCCTACGTAACTGCCCGTTAACTTTAGTTAAAAACCCCTGCAAAACAAACCGGAAGATCTCGTTGGCGGGATCTGCCGCAGTCGATCCCGTTGGCGGGATCTGATGCAGTCGAAATGCTAGCGTCCCCTCGTGGTAGAATGTCGCTTCTTGGATAATTGCGTCGCACAATTGATAGTGACCGACATCTACACTCAAGTCGTCTAATAATTCGGGTCGATACAGTTGGCAGGACTTTGATGAAAAAACCGAATTGCCTGTTGAGACGGGATCCCTGCAAACGTTGAATTGAGTATCGATAGTGCACGGCTGTTCAATAGACATGAAAAAGCAATGCTGGATTCTAAGTTTGGGACTGGCATCGATTGTTGGCACCTTCGTGGGTTGCGCTTCGGCGCCGAAATCGCCCAAGCCGATGCCTCCAACGAGCGCAGCCGTTGGAAACAACACAACGATTGTTGCAATCGCTCCGGCTCAGTCTGCCAGCCAATGTAGCTTGCCTGAATTTTTGGGGCTTCCTAATCTCGCCAAAGGAACTGGCGGCATCCTTCAACGGCTAGGGAGTCGTTTGATGGGCGCACTTGATTTGACGGGGCGATTTCCTGGTTTGCAACCGCAACCACCAGTGCTGCCGATTACGGACCCTGCCAATCTTGAGGAAGGTGCCCCGCCAGCCGTTCAAGCCGCCGCGGAAATCAAACAAGAAGAGGATGCTGCTCCACAAAAAATTATGGCAATACGTTACCTCGCGACCCTAGGCTGCGGTGGCTGCTATCCGAAAGTGGAGGATGCGTTGCTCGAGGGGTTGAGCGACTGCACAGAAGAGGTTCGCTTTGAAGCGGTCAAAGCGCTACAATGCAAACCCGAGTGCGGATGTAAGTTTTGCAGTTCGCCGTCTTGTTGCAGTACAAAAGTCCGCAAACGATTGCAAGAACTCACCACATGCGAAAAGGAACCCTCCGAGAGAATTCGGCGTCTTGCTAGAAATGCGTTGGCATGTTGCAACACGAAACCCGTTAAGGAAGATGAAGTACCGCGCGAAGGCCCGCCAGCACCTGGCCCCGAAATGGCATCCTTGAATTCGAACGCGTCGTCCACACTGTTTGATGGTATTCAATTGGTTAGCTTTGACGAAGAGATACCGTCACAATCAGGCGATATGATGTTAGCTAAGGTCAATGGCGAGCCTATCTTCGAAAGCCAAGTATTGCCGCTGGTCGAGGCTCGGCTACGAAATACTGGAGGACTAAATCCGAACGATCCAACGACTCGCCGCAAACAACTTGCATTAGAAGTTACACGACTGATTGATTGGAAGTTGATCAGCCAGAAGTCCAAGAATGGGGTTCGCTTGACAACTACCGGAATTGCTCCGACGACACAGAGCCCACAAGAGATTCAATCCTGGTTTGAACGCCGACTCCAGATGGATACGCAAATATCTTCGCAAGAATTGTTGGCATACTATGAGATCAACAAAGAAAAATTTCGCGTTCCCCAAAAAGTGCGTTGGGAACGCCTTACCGTCAAGAACGAGGTGTGTTCCACTCATGAAGTCGCCTTTGCGATTGCAACTTATCTACGCAATCGTTCCCTGGGAATTAACGTAGAGCCGCCTGCCGAGTTTTCTCGGGATAAAGTCGCAACCCAAACCAACGGGTGGACGGAGCTTGCAAGCATCAACTCAGAAAGCGAACGATCGGCGCTGAAGCAACTCCAGCCGGGGCAAATATCAAACACCTTTGAATCGAGCGAAGGAATGCATCTCGTGCGATTACTGGAACGGCAGGGAGAGGGGTATCAGCCAATTACTTCCGTGGTCGATCGGATTCGCAGTGAGATAATAATGGATAGAAAAAGTGCCGCCGAATATCGATTGATTGGCCAGCTGCGTTCGCAAAGCCAGATTTGGACTGTTTTTGACTCGCCAATTCGGTCAAATAAGGACCAAATCCCATTACAAAACGTAATTCCGGCTTCGGCAGAATGGCAGCGAAATTAAGATGCGCAAAGAGGGGGAGAACCAACGGAGTTGGAAAGGCCAAACCGAACGGGTTATAGAGCCTGTTCGCCACCGCTGGCAGATGGAAAGCGCTAGCGCGGCTGGTCATGTGGATGCTCCGCTCCGCAGTTTGCAACGAACACTGGTTTTTTTCGTACTGCTTTCTCTCGCGATGCTTTCAGCATTTGTATTCTTGTTGCTCCACTCACCCATAAAAACGCCCGTCATTACCATCGGCACAACCAACTACGTCTGGCCTATGGCACCAAACAGTTGGGTCAAGGAGGATGTGGAGGGATTAGCTTCCTTGCATGGAAAGGCGATTCATTGGAAGGACTCCAGTAAGGCCTGGCAAACAAAGTCAACTTGCATCGAGGACCTTCGCACTCAACTTCGCGAAACGGCAGCACTTGCAAAACGAGCGGGCGCCATTGTTCTCTACTTCAATATGCATGGAGCGGTGAACGAAGAAGGAGAAGCGTGTCTGATTCCGCCCGTTGCAAGCTGCGTCGCTACAACTCAATGGTTAAGAATTGATGAGATCGCATCCACGATTGTGGCCAACACGCCATCGGGGGTTAAGGTGCTAGCGATATTCGACTGCGTTCATCAACAAGTCAATTGGAATGTCGCTCAACTGAACAATACGTTTGTGGATCGCCTGGAAGATTGGGCGGCCAAGTCCTGCCCCGAATCGATTTTGGTACTTTCTTCTTGCTCGTCCGATCAGCGTTCATGGTCTGGTGCGGAGCTTCACAGCTCCATTTTCGGCCGTGAACTCCGGCTCGGTCTCTCCGGTGCAGCCGACCGTCCATCCACGCCCGCGCGTTCCGGTGTAGGAAATGGCGACGGCGAGGTCAGTATGCGTGAGCTTTCGGACTACTTGGCACTCACCGTAGATGGATGGGCGCGGTCGCATCGAGGTACGTCGCAAACGCCTAGCATCACTCCAAAAAGTTTTAAAGATTTCCGAGTAACTTGGGCTCTAAAAAGTGGCGAATTAGCACGCCAAACCGCTTCGGCTCAGCACGCAGATCTTGCTGTTTCGACCCCTTCCTCCGTTGAGATTGAGGAGCTTTGGAGATCCATGGACGAGCTGAGAGGGATGGCCGTTTATCGATATGATCCAAAAAGCTGGGCGGACCTAGAACAAAAGATCCTTTGGCTGGAGCAGCTCTCCAATTCAGGATCTGGTTATGCAGAATTGTCCTCCAAGCAAGTCTTTCCATCGCTCAGTAAACGGATGAAAGAGACGCTGGAACGAGCAAAAGCAAGCATCAATTCGGACAACGAAATCGCCAAAGCGAATATGCTTCAAGAGCGCACAGAGACCGTTGAGTTACCCTCTCATTTGCCGTCATTAGCACTGCAGGAGTACTTGGGTGAGATCCCATCTAAATCGGCTAGCGCTCTTCGTGCCCAAATCGTTCATTCAGCGATCGCCAAGGAGCTGACGGTTTCCACCATAATTGCTTCGCTCGGTTTTGCTCCAGAGGTTTCGCAACTGAACGAATTGAATTTTCTTGGAATCGCAAAGAAATACGATTGCTTATCAAGTTGGCCGGAACAAAGTACGATTCAGGATCTGATTGAGCTTCGTGATCGTTGTGAACGCCTTGCTGTCCAAGGTGATATTCGTGGTCATCGTTGGCGACGCCCAGCCCTCTTGGCCGCGGACAAAGAACGCCGAAAGGCGGAGGACCAGCTCATTCTTGGTCCTGTGGACTCGTTGCTCATCGAGGCATCGGAAACGTCTTGGAGCGGGTTCCGACTGGCCCTGTCTCAGATCGATGGAAGCAGTGATAGCGCCTCTTCGCGTATTGAGTCCGCACTGCGATTGAGGGACCAGGGGTTAGCGGAGATTGCGTATCTGGCAACCTGGATTTGTTCCCCGGAAACGATATTCGACAACCTCCCGCCATGGAATAAGTCGGACTCTGAGAAAGATCCTTCTCAGAATGCATTCCAATTTCTAAACAACAGTCAGGATGCTACGTCCTCGTTCTATCGAGAAGAGTTGGCGTTCCAAGAATTGAAACGGTTGATCAGCGGCCTGCATGAGCTGAGCGAGATACTCACTAGTGTATCCGAGTTAGGAGATGGAAAACGAGAACAACTTGACGAAGTAGTCAATTTAGTGATCCGCGATTTCAGCTCCTTAAAGGGACTTGTTCGGGATCATGTAGAACGTGCGAACCGCAGGTCTGCGGAACCAGCAAATATCGTACGCGAGATTGATGCCCTATTGGCTCTGCCTTTCCTTGCTGCCAACGATCGGGCAGCACTCAGAAAACTTCTTCTGCAGAAGCTTCGTGAGTCAGCAGCCGATACAGCCACGCAAACGTCCGCAGCTGAATCTTCCGGTTCCGCGATTCGAAACCGATTCGTAAATCGCCAAATCAATTCCGCCTCGGAAAGTACTTCAGACAGCAATTCTAGCACGAAAAAAACTCGTTATGCAGATCGAATGCGCAACTGGGGAGCTCACCCTCTCGGAGCGATTCTTCTTCTAAACGACGGCTTATCGCTTGAGTCTATGGCGACCTTGGTTGATCCCAAGGCGAATGACAAGGAACGGGAGCTCAGTGGAATTGATCTAGGAAACTCGCGATTGCGAAGATGTTATCAATCCATGCAACTTTTTAACGCGAGCCGCGTTGAGGATTGGAGCCAAAGCGCGGGCGTTAAGCAGACGTTGGAGTCGGAATCCAATGCATGGTTTAAGTACGCTTTTGCAGAGCAGTTCGAACGGGCGATTGCTCCCCTTTGCCCAATCCAATTCGAATCGAACAATGCATTGACGTTTCGTAGGCTTGCCTTCAAGGACCTCTTGCATTGGTACGCGAACCGCATATCTGACGATTTTTACGCCGATGCAAACAACGATTCAATCGCAGGGATGAGTGCCGAATCGTATTTCGAACGATCTGTGCAACAAGTCCTGGACTACGCGACTCCGATACAGGGGACAACGGGCAGCATGATTGAATCAGCTCGAGCAACGCGCGAAAAAGTCCAGACCCTCGGTCCTATTGCACGCAATGGTATCCGAACCTCAGTCAAACTAGGGGCACCCGGCGACACAGACCGAATGCGATATGAGGTTAGCGTAATGCCTGCGGTTGCGACAACAGCGGCCGGTAAAAAGTGGAAATTGCCAATACCGGAAGGACTCGGATCACTCTTGGTTCGGAATTCGAATGGCATAGTGAAAGAGAGACGAGTGGGAGTCGCCATGCCCGTTAACGGCGAGCAAACGGCTTACAAAATTACATCCAAACCGCTGGATTCGACGCTTTCTCACGAATCGGTATTGGTCTATCGCGGTCATGAGTTTCGCGCACCGATGTCTGTAGGGCAAGGGATCGTAGTTGATTTCAAGCCGAACCATCTAGATTGGGCTGAGCTGGTTCTCTTTGGTGATACCAAACGTCAGGCATCCATCGTTTTCGTCCTAGACTGTTCGTGGAGTATGGGCGAGGAAATCCCAATAGAAGCAATTGCAATGAGGTCTCAATCGAGGCTTGAGTTCGCAAAGGAGAGTGTTTTGCGGATGATAACTCAGATCGCTTCCAGACCGGATGCAAGAGTTGGCGTACGTTTGTTTGGCCATCGTCTGGGATGGTCACGACCTGCCGATGCGAAGACGGGCGTTTCAAGTGGGAAAACGCAGGTCCTTGTTCAACCCAATTATCCTGAATCGATTCCAAATGATCTGGTTCCTAGTCGCGATGTGGAAGCGATTCTTCCGCTTGGACGTTTCACAACGGACATGGTGGGCGGGCTGGCAAGCAAGCTCTCAAAGATTGTCCCTTGGGGGCAGTCGCCACTTTATCTGTCCATTATCGAGTCCTTTCGAGACTTCGACGCCGATGACAGTTCGACTGCCAAGAGTATCGTAGTCATTACCGATGGCGATAATTTTCAATTCAACGCCTCAGGGCGTCCAGGAGGAGAACCAGCCTCCGTCACATCCATTGATGGTGTTTTCCGAGCTTGGAATAGCAACAGAGTCCCCTTGTTTATTTTAGGGGTAGGTGTCTCGGATGCAGAAAACGCCAAGGCTCGAAAAAACCTTCTTGAGCTGGCAGAGCGCACCAACGGCAAGTACTACGACATTGAAAACGGGGGCGATCTATTGCGTGCCCTATCGGAGCAACTTTCGTTGGGAACTTTTGGTATTTCCAAAGTCGATTCGAAACCAAGCAGCAAGGGCCCGATTTCGGTGGGTGAAGCCAAACTGAACACTCCAATAGAGCTAAAGCAGGTCTCCAATGAGTCCTATGTTGTTTCCTTCCAGTCTATTTCGAAGACGGTTCAATTCCAGGGTGGCGAATCTCTTGAGCTGTATATGACCGAAGACGGACAGGATATTGTCAGCAAGCCCTATGATCGATCATCGCCTCGCGCTGCAACGCTTGTGCGGTCAGGGGAGAATGGTCGCATGATTGTGCGGGTTCACCGTCCTTCACAGCGTATTAGCGGAGTCAATTTTCCGATTTCCATCCAAGACCCCGACAGCCATTTTACTCCACGACCAAGTCAGCTTTGGATTGAAGTAACGCCTGTGGTGTCCAACACAGAATCGCTGCGCCAGAAGTACTACTTCTACGACGTAAATTATGAACCGAAGTCGCCTGTCCCGTTGGTAAGCTGGAACGCTTCCAATTGGCCTGCTTCTGCAACCGCAGCCGACGTTCACGTGTGGGCCAAATACGAACCAACGCCGAATTTGCAATCGATTCCAATCGAGCAAGTGAAACAAAACTTGCAACGTTATTCCGAAGGGATCGCGGTAAATGGCGTTGAAGGGATCAAACTCTCGATCAATATTATTGCGAACCGGGCAAGTTCCGGCGGCGTAGACGTACAAATAACCGAAACGCACAGCGATCGATCCAAGGGAGTCGGATCGATTCGAGTGGGGTTGGAGACCGATGACGCGATAGTCCCGTCAAGGGTTACGCGTCATTTCGAGCCTGCCAATAACATGGCCGTTCACACTTTTGAATTCGAACCGTTGAATGCCGAAGTGTTTCTAGCAGCCGCGAGGTCGCGAGTTACCATTCAATCGCGAGTCGCCGTACACGAAGGAGCTTGGCAGTTGCAAGGAGGACAACCCATACGTGTCGAGGTCAACTCTGTACCGGAATCCTTGCCTCATGCAAAGCTACCGACTTTTGTCTCACCTCGTTGACAACAAACATGTCGCATTAGGAAACCATTTCTTTGGTCGTCTGCGGAACGACGATACTGATAACGCCGCCAAAAGCGCAATTCAACTTACTCGTGTTGTTCAGCGCAGGCATTCCTCGTAAGAGAACATTCGGTGATCCTGGTGCCCACGGACCTGGCAACACCGGAGTGCATGGCATGGGCGTCAAGACGCCTAATGCTGCCGCCGTTGCTGCCGCAACGGCTGGGTTCGCAAGAGATGTGCACATGATGAATGGGGGAATGTTTGCAAACGGAGCCTTGTCCATGATGTTTGCACTTGGAGGCCCTTCGCTGAGTACCTTGGGTGAAAGCACTATCAGTGTTGACGGCCCTGTGCCAAAGCTACACTGCATCATTGCCCCCATACATACAAGCTGTGCCATGAGTTTTACTCGCAAATTCAACGAAAATGGAAAACGGTTGTTGGACAAACGAACGATTTGCTTAAATATATTCTACTTTGAATTGCATGGCGAAAAAGCCATTAGATCCAGGCCTAAACTCTTCAACATTTTCATGAGCATGGCCAACATCATCATGATCTCTGCACTACCGGACATCGGTGGCGCTTGAGCGGCTAGCGAAGCGGCTGCATTCAGTGTCATCGATGCGTTCGCAGCTGCTGTCAAAGTTGCACCCGCGGAGGCGCGGGCTGAGGCTGCAGCATTGGCTGACGCCGATCCGCTGACAGCAGCGTTGGCCGCAGCCGAAATTGCAGCTGAAGCGGCGGCGCTCAAGCTGCCTCCTGCCGACCCACTCATCGCGCCGCTTAAGCTACCTACAACCGAACCAAGACCGCCTGCAGATAAGGCTTCGAGTGCTCCCCCCAAGGAATTCGCTGCCCCTGGGAACATCAGATTTGGCCCTATGCCTTTCTGAATTGTTTCAAGTGCTGACAGCAATTTGAGTGCGGGACCTAACGCTAACAACTTCATCAAATCCTCGAGCGTTGGCATTGAAGACATATTGGAGCCCATTTGCCCAAGGCCGGCAGCTGCAGCAGATACACCAAGCGATGTGTTCAAGTTGGCAGCGAAACCAGCTTGGACGGACGCATGAACCGCCGCTGACATAGCAACAGCAGCCGCAACCTGCGCCGCAACGCTTACTTGCATGCCCGCCGCCACGTTCGCTGCCGCTTGCGCTGCGGCTTTTGCTGTCGCCGCAGCACTTAGTACGCCAGACAATGCCATAGGCCCTCCCGCATCCAGCTTCGCTGCTGCCATCAGGGTCTTCAAATCACCCAAAACTCCAGCCAGTTCCTTCATTGGCATTAGGCTTGCCAACGCGGCCAATGGCATCTTGGCGAGCGCGTCAAGCAAACCATTCAACTGCAATGACCTAGCTAACCCGTTAATCATACAGGGAGCCGATGGGGAAGCCAAATTGATACCAAGTGAAGCTTGAACCGAAGCTTTCATATTCGCGACAGCAGCCAACCCGAGCGCCGCTTGAACGGTTGCATCAGCTGCGGCTGCGGCCGAAGCCTTTGCAGCCAACTCAGCCTTTAATGCAGCAGCGAACGCTGCCTTGGCCGCCACCGCTGCGTCCGCCTTGGCCGCCAGATTCGCATTAATCGCAGGCAACAATGGAGGTAACGTAGCCTGAATGGCAGGTACTTTAGGCAAGCCAACTTTCAAGTTTTGGTTGAGAGCCGCTACGCGCTGATTGAATTCAGCGACTTTCAATGCACAAATACACAACACTGTAGGTTCCTACTTCCTTATGTCGATGAAGAGTTTGAAGACGCAGCACCATCGGAACTTCCCTTCCGGCCGGCCTCCTCATTTGACTTGGCATTCGTACTCGAAGAAACTTGACCAGCGGCTTTCGCGACCTGCGCACCAGCCGAACCCTGCGCACCAGCCGAACCTTGCGCTCCAGCCGACGCCGCTGTCGTAGCCACTGCATTGGCAGAAGCTTTCGCTGAAGTTGATGCCGTTAGAGCGGAGCTAGCGCTGAGCTTGGGTGGGGTCAAACCGCCCGATAGACCCGTCTTAAATGACAACGAGGGCAGCTTGGGCAATTCCAATTTGACCTTTGGGCATAAGCACATTGGCGGCAAAAATGGAATGAACATACATGCCATTCCGCACGGAGATCTTTCTACCATCGAAATCCCCGTTTCAGTCAACAACCGATTGGCTAACATCGCCAATAGATTTGCTAACTTGGGTACCCCTGGAACACCTTTACCGTAGATCTTGTTGAATTCTTCAGAATGCGCGAAATCGATCGCTTCGGAAAGATTTTGATTCTCAGTTTGCGATTGGTTGAAATCCCTCGACTCGGACTTGCTTTGAGATTCACTGAGCGACTTTTCATATATTCTTTCCTCAGTCTTTTCTCGGATTTCAGAGATCGCTTGATCGAGCTTCTTGCCTGCACCTGGCACTGTCAGATCAACGTCAAATCCACGCTTTATGGCTCCCAATGCATCCAGCAGATTGAGTAATTTCTGAACTTGTTCCTGCATAAATGCTGCACCGAAGTTCGGCAACGACGCCATGTTGGCATTGACCGTTTTAAGCGATTCTCCCAGCCCACCTGCACCAATACCAAATCCAAGACTTGCATTGAACGCGGCTTTGAGAGTGGCGTTGGCAGAAGCCGCCGCACTTAACGTTGCAGACAAATTCGCAACAGCGGATGCAGATAGTCCTAGCGAAGCACTTGCCTTTGCATCAGCAGCCGCTTTAGCCTTGGCCGCCGCTGATGCTGCAGCATTTAGTTTTGCTTCAGCATTTGGGCCTAGTAGATTGATGCCAAGCTTGGCGGCACCATCCATGGCTGAAGCAAGGTCTGCTAAGCCTTTTAATTTCGGAGTCGCATCCAAAGGAAACTTGGAAAGAGCCTTGTTCCAAGCGTTGTTGACTAGCGAATTCATTAGATCGGAAAGTTCCGCTGGTGCAGCGGTTCCACCCATGTCAATTCCAAACCCCCCCTTCACATTGAGACAGAAGGTTGCCAAGGCACTTACGCTGGCCATTGCTTTGAGGTTGGCGCTTGCGCTGGCTGCGGCAGACAGGTTTCCGGCCAGGGCGGCATTTGCTGTCAACGATGCGTTGGCTACAGCAGTGGCATTCGCGGCTGCAACTAGACCGGCATTGGCATTCAAACCAGCCGCTAAACTACCAGAGAGGTTTGCATTCAAACCAACAGCCCCCAACGCCGAAAGTGCCTTGGAAAGTGAATTAGAACAAGCGCAAAGCATGGTCTACCTTTGGGCAAGGGGCTTCGAATTCAAGTTTCAAGGCGCTGTTTTGATTTTCAAGCAATCGCTGGTCAGTACGAAACAGAGGAGTTAACACAAACGAAGTGGCTGTCATGAATTGGTGAGGAGTAAGTTGTACCTAAATATAGCCGCTATTCTATCGGAAATCGAAGGCGAGTCGAATCGAATACAAAGCAATCTTTACTTCAGGCGGAGGAACGATTTCCTTGGCGTTTACGAAGGGCGTGGTGAGTCGCCAGAGGCATTTGCCACAGTTCCCACGCCCACGCTTCGCTTTGGGCGTGCCACACGCAATTGTCGCCTTTCGCTCCTAGGCTGTGAATTTATTATTGTCGCCTTTCGCTCCGCGAAAGTGCGCCTCTTTAACACTCTTTTGCGGAGCAAAAGGCGACAAAGTTCTGCACCTTGCGAATAAATTCACAGGCTATCCGCAAAAGTGCTTCGACGGTACGCACTTCCTCGCAGCGAAAGGCGACACTCACTGCTTTCGAATGAGTCCGATTCGTAGATCGCAGACGTTTGTCCCGGTTGGGCCAGTTTTCATTAATCCATCAGTCAGATGAAAAAAACGATAAGCATCGCACCGTTTCAAATAGTCTTCGGGATCGAGTTGTTGCAACTGCATTTGCTCAAACACACGTCTATCGACGTAAGCGCCGGCTGCATCAGTCGGTCCATCCTCTCCATCGGTCCCGCCAGAAACAAAAGCCAACTCCGACTTGGTTGGCCAACCTCCGTTTTTATCAAACCAATCAAGGAATGCCAACGCCAACTGTTGGTTTCGCCCGCCTTCGCCGCGAATGGACGGGGGCGGCAATACTACGGTGGGTTCACCACCCGAGATGATGCAGTCGACATGAGCCTGTTCCAAGGTTGAAATCATCTGCTTGGCAAATCGTTGACCGAGTTGGATGACATCCCCTTCGCTATGACGTTCCGATTTCATCCAATAACGATATCCAAGTTCGATCGCTTTCTGGCCAGCCGCATCTACCGCAGTTGCATTGTTTGCCAATACGATCGGTACAAGTTCAGTCGGTGGTCGCCTAACTTGAGAATCTGCCACTGAATGCATGAGAAACTGTTGATTTAGCAGATTGCGAATCGACTGAAATTGATTCGGCAATAGTTGATTCATCACCTCGATCGCTCGGGATGGATCTGTCGCAGGCTTTAGAATCGTTGGCCCGGATGCAATCACATCCAAAGGGTCACCGAGCACATCCGATATGATGCAAGTGATCAACTTGCGTGCGTTGCAGGCTCGGGCCATTCCTCCACCTTTAACATTGCTCAGGCACCGGCGCACAGAGTTCAACTCTTCGATATTGGCTCCTGCCGACGATAAAGCCCGGGTAACGCTAATCTTGTCCTCAAGCGTCACGCCATCGATCGGCGAACACAACAATGCCGATCCTCCGCCACTGATTAGAGAGATTACGCAGTCGTTGCTGCCGGCGCGTTGGACGAAGTTGAGGATCTGTCGCGTTCCATCGACGGCTTTCTCGGTAGGCTCGTTGCAACCTTGAGGGCGAGCTTGGCAAATGGTCACCGAATCGCGAAGCGGACCAAGAGGCAGTTGGGACCCTTGGGGAACATTGATCCACCCTGTGATTTCGGGAAGTTTTTTTTGCGATTTCAGCAATGCGGCGAACAGACCGCTCAGCATTCCGGCTGTGGCTTTGCCAGCTCCGACAACGATGAGATGGTCGGTGTTTCTTAGATCGAGAACGCGGTCGGCAATTGTCAACCAACGTCCATCCCAATGCGTTTGCTGTTCGACAACACGATCCGCTCTCACAGCCTCGACCCCCGCGCGCCAAATGGCAATTACATCGCGAATCAAGGCTTGGCAGGAGGGTGGCGGATTAGATGCGGCCATGGAGTAATAAGGGGGCGGCGATGTGAAAACTACCAATCATAACCCGATACGCAAGTGAGGGACCTGCGAAATTATCCCTCGCTTACGCGTCGGGTTGGGATACTGCAATCTGCCGCTCGCCTAAGAGTAAATTTAGCATGCAAAATAAGCCCAAATGATTGAAGGGCCTTCCGGTTCGAAGCAACTTTAATGGACAATATTCATGCAATGGTTGCCGCAAGAAAAAAAAAGGACGAATTCAAGAAAATACCTCGATTGCGAGACTTTTTACCTACCAAATACGTCTTTAGTTGTGTGACGCGAATTCTGTTAGTGCACTTCCAGATTCGGCGTCCAAGGTTTCGTGGGACCCTCACGCCCTGGTTTCCGATGTCCAATCTGGGAACTTGGTCCCCGAAACCTTCTTTTTTTGGCAACTTTGGATTCAACGGAGCATAACTTGAGAGTTCATTGCATTCCTGAATTCTCATGCATCAACTTGGTTTGCGACGCAGCGTGATCTTAAAGCTGGGATGAATCCCAGCACTCCAAAGCCGGCTACTCGATGAAATCCTGATCTTCCATTCCGTTGATTGGCCAGCCGAGTGCCCTTTGTAGCGTAAATTGCGCCACGTTGTAGTCGGCGACCACTCTGACATATTCTTTTTGAGCTGTTGCCAAGGCTTGCAAGGATTGAAGCACTTCGATGGGAAGCCCTTGCCCATTTTGGATTCGATCCCAATTCTTATTGAAGGACTCTTCGGCTGTTGCAATCGCCTCTTCGATGATCTGGATCTGCCGAGCTCGCGATGCAACTTGAGCATGCGACTCGGTCACTTCGCGAGCAACGCGATCCATTTGCGACATTTCTCGCATTCGAGCCTGTGTTATCCTAGATTTGGCCTCTCGTCGGATCGCATTTTCCCCTACACCCAGTTGCCTCACTTCCCAATAGGCCACAGCGTCTGCATCGAGACGATCACCATAGTTTGACAAACTGCCTCCCAATCCACCGCCAAGCCCGCCATAGCTTGCTGCTAGCAAGACGCTTGGTATAAGCGGAGCGTTGCGTTCGCGGTTCAATCGCTCAACGGCCTCTCCGACTAAATGCCTTGATTCTGCCAGTTCGGGCCGTTTAGTAAGTGCCAGTGATACGAGCTCCCTAGGTGATTGATCCCTGTCTTGGAGTTGAATCGGCGTAAGTTGAGTTTCGGATGGAACCAGTTTTTGACCTCCATCCCAGCGGATGAGTTCCGCCAATCGCGATGATGCGACTGCGGCTAACTCCTCAGTTCGAATGAGTTCACTTTTACGAAGAGAAACTTCGGTACGGGCTCGGTCGTGATCTGATTCCAGTCCTTGCCCCGCTTTTGCAAACTTTTCAGTTGTTGCCGAGAGTTTTTCGGCACGCTTGACAATTTCCTGCGCGATCGCGAGATCCTGCTCGGATCGAAGCAACTCTGTATACGCGATGGCTGTTGCCAAGAGCAGATCGTTGGTCGTGGCTTGGGCACCGGCTTGTCGAGCACACGCCGTTCGTTGCGCAATGCGTGGCTGGAAGATTGCATCTGCAAAATGGAATTGGGAGACGAGGCCAGGGACGGCTGGTGAGCCCGCTCCTACGGCGTTCGCACCAAGGCCAGAATAGTACGAACCTCGGCTCGTTTCGATGACGTTCCCAGCCACGTCCTGAATTCTGCCTTCGTGTTTATTGTAGTTCACTCCCGCGCGAATCGAGGGAAGCTTGAGCGAGTTAGCCCGGTCTATTTGAGCAAGCGATTCCTCGATTCGGGCTCGCGCAAAAGCGATTTGCGGGTTCCTGCCCGTGGTCAACATGAGCGCCGTGGTGAGGTCGATGCTTTGAGTATCATTGCTAAGCCTGTCCTCCACAATTTGAACACTGGATGCAGCTTCGATGGTCGCCGATGCGAGCACAACATCGGATAATGGTCTAATCTCGTTCGATGCAATTGCAGCAACTGGATCGAAATTACCGCCGTTACGATGATCCACGATTCTACTTGGGTTCGTCGATTGGCAGCCCATCAAACATGCGGATCCGCAGAGGACTTCTACAGCCAGTTTTAGTTTTTGTCGCCTTACCATCCATGGCCTCCGACGCTTCATCGAGAAGCGCTTTCACTTTCGCGAAATCGGTCATCGCAAATCATGACGATTTGGAATGCTAGCATTTCGTATTGTTGTTTTCCATTGCCGGTATTGTCGAAATACATGCGAGTTCCCCCTAAGGCGAGCGGCGATGTGAAAACTACCAATCTTAACCCGATACGTAAGTGAGGGACCTGCGAAATAGTCCCTCGCTTACGCTTCGGGTTGGGATATTGCAATCTGCCGCTCGCCTAATACATCGGATAGCCTTAGGAGTTGGAACCGGCTTAATCGCGCTATTCGCACCTAGCGGCGAAACCTTTTCGGCTTAACCGCTATAGCCCTCAAAGCTTCCTATTCCGCTGAGGTGTGGGGGTGGCCAAAGTGTAGAACGGCACTCTGTGCACTCCGGAACGGCACTCTGTGCCGTTTTTCTCGGCACGGATAGACTGTGAGTTTATTCGCAAGGTGCAAAAGTTTGTCGCCTTTTGCTCCGCAAAAGTGTGTTAACGCGGCGAACTTTCGCGGAGCGAAAGGCGACAATAATAAACTCACAGCCTAGGAGTGCCGAGCTACTCTATTTGCTCGCCTTCAACACCTTTTGTCCCTCTTTGAACGCGCCGGCATTGGAGATGATCACGTCTTCGGAACCATCCAAACCGCTCGCGATCTCAACATCCGTCGTGGAACGAATGCCAGTCTTGATCGGCTTGCGAACAACACTGCCATCCGTTGAAACGGAGTTGCAAAAAGACTGCCCGTCTGCCACCAACACGGCTGCCTTTGGCAACGTCAAAACGTCTGACTTCTCCGCCACAGTCAATTCAACATTGGAGTACATGCCTGGACGCAAAGTCCCCTGTTCATTGGGAACATCGATTTCACTTCGCAGTGTTCTAGAACCCGCTTGTAGGGCCCAACCTGTACGAGCCACCGTCCCCTCAAAGACTCGACCAGCCAAGGAAGGTATTTTCACAATGGCTTTGCGCCCGGTTTCCACCAACGCCGCATCCGTCTCGGGGACATCCAGAAAGACTCGTATCTTCTCTGTTTGAACGATCGTGAAAATAGGTTTGTCGTCGCTCGATTTCGATGCCTGAATAAGCGCGCCTAAATCAAAATTGCGTTCGGTAATAACCCCATCGTACGGAGCACGGATTTGCAAATACTCACACATGGACTGGACGCGTTGATGTTCTGCTTGTGCAATTCGCAGTTTGGCTTCGACCGAACTGAGATCCGCTTTGGCTTTTGCTATCCCAACGATGGCTTCGTTCTGCTTGGCTTTCGCCGAACGAATCTTAGCCACCGACTCTGCTCTCGAAGCATCGGCGCTCAACAATTGCTGACGAGTTTCCTCAGCCAATTTTTGCGTGACCGTTTTTGATTGGGCCAGGGAGTCGATGCGCATGGATTCTGATTTCCAACGCTGGTACTCGGACTCGGTTTTCTGTTGGCCAGCCTGAACTTCCTCGACATTTGCCTCCGCCGAGTTGGCTACGGATTCGGCAACTTGGACCGCAGACCGAGCTTGTTCGATATCCGCAGTCGCTTGCGCGATCATCGCCTCTTTTTGCTTTAGTTCGTCGTTCAATTCGGGAGCGACCAACACCGCCAAAACTTGGCCAAATTCGGTCACCTTTCCGTGTGAATCTTTTTTTGGCCCCACCACTCGATCACCGATATCAACCATTTGTTGTTCGATGAACCCCGATACCTTGGCATGAATACGTGTCGTCGAAAACGCCTCGATGCGACCGGGTTGTTCTGTTTTCTGTAGCAGGGCCTGACGGATTGGTTTAGCGGTTGCCACCTTTGGAAGATCCGCGGCAGTGGATGCGGCGTCTGACGCAACTTTTCCTGCTTGCGGATCGTTTCCTGGTTGGCAGCCAACGATCGTCAGACTGACGGCGATTATTGCCATTGGGCAGCATGGGCTTGTTCTATTATGGCTCATTTAGTTGTGTGTTTCTATTTAGGTGACCTGCGCCTAGGAACTTACCGCGTTGCAGCGTAACTCTTCGAGACGCTGCGATGTCCGGCTGAGAGATTTCAGGCTGGGAGATTTCAGGCTGAGAGATTTCAGGCTGCGCGATTTCAGGCTGCGCGATGTCCGCCTCGGAGATGCGGACCTACGTGCGGACCTACGTGTGTGTGACATTGGAGTTGTCCGTTTCGAAAGGATGCAAAGATCCAGAGGCGATGCCCCGTCCTGCTTGAATCCAAGCAAAGATGGCAGGAAGCACCAGCAAGGTCGATGCGGTAGCCGCGAGCAAACTTCCGATGACGGCCCGGCCCAGCGGTGCCGTTTGCTGTCCAGACTCCCCCATCCCTATGGCCAAAGGGAGCATACCTGCGAGCATGGCGCAACTCGTCATTAAAACAGGACGCAAACGATCGGCGGCGGCATGCTGTGCTGCTTCGAATGCGTTCTCGCCGCCGCGTCTCCTATGTTCTGCGAACGTGATCACTAGAATCGCATTGGCCATGGCGACCCCCAGCCCCATAATAATCCCAATAAAGGACTCTATGTTGAGCGAGCAGTGCGTTAACCACAGCATGATCCCTGCTCCCGCCACGACGGCCGGCGCGGTCGATACCGCGACGAGCGATAGTCGGAACGACTGGAAATTCGCTGCAAGCATCAAAAAAATGGCTAATACGGCCAAGATCAAACCGACCCCCAGACCGCTGAGCATTTGATACAAGGGTGGGATTTGCCCTCGCAACTCAAACGTAACACGCCCTGGTTTCGAACCTTGCTTTTCCAAAACATCCTTGCTGAGGTCATCCTCTTTCTTGACCTTGTCCAGCAGAATTCCGATCTCTCTTGCGACAGCTCCGAGATCGGGACCAATGACGTTGGCGGTGAGCGAAAGTTCACGCTTCATGTTGTAGCGGTCGAACTCCCCCGGCATGGTCGACTGAGTCAATTGGGCCACGTCCCGCAAGAGCACAGGCCCCTCTTGGCGATGAAGCACCGGTACGGTTCCCAAATCGTTCAGCGACTTCATCGCAGGCTGCGGAATTTCGACTTGGACCTGATAACCGATGCCGGTCTTGGGATCGGGCCAATAGTTGGGAACCACAAAACGACTTGAGGAAGTTGCCGCCAACACCGATCGGCTGACTTGATCCATCGTTGCCCCGGCAAGCCCCGACTTCTCGCGATCAATCTTGACATCGACCGTTGGATAGTCGAGCGCCTGCACAATCTGAACATCACGCAACCTGGGATGTGTTAACAAAGAGGCTTGTGCTTTTGTCGCAAAATCGCGATTCTCAGCCAGGGAACCACCCCGCACCGCAATCTCAATAGGAGTCGACGAGCCAAAGCTCATGACTTCGCTCAGAATATCGGCAGGTTCAAATGAAAATCGAACATCTGGAAATTGATTGTTGAATTTATTCCGCAACTTGGCTTGCAATTGCTCGGTATTGATACCCGTATGAGGTTTGAGTGCAACTCGGAGAACTGCTTCTTCAGGACCTCGCATGAATTGATAGACAGAATTGATCGGAAACGAAGCTGGCACCGTGCCAACATACCCCAAGGTTAGCGCAATACTGTCAGGCCCTACATCCTCTTTGATCGAATCCAAGACACGCAGTGCAATCTGCTCTGTCACGTCGATATGCGTACCGTCCTTGGCTCGCAATCGCAATCGGAACTCACCTGCATCGATCTTGGGAAAGATATCGACGCCGATTCGAGAGACAGTCGACCACATGGCCATTCCGCAGACACCCAAATAGACTGGTACGACAATCCAACGGGCTGAAATCATCCCTTTGGTCCAACTTCGAAAGCCTGCTACCAAGAACGAATCGCGATATGGCTGTTCAACCTTGGCACCGTGATTTTTCAAAAGCCAGATGCAAAGGATGGGGACGAGCGTACTAGATAGCAGATAGGACCCAACCATCGCAAAGCCGACCGCTAGCGAGAGTGGATAAAAGAGTTCTCGTGGAGCTCCCTGCATAAAGAAGGTTGGCACAAAGACTGCCAAGATACAAAGCATGGCAAGAAGCCGCGGAATGGCGGTCTGGTGATTTCCATTCCACACGGCGATGGCGATCGACGGCGATTTTCTTATTTGCGTATGAATATTCTCGATCTCCACGGTCGCTTCATCCACGAGGATTCCAACGGCCAACGCAAGCCCGCCGAGAGTCATCAAGTTGATGGTCTGGCCGGTAAGCCATAGCCCAACGATGGAGAACAAGATGGCTAGCGGTATGTTCAGCACGACCACGAGGGCGCTTCGCCAGTCTCTCAGAAACAGTAGAACCATGAGCCCGGTCAGCAAGGCACCGAGAAAGCCTTCCGTGGCCAAACTGGTAATGGCACGTGTGACGTACGGAGACTGGTCGAATTCGAAAGAGACCTTAATGTCGCTAGGTAATTCCTTTTGCATCTTGGGAAGCGCCGACTTGATCTCATCGATGACGTTCATGGTCGAAGCATCCGCCCGCTTGGTCGCCAAAATGTAGACCGCACGTCGTCCGTTTACGAGTGCATAGCCGGTGGTTGTATCGCTTGCGTCTTCAATGTTCCCGATGTCGCGTAAGTAAACAGTCTGAGCACCAGTGGTCAGCGGGATTTGTCCGAGGTCACGAATGTCGCGAACCATGGCATTGGTTGGCACAGAGGGGTAACTGTCCCCCAGCCGAACGTTGCCGGATGGACTGATCGTATTCCCTTTGGTCAATGCTCCGATCACATCGTCAGGCGACAGGCCGAACGCTCTGAGTCGATCGGGGTTGGCGCGGATAACAATACTCCGCGCCGATCCTCCAAAAGGCGGCGGCGCCGACACGCCAGGAAGGGACGAAAACATCGGACGAACTTTAAAGAGCGCTTGGTCCTGGATTTCGGCGATGGTTTTTGTACCGCTGGACAAAACGAGATAGCCAACAGGGACGCTCCCCGTGTCGAATCGCATGACAAACGGTGGAACCGTACCAGGTGGCATCATGGCCCGAGAGCGGTTGACGTAGTTGATGGTCTCCGCCATCGCCTGCGCCATATTCGTCCCAGGGTGAAAGATCAGCTTCATCAGGGCTGTCCCCTGGACGTTACGGCTTTCTACGTGATGAATACCGTTGATGTAGAGAAAGTGATATTCGTAGTAATTGGTAAGTAGCCCTTCCATCTGGGCTGGATCCATTCCTCCGTAAGGCTGACAAACGTAGATTACAGGAAGATTGAGCGAAGGAAAGATATCGATCGCCATCCGTTTAATCGGAAGCTCGATCCCCTTCCCCTTCAACCAATCATCGACGGACTTTGGGCGGATGACTCCAAAACCGACAATGACCAACGCAATTAAACCTACAAGAACGCTTCTTGGCCGGCGTAACGCAAGATTGATAGGGTTCATTCGACGGTTGTTTTCACTTGAACATGCGTGGTTTGATTATTCCGCTATTATTGTAGTCTTTCCAGACGAAAACAATAATGGCCTGGTCAAAACGGCCGATTGCAGCTTTCGACAGGCTGGGCCTCATTTCCACCATCTACAGTCAATTTCTCCAATGGATCAAGAAACAGATTCGGACAAACTTGCGCGATTTCAGAATGCCTTGGATCAATTGATCGAAAGGGTCGACGAAGATCGCTATGTTTTGGCAATCGTGTTGGTCGGTAGTTTGTCGATATCGACCATCTGGCGTCGGGAGTCGATTGGACTTTGGATTATCGAAGCCGATGGTGTAACTCGGCGACTTCGTAGCGACGGCAGCGAAGAACGCATTTATCGGATCTTGGTTGAGGAAAACATCAACATCCACGCGGAAGTCATCCCTCGAACCCGATTTAAGCAGATGGTAGAAGGATCATCGCGCACAGCTTTTTCATGCAATTTCTTTGCCGAACGAAAATTGGTTTATTGCAAGGACACCTCGATCGAAAACTGGTTCGAACAAGCCAATTCCGTTGCGACCAAAGATCAGGAGCGAGAACTGCTTGCTTTCTCAACATGGACAATCCATGCTTATCGCAACGCTCGTAAGCGCCTTGAAATAAAAAAAGATACTGAGCTTGCCTGTCAAGAAGTACTTTCTGCGGCTCACAGCGTTGCCTACACCGAGATTATTCGCATTGGGCAAATCTGCGAACAGGAAGTAATCTATCGAGCCATCGAAGCTAATCCAAAACTCTTTCAAATCATTTATTTGGATGTTTTATCGGATCGAAAGAGCCCGCGGGTCCTCGCGGATGCATTGGATCGCATCGAAGCCTACGTCGACGAGAACTTCGAATCGCATCTCAAACCGCTCCTGAGTTACCTGAGAAAAGTCAATCGATTGGTCCCTCTGTCCGAGATCAGCGATCACTTTGCCTTCTCGGAAGTGTATCCTTGGCACTTGGAATCGGCGTGCGAATGGCTCGAACAAAAGGGTCTACTTCAAAAGCTCTCTGCACCGTTCAAGCTCACCAAACGCAGCCTGGAGCAAGTTGAGGAACCAGCCTATTGTATGGATAGGGATCATTGATGCGCACAACCATCGAGGTGCAAGGTGCCCGTGAAAATAATCTTCGGAACATCAGCCTAGAAATTCCGCGAGACAAACTCATTGTGGTAACTGGAGTCAGCGGCTCAGGCAAATCTTCACTCGCATTTGATACCATTTATGCCGAAGGCCAGCGGCGGTTGCTGGCGTCGATGTCCACTTTTGCCAAGCGGTTTATCGGACAATTAAAAAAGCCTGACGTTGATTTCGTGAATGGATTATCGCCTGTAGTCTCCATCGATCAAAAGACTGTCGGTTCTAATCCGCGATCTACGGTCGGGACTATGACGGATATCTCGGACTATCTTCGCATGCTCTATGCCACGATGGGTACTCCGCATTGCCCGATGTGCGAGGAGGCGATTGTGGTTCGTTCAACGCACCAGATGCTCGAACACCTCCTGTCCCTTCCCCAGGGCACGGAAGTCGAAGTCCGTACGCCCGTCTACAAAATCTTTGGCGAAGACTACGCTTATCTCTTTGAGCAGATTCGAGTCAACGGTTATCGTCGAGCAAGGATTGATGGACAACTAAGCGATCTCGGAGAAAATATCGAACTGGATGAAGACGAAGCCCACACCGTCGAAGCTATCATCGATTCGGTTGTGATTGGTCCAGGAATCGATCGGCAAGTCCTCACTTCACTGGAACATGGACTCAAATTGGGTGACGGACTGCTGGCCTTTCACATCATCAAGCCTGCCAAACTCGTCGCGAAGCACAAGGCATTTTACGAGGGCTTTGGTTGCAAACAACATCATCTGGTCGCGGGTGAAATGCATCAGGGACAGTTTACGTTCAACGATCCTTCCGGCGCTTGCCCGACCTGCGCGGGGATTGGTACCGCTATGCGAGTGCATCCTACCTTGCTGGTGCCTGACCCAAAGCGAACTTTGAACGAAGGCGCCTTTGTTACCGCAGCCTTTAGCAATAGCAAGGAAAGTTGGGGTGGACGGACCATGTATAGCATGGCGCACCACTACGGTTTTAGCCTCGATGTCCCCTTCAATCAGCTTGCTAAGGAACATGTTGACCGCCTGCTCTATGGCACCAAGGGCGAACTGTTTGAAGTGCTATTGCCCCCTGGTGCAAAGCAGGGACAACAGCATGTTGGTAAGAAGATCAAGTTTGCTGGCGTTGTTCATCAACTTGAGCATCACTATCACTGGTATCGCAAGCAAGGAACCTCCAATGCAGGCATGGATGAGTATCTTAAGAAGGTAATGGTGGAATACGATTGCCCCGAATGTGGTGGAGCCCGACTCAAGCGAGCCAGACGTCTTGTAACGGTCCACGGCACGAGCATTTACGATGCTGGAGAAATGCATTTGGTTGAGTTGCTCACGTTTTTGCAATCGATCGAGCCGACCGACAAACATCGCGCTGTTGCGGATACCATTCTCAAAGAAGTTTCCACTCGATTGAATCTATTGATTTCCATTGGCTTGGACTACCTGAGTCTGAATCGAAGATCGGCGACGCTGTCGGGAGGAGAGTCACAACGCATCCGGCTTTCCTCGCAGATCGGTTCGGGCCTGATGGGCATGTTATATGTGCTAGACGAGCCGAGCATCGGGTTGCATCCCAAAGACAATGTCAAGATGATCGAGACCTTGAAACGCCTGCGCGACTTGGGCAACACAGTCATCGTTGTCGAACACGATGCTGATACCATTCGTGAAGCGGACCATATCATCGAGATCGGACCAGGGCCAGGTGTTCATGGCGGCAGAGTGGTTGCCGAAGGGTCATTCAAGAAAATCCTGAAAGACCCAAACAGCTTGACCGGCAATTACCTAAGCGGCAAGCGGAGCATTGCGATCCCAACTGGGCACCGACCAGGAAATGACAAGTTCCTGAGCATCCGAGGGGCACGTCACAACAACCTTAAGAACATCGACGTCGAGATCCCGCTCGAGAAATTTGTTTGCGTTACGGGGGCCTCCGGTTCTGGCAAAAGTTCTTTGATCCATGAAATCGTACAGAAACAACTTTATTCCTTGCTGCACGATAGCCGCGTCCTGGCTGGCGAGCATGATGCCTTGCTAGGGCATGAACACCTTAGCGATGTCATCGACATCGACCAATCACCGATTGGGCGTTCGACACGTTCGAACCCAGCCACCTACATCGGTATCTATGACGCGATTCGAATCCTCTTTGCCGAAACGGAGCAGGCCAAAGAGCGGGGCTTCACTGCTTCCACATTCAGCTTCAACGTCAAGGGTGGGCGCTGCGAAGAGTGTTCCGGCGAAGGGGCAATCACAACGCAACTGTCCTTCATGCCCGATGTCGAGGTGATGTGTCCGACTTGCAAAGGGGCCCGATACAACCAAGATACTCTCGAGGTCAAATATTTCGACAAGAGCATTGCGGATGTGTTGGAAATGTCGATCGAATTCGGCATCGCGTTTTTTCACGATCAACCCACGATTGCTCGCAAGCTCAACGTGCTGGACGAACTTGGCTTAGGATATCTGAAGCTTGGGCATCCCTCGACGATATTGTCTGGCGGAGAAGCCCAACGGGTTAAATTAGCAGCCGAACTTGGCAAGCTTAAGCGGGGAAAGCACAATCTTTATATTTTGGACGAACCGACTACGGGCCTCCACTTCGCCGACATCGATCGTTTGTTGCATAGTCTCAATCAATTGGTAGACAAGGGGCACTCGGTGGTAGTCATCGAACACAACCTCGATGTGATCAAAACTGCCGACTACATCATCGACCTCGGACCCGCGGGAGGACACAAAGGCGGCGAATTGATCGTATCCGGCACACCCACCGAGGTGGCCGCATGCAAACAATCGCACACCGGGAGATTCCTAGCCAAGCTCCTTTAGACGATTGACGGTTCCTTCGCAATTCGATGTTTCGGCTTAGCTTCTTGCACCGCTATAGAACTGAGGCGACATGATTGAGACGCAATCCATGATTGAAGTGTCCCCCTCTCCATTTTTTGAAAAGGAAGAGGGGTGCCGAAGGCGGGGTGAGGGTTCGATATGCTGCGTCTGCTGGGATCAAAGTCGTTAACGCATCGAAGCAGATTCAAGAGGCCTTGCGATTTGACCCGGCGGCCGCTGGGGAACACTTGAGCGAGGGTTTGTATTTCATCGATCGCGAGCAATTGCGTGGTCGCAACGGTGTCCGACAGAAACTAGGTAAAGCCCATGTGATTGGAATCCGGTCGACAGATGATAGCAGACCAATGAGTCCATTGCATGAACTCCAACAGTTGTTGGCCACGGATTTACACCGATCAACACGGATTAGAGAATCCAAATCCGTGTTTCATCCGTGCAATTCCGTGGCCCGAAAGCAATCCTGCACCACGATGGACAATCCGTATCCAAGTCAACCTATATTCTCGTTTCACCGATCTGACCACAATTCGAAGTGATTGACGGCAATTAGCTATGGTGCCGTTGGCAGGCATCCGCGATGCTCGATCTCGCAACCAGTGCTGAAAGATGGAACGGCTTCGATGACCGAGGGCGAGGAGTTTGCTCAACGCAAGTCAAGGCCGGGCGACCGAGCGGCCGCGAAGGCGGCGCACCTATGTTTATTACCGTGAAACGGTTTGACAACAAAGCCCAGGGTCGCCGCGAAGGCGGCGCACCCTGGGTCCAACGCTGGTTGGCGGTTGATTACCGGTTTGCGGTTTCGAAAGTCGGATTATGATGGATTCCGGTTTGCTTCCTGCCGGATGGAGGCTGTATTCAAAATCAACTCATTGCAGAGTAACTAGCTCCGCAATGAGACTTGACCTAGGAGAGCTCGCAGCTCTCATTGGCCCAACTCAAGCTTGCTTCCCAAAACGATCTTTCTCAAGGCCAATCCTGGCGAATTCGGCCGCGTTTGTGTTTGGAAGAGCGGTGCGAACGATCTTTTCGGCCTTCTCATCACCTCGATCGGTACTGTAGCCCGGAGTGTCTTGAGTCTGCCAGGCGATGGCAGTCGCGATTTGCCAATCAATTCTACCGCCGATCGGACAATGGAAGGCTCCGTCGAAAGGAACAGGCCCGACGGTATCGGCTCAATTTCAAAGAGCGAAAGGCTCGCGAGGCTGGGCAAAACCAAGAGAAATCGGCTCCGACCGTCCAGTCCGACGCATCGTGCGAGGGCTATACGAAAGAGACTTCTCAAGAAAAATCTTGTTGCCATCGGCCTGGATGTTATCGACGCTTCACACCACCGCCTCAGTCGCCTCTCAAAAAATTCTGTAGTCCCCGATGCCGCAAGGCTTTACGTCGCGTGATCCTACGCGAACGCAAATGGATTGCACGACTAAAAGCGATGGCAGGAAGTGCACGTGATGGACCTCAAAGCAAGGCTTCTTAAGCCCGATTTCGAGTGATGCATCTAGGTCATTTCCAGGATCGGGCACTATCTTTTGGGCCGATCGATCGTGAGAGGAAGAAGTTGTGCTTCCTCAGCGATCGATAAACGGGTTCCAAATGCGAGAAGCCATCGACGATGCCTAATTCATCTCAGTTGCCAGACCAAGACGATTCGTTTTCAAACCGAGTCATCGGCGACTCCGTTCGACTACTTGCCATCAGTCAACTCGACCAGCGACTGGAGCGTTACCGCTTAGCTCAGCCTAAGCTTGAGCAGCAGATGCTCAAGTCGCTTCGAGACTATGGCCAGTTATCACCGGTTGTCGTCTGTCAACTCGATGGACAGACGGTACTCGTCGATGGCTTTAAGCGTCTTCGCGCCGCTCGAACGCTCAAGGGATCGCACCA
>JANMHA010000435.1:0-18613 GCA_031374925.1 Pirellula sp. | reverse complement strand
CCCCCCCCCCCCCCCCCCCCCCCCCCCCCCCCCCCCCCCCCCCCCCCCCCCCCCCCCCCCCCCCCCCCCCCCCCCCCCCCCCCCCCCCCCCCCCCCCCCCCCCCCCCCCCCCCCCCCCCCCCCCCCCCCCCCCCCCGGGGGCCGGCCCCGCGCGCGGAGTGCGGTACTTTAAGGTCTGAGCTGCATTTTAGTACGCCAAAACGGCGTCCGTCGGCGTCAAGCTCCGAGCGGACGGAAATGCTTCATAGCGTTGGGGAGTAGGGGACACCCCACCTTGACTCAACTCGAGTCGTCGCTTCGAAAACGTGGCCTGCTCGACTAATTTCCGCCAAAATCTTGGCGATTGACCAAAGGTGTCCAACGGTCGGCGAAAACTAGGGTGTGGGCCTGGAGGCTTGTTGTGAACTCGGTAAGAATGCGTTAGCATCCTTAACGGCATTTGGAATGCCATGGTTACAGCGAGATTGATCTCTAGGTGATGGGCGACCGGTACTATTGAGAGATACCTGTCCGCATGCGATTGCACACCAATTCTTCGTCTCTCATCATCAGGTTTCACTCAGAAAAAGGGAATTTCAGGTATGGCCGCATCTACCAGCAAAAACAAGAAGAAATCCGACAAAGGGCCACCAGCCGAGCCGATCACCGGTCTTGAAAACATCTACAAACGCGAGCCTAGCCTCAGGACTACCCTCCAACAAATCGAAAAGCAGTTCGGCGAAGGCTCTATCATGCCGCTGGGCGGAGAAGCCCAACTTAAGATAGAAGGCATTCCAACCGGCTCGCTTTCGCTCGATATGGCTTTGGGCGGGGTGGGGGTTCCTCGCGGCCGAATCATCGAGATCTTTGGCCCAGAATCCAGCGGCAAGACGACCATCGCGTTGCATATTTGCGCTCAAGCTCAAAAAGCTGGCGGCATCGCGGCCATTATCGATGCGGAACACGCATTCGATCCTAGCTGGGGAAAGAAGCTCGGCGTTGAATTGGACACCTTGTTGGTGAGCCAGCCGAGCAGCGGCGAAGAAGCCATGCAAATCACCGAAATGCTGATCAAAAGCAACGCCGTCGACGTGATCGTCATCGACTCGGTGGCGGCTTTGGTCCCGAGGCAAGAACTGGAGGGGGAAATTGGTGATTCGCACATCGGACTCCAAGCTCGCTTGATGAGCCAGTCCATGCGTAAACTCACTGGAGTCATTGCCAAGAGCAAGACGTGCGTGATCTTTATCAATCAAATCCGTGAAAAGATCGGGGGCATGTCCTACGGTTCACCGGAAACGACCCCTGGTGGTCGCGCATTGAAATTCTATTCGTCGTGCCGAATTGATGTTCGCCGAATTGGACAACTCAAGGATGGCGAAATGGTTGTCGGTCAGCGAGTCAAAACCAAGATCGTCAAGAACAAAGTTGCACCTCCATTTCGCGTGGCCGAGTTCGACATGATGCATACCTGTGGAATCAGTTTCGAAGGGGACTTGCTCGATCTTGGTACAGCGCACAAGATCGTGAACCGCAGCGGTGCTTGGTTTAAGTATGGTGACACTTACATTGGCCAAGGGAAAGAAAAAGCACGAAACTATCTCATGGAAAACAAGGATGTGGCTAATGCCATCCGCGACGCGATTATCGCATGCGGAGGCTATGCTGGTCCTGAAGGCAAACCGGAAGCCGCCGACGAAGTCGAACAGGAAGTTGCGGCGGATTCCTAAGCTAGAGCTTTTTTTGACTGGTTCGTGTCGGATGCTGCCAGCATCCGAACCGACGCCAGCGGCGTCGGCCAGTGCACCAGCATGTGGATGCCCCCCGAGCGGCGTCCTCTACGGAATAAAGAATATCAATCCAGTGGTGGCTGCACCTTGAAGAAGCATCCCCCTTTTCGAGAGCTTGCCCCAATGTGCGGTGGGCGGCGCCACTTGGCCGTAGGGATAATGTCCGATCGCGTAAGTTCGATCGGTCGGACTGTCGGCACCCATCTTGTACGGCAGGACAGGGATGGTACTTAGGAATTGAGCATACGAGAGTGCCGGCCGGGTCCAAACTGGCGCCGAGGTCTCGTACCGTTCGAAATTGATTTGCTCAAAATAAAGTGGACGCGTGTAGAACTCCGGTGCGGTCCAGCCCGCAACGGAGGTAAACCATTCCCCCTCGTCGTTTGTCCTACAGCGGCTGCTGTTTAAGAACGAAGCTTTTTCGAAAGCGGACTCGGACGGTGTCCGGGAAAGGAATCGTTCGATGGAGGCACCCGGACCAACCATGCTTTCTACTGTGGGAACTTTAGGGAGTTGTCCTGAATCTTTGCGTTGTACAGGTGTAGGCAAGCCACTTTGTTGTGCTAGACAATAAGTCGATCCAACGAAAAGAACAGTCTGAAACAGGCAAAATTTGGCTAGCAATGATCGAAAAGAATTGTGCGTCATGCCCATACCATCCGGTTCACAAAAAAGCGTGGGTAGCGGATTGGATTCGGTTGTTTGAAGGTCAACGATGCAAAAACCCGCATATACGATTATTCGGCCAAATGCGTGCTGATCGTTAGCAAAGCCGATAAGTTGCTGGTTCTGCACTTCAATTCCGGATTAATCGGAACGATTTCGTCGCGCCCCGAATCCAAAACCGACTCGAATCCCTGGGAACTCCCGATTCCTAGTCGGATGCAATCGAATTAGACTAACTGGACTAGTAAATTCATTCCCGTAAAAAAACCTGTGTTCCTTTCCCACGCTTAAGCCGAAATGCCATTCAAGCCTCTCCTAGCATTGCTCAGAACGGTTCACGGCTGGTGTCACCGGCAAGGCGGGGGTCTCAGGGCTTCGGCAAGGCGGGCTCGCTTGCCAGCTTTGCGATCTACTTTTCGTCGGCTAGAAAAGCGGCGTGTGTTTGCGGTCGATGCCTTTTTTGTCGGCGGCGCGCTCGAAATTCAAATATCGAACGTTGGTGAAACCAACGCTAATTTGCTGGCTGATGGCACTGACTTCTTTGTGGACAACAACAACAACCTCACCTTTGATCTTGGAGAGACCCGGGGGGCGATCGCGGACTTGCAAAGCGTGCATGCTTTTAGCAACGATTCGATCGGCAAGTTGCTTTGGAACGGTGATTTCTCATTAGCCCCACTTGCAATGTCCCTCGGAACGGGAGAAGTGGTTCGTACCGAGGGGCTCAGCGAAGTCCATTTACAAGCTCCATTCAACGCTGGCGGAAACGTATCTCTCAGCGCGCTGAATGCAATCGATTTCGACGCCAGCATTTTTGTTCAAGGTAATTTGTCCGCGACGGTTTCATCGGGCGGCACAATCCTAGATGGTCCCAATGCAGCCATCACTATTTCGGGAGACGCCGTTCTTCAAAGCCAGAATTCGATCCTGCTTGGTGACCAAGCCACCTCTTCCTGGAGTGTCGTCGGCCTAACGAGCGTCGAATCGCAAGGTGATGTCCAACTCGGGTTGGTTGGAAACTGGGACAGCACCAAAATTCGAGCGATTGGTAACGACATAACGATTGTCGATCACAACGCTGTTTCTATCGTCGAGGTTCAATCTTCTGGGGATTTCGAGTTGACTGCACTCGGAAGTATCACCGACCAAAGCGGTGCCAATATCAACGTTGGAGGAATGGCAGTCATTCAAGGTGCCAGTATCGACTTGGCTAACGATGCAAGCGACATTCTTCATGTAAGCGGCGATGTTTCTCTCATCGCAACGTCAGGACAAATCTCCGTCGCAAGCCCAGGTAATGTGACTTTGGGCGATACTTCTGCTAGCGGCACAAGTGTGACGCTGTTCGAAGATGCCGATTTGACATTGGCATCGATACAAACACCTGGTCTCTTTTCAGCAACTAGCACTGGTTCGATAACCGACATCGTAGGTGCTAACGTTCAAGCGGCCGCAATGAACCTCAACGCGGCAGGATCCATACTGCTGGCTGACAACGCGAATGATACCCTTCGGGTTTTCGGCATTGCGGGAATCACGTCCACGTCGGGCTCGGTCGAGTTAGGCCGCAACGGAACGGTGGAACTCAGCGACGTCAATGTCAATGCGACCAGCGGTAACATTGTGGTCGGTGGAGCGGGGCATACGGAGTTGGGAGTTATCGAAGCCCGAGGGGGTGACGTTTCCATACAAGAGGACGCAGACATGGTTGTGCGTGCCGCGATCGCGTCCAATAGTCTCGTACTTTCGAGTGCGCTTGGCATAACCAACACCGTCGCTTTTGTGCCCAATGGACCGCAGGGGATATCGGCCCAGGACCTTACGATTCAGGCAGGTACATTTGCCCATCTTGGTCGAATCTCCGTCGACCGAATCACGGCCACGGTTCTCGCCAACGGAACTTTGAACCCTAGTGGACTATTTGGTTTGAATGCCGACGCAGATCGAAACGGTCAAAGCTACTTGGACGCTATCGGCGAAAACCTCCCGCCCAATGTTTCACCGATCGACCAATTATGGAGTGGTGAGACACTCGGTGAACTAAGGTCGCGAGCATCCTTCATTCAATCGTTTGGACGGGAATACGGATTGTTCGTTCAAAACAGCAAGGAACTTACGGTTGAAGGAATCGAAGCGACGGGTGATCGTATTCACATTTTGATCGAGACTGCTTTAGGGACAGATTTGATTGTGGCAGGGGACGTTACCCAACAATTCACACAAAACGACCCTGGCGGCGTGGTCCTAATCGCGGGCGAAAAGCTTATTCTCAATGCGGGGGCCGAGTTGAGAATCGAGCATGTATCCCAGGATCTTGCAACAAGTCGTGTGATCCAACAAACGATCTTGATTGCGAGTGCATTCGACGGAGGCAGGGGACCTCTTGGTTACGAATCTACCCGTGACGTGCTGTATGAAGCCGATGCGTTTGCCGACACGGGCATACAAAACGTTCTGCAACGTGTCTCAACGCAGTTCGGCGTACGTGGTGAAGCGGGCTTTCAAACGCTTATTCGCTACGCCGACGGCTCGTCGCAATTGTTCGATGCCAATCAGGAACTTGCTAATTCGATTCAGTCGAATCCATCAGCCAACGTACGATCAGGCGTCGTACCCTCGTTTGTGGCGGCGGCGGGGGACGTGGCCGTCGTCGAGCGTGCGACACCCTATAGTGACACTTTCTTGGGCACCTTCCAAACGCTTCCAACAACGGCGATCTTCCGAAGATCAGGCGAGTTCTTTCTTTTCGAACATGCCGGTGCCATCGACGCGAGTGTGACCAAAGTGGATTTGACACCCGTCGTGGATCTCGTCGACCATGTCCTTTCGCCTGGTCGAAAAATTAGCTTTTCGTTGCCGACCGAAATCATCATTACGCCGGCTATTTTGGTTGCCCCGATTCGAATCGCCCCCGACGCCCCTAGTTCCCTTCCCAGCTTGTCTAGCGATCAGGAACCGAGCGTACTGGGCGATGCGAAGTTCGAGGTCTTTATCGTGAACGTGGGGTTTGATGACAAGAACCGAGATGGTCAGCCATCGGATCCAGAGTTACCATCTCGCAATGAAGTTCAAATCGATGCTGTTGTTCCGAAAAGCAAATCGACCGATTTAAGTGATAAACAAAACGAGGAGGCTGCACCGAAACGAGCACATCTGGCACCCGGCGAACCTAACACGCTTACGAAGGAAATAAAGAGCAGCAAATCTCCCACGGCTGCGGACATCAATAGCTGGATTGAGGAGTATCGGAATGACCCAACCAAACCGTCTGGGGCTTACGCGGTCATTTCAGTCGATAGCGTTACCGGTGCCAAAGTGCTCAGGGTCTTTGGCGTTCGCGACTTTGAAGTTGAGGATCCCGAACCGTCTCGACAAAACGATTCCATCGAGAAACAGGAAACGCAGCCTGCAGACAACGCGCCAAAAGGTCCAGACGACAATGACAAGACAACTTCGGCTGACCAGCAGGAAGCAAATTCTAACGTTGTTCAGCTCGAGTCGCAAAGTAAGGAAGACATGAAGGAATTGGTAATGGGGATCGCTGCCGGGACCTTCTGGACGGTTTCCAAGGAGGGCGGCAATCGCTTTGGACGCCTAGCTCGTTCCCAACGTGCCATGCGGCGCATTCAAGCGGAGAGCCAAAATGGTCCAGTGTCCTAATTGTTTTGCAATGCTGCCTGGCTCTGTTTCTTCTGGGGTGTGTCCTAAATGCGGAAAAGCCATGACTGGTCCAACTTCCTCTAAAACGGTTTACTTGAACGAAGCAACCGTCGATAGCACGGTGGACCTTGAAATGCCTACCGTTTTGTCCACCGCAGATCCGGACGAGACTTCGAAAACGCAGGGTATTAAGTCGGCGAAGACGGCCGAATTTAACGATGCAACTGTCGAAAGTGCAACTGTCGAAAATGCAAGAGCGGAAGCCACGTTGGATTTGGAGGCATCCTCCGCGTCGGCTAAGACAAAAGCGGACGCTACGCTCGATGATTCCTCGCACTTAAAAAATTCGGATTCGGTCGGTGCGACGCTTGGAACGGTTTCGGATCAGGACAACATCAGCCCGAGTGCGACCATAACCTTCGGGCCTTCTGGAATAACGATTGGCGGAGTTACTTCGCCTCAAACTCAAGGAAACGGAACCACGCACAACGCTGGTGCTAAACGAACGGGGGCCAAAGGCAAAACGGATGGCAATACGGTACATGCCGCGGACACCTCAATCGAATTTAGCCGATCTGTTCTATCGACGATCAGCAAGCGAACTCTGGCCGAGAAAGCAGGCCCGCTCGCCACGCCCCCCGACTACGAGATCGTTACCAAACTCGGCGAAGGAGGCATGGGTATTGTCTATTCCGCCATTCAAAAGACGCTGGATCGAAAAGTGGCGATCAAGGCCATAAAATCCAGCAAGGCGACATCCGATGAAAGCCGTCGCAAGTTTTTTTACGAAGCCCAGATCACTAGCGATTTAGATCATCCGAATATCGTCCCAATCCACGACATGGGTTCCAACGATGACGGAACGCTGTTCTATTCGATGAAGATGGTCGACGGAACTCCGTGGGAGGACGCAATCCAAAATAAGACCCGAGTGGAGAACATCGAGATTCTCATGAAAGTCTGTGATGCAGTTGCGTTCGCTCATTCTCGCAACATCATCCACCGCGACTTGAAACCTGAAAACGTAATGCTCGGTGCGTTCGGCGAAGTCCTCGTGATGGATTGGGGTTTGGCTGTCAATCTGAATACCACTCAAAAATTCGGAATGAGCGGTACGCCGGTTTATATGTCCCCGGAAATGGCCAAACACGACCTCTCCAAGATTGGAAAAGCCAGCGATATCTACATCCTAGGAGGTATCCTCTTTCAAGTTCTCGTTGGCAGAGCTCCGCACAAAGGGAAGACCGTACGCGAATGTATCGCAAACGCCATACAAAACATCAACATAGATCCCGGCTTCGAAGATCCTTTGCTGGAAATCGCTAACCATGCGATGGCGACCGAACCGACGGATCGCTACGCATCGGTGGTCGAGTTCCAGGATGCGATTCGCGAACACTTGAGATACGCGCAAAGCATCGCCCTGAGCCAACGTGCCGAGGAACTCTTAGAGAATTCGATCCGCAACCAAGACTACCAAGGCTTCTCTCGGGCTCTCTTTTCGATGCAGGATGCGATCGAGTTGTGGTCGGAAAATCAAGCGGCCAAGGATGGACTGAACCGAACACGCCTAGCATACGGTCAATGCGCACTGGATCGACGCGACTACGACCTTTGTATGCAAACGCTAGATACGCGTCATGAGAACGAAGCAGCATTGGTTAAGCTCGCGAAGGAGCGGAAAGCAGAAATTGTTCAGCGAGAGAAACGCTTCAAGCTGCTTCGCAAAGTCTTGGCCGCCGTGATTCTGTTTGCCGTGGTATCGCTGACGTTGGCAACGCTATACGCTCGGCGACAAGAAACGCTCGCGCTAAGGTCCGCCGAGTCGGAAAAAGCCGCTCGCGTTAGCGAGCAAGAAGCCAAACAAGTGGCGCAAGACGAGCGCGACAAAGCACAACAGTCTGCCGAAGACGAAAAAGCCGCGAGGATAAGCGAAGTGAAGGCCAAACAAATTGCGCAAGTCGAACGCGATAGAGCCCTACTGGCTGAACAACAAGCAAAGCAGGCCAAGGAGCTCGAGGTTGTCGCTCGTAAACAAGCGGTCGAATCCGAGAATAAGGCAATTCAATCGGAACAGATTGCAGTCCGTAATGCTCGGCTTGCACTCTTAGGAAACTACCAGTCCGAACTCAACCTGGCGCTCAATCAAACCAACCAATTCGATGTTGCACGAAGCAACCAACTCCTGCAGGAGATCAAAGCCATCGAAAAGAAAGTGGGCGTTGGGCACAACGAACCAATGCTCCAAAATTGGGCCTACCGCCGAATTGAACTACTCAACAATCTTGACCTGCCAAGGATGCATGTCGATAGCCCAATCACGGCCTTTCAATATGCCTCCGCTTCGAATCGCGGAATCATCGGAACGCAAAGTGGTCAAGTTAGTATCGTACGTTTGGGCAATGGCAATGGCCCACTGTCGCCAGATGGCAACTTGACGTTGCAAGACCCGATCCAAGCAATCGCCATTTCTCTGGATGGGGAGGAAGCGATCATTGCAACCAAGTCGCAGCGCTCGGAGTTTTCGGTATACCGCTGGAAAACGAGTTCGCGCGACGCGATTCCCATTCGTTCGTTTGGCAAAGGCGATTTGCAACGGCTTGCAACCAGCCCCGATGGCAAATGGATCCTAGGCGGAATCAATGGCGGGCTTTGGAAATGGGAACGAAGTGCCAATGGCTTTGAATTGGAACCGTCGCGAATCGCCGGCCGCGGAGCGTTAAAATGCATGCAATTTGTTGGCCCCAGTGGGAGCGAACTATTCGGTCTCTCAACCTTGCCCAGTGGTAAGTCTGTTTGCATCCGAGCAGATCTGAAAACCAATGAAGTCCAGACGTACAGTCTGCCTGAAACGATCACCGATCAAGTCAGCACGGCCGCCATGTCGCTCGACCAAAAACGAGTCTACCTCGGGCTAAAGGATGGTAACCTTTTGGTTGCAATGGTCGATCAGACCTCAACACGCGGCGGAACCTCGCAACGGGATTTTTTGATAAACGCTCAAGAAATTCTGCCATCCCTAAGTATCGAGAGTGAGGTTCAGCCGAAAAAGCATTCGACCGTAGTTCGCGGTATCGAAGTCCATGCCGATGGAACGGTTCTTTCCTACAGCGATGAGCCTGTCGTTCATATTTGGATGGCAGAACCGAGTAAGAGTCGATTGGCCTACGCAAGCTATTTAGTGGGCTTAAACGGCAATGTAACGAACGCTAGGTTTCTTAACGGCGATGGAAATGTTGCCGCCACGGATGACCTAGGGAATGTACTCCGATGGAACATCCGCGATCAAGACGGGCGTCGCATGCTGAGTCGATCGGTTCCTTCTAAGCTCCTGTCGCAATCCATGTCACAGGAAGGATCCCTTCGGTCCATCGATACCGAGGGAGTACTGCGAACATGGCATTCCAATGGAGACGCGGAGGACGTAAGTTTCATCGGCCACACGCCGGGAGCTAAAGTAACCGATATAGCTGTCGCATCGAGCGAGCCGCTTGTCGCCACGGTTGCATTGCTACCAGCGACTGCCAATTCTGCCAACTCGTCCGAAGTCTGCCTCTGGAACACTTCCTCTCGGACGATGCTGCATCGTTCGAAACACAACACGAAAGGCGCATGCCGAATTGGGTTCGCCAATCTCGACAGGACACTCGTAATTGGTGATGAAAAAGAGACGATCGTGCTATCAGTAAGTTCACCAGACAAATCGATCGTGGAGGAGAGATTCGGTACACGGCTGGCAGCGTCCCATCCAACGCAGCCCACGCTGACAGCCTTGATTGCATCATCGGGGGCGGTCCGCATGGTTGATTGGCAAGATCCGACGAAGTGGGACGATCTGCGGTATCGCTATTTTGATATCGCCATCAAAAATATTTCTAAACCGATGGAAGCCGCATGGACTGTTGACGGCCAGCGTCTCTACCTGTTGTTTGAACACGGTCGGATTGCACGACTTGAATGGGATGGCGTATCGCTTACCAATTTGAGCTGGTCGGAAGAAATCCCTGCCATTGGCTCGTTGGAACAAGATGCTCCATGGCGTTACTTTGATTTCGAGATCTTGGCCAGCAGCGACAACAATGATCGACTTGCCATCATTCATAGAGTCACGGATCCCAAGCCCAAGAGCGTTCGGGTGGAACTGGATTGGAGCAGGTTAGAGAGTAAGTCCCGCACGGCGTCCATCACTCCCATTGCGGATACGGCTAAGACAATCGAACATCCTCGCCCAAAGCCGCATGATGTCGTCCGCACCGCGCAAGGCACCTCGATCGCAGTCGAAGGCAATGGCACCCTAAGTATTACTCCACCTGGCAAGGACACCTTTAACGTCGGACGTCCAACCTGTCTAAAAGTTTCGCATTCCCTTGACCGCAAACGATGGTCGACGGTTCATTCGGAGGGGATTGTCTTACTGGCAACCATTTTAGGCCCAAATGACATTACCTGGCATCAAGTGAATCATCCGTTTACCGAGGTCAATCAGGCCGAACTGTCGTCCGATGGCCAGCGACTGGTGATCGTCGGTCGCTTGCAGAGCGGGGCGAGCAAGTTGGCTCGCTATGAGATAGTCAGTCCTATTTCGGTCGTGTCAACTAACGATGGCGAAATGAACATGGGACGATTCGTACGTTGGCACCCGCTGGACAATGAGTTTGTGATGTTGGACATGGATCAAAAATGGCAGCGAGTTGATGCCGAAGGCAAGCTGCGCGAGTTGAAAAGCCAAGCCTGGGACAAATTGGTTCTCGATCGCAACTCCGGTTTTGTTGATATGCATTGGCTATGTGAGCCAACAGAAAAAACCACCAAGCCGTCGTGGCACATGGCGGTTCTATCCCGATCGCCGGGCTCCAGTCGAATCGACATTATTGCGCAGGACGGGCAATTGATGGACAACTTCGAACCGATCGTGTCGAAGTCGAAGATCACATCTTTCTCGTCCGCTCCCAATGAGAATATCTTGGCCGTAGGGGACGAGAATGGAACTCTGGGCATTTGGTTTGTGGCGCCGAGCATCGATCAATCCCCTCGCGAATTGTATACTTTGCAGGGGCACCGCGGCGCCGAGGTTAGCCAATTATCCTTTTCGAGCGACGGCTCCAGTATTCTGTCCAGCGACACAAGCCAAAGAGCAATACAATGGCGCAGCCGCTAAAGCTGACCGTCCGTGACTGACCGACCGTGGCTGACCGACCGTGGCTGACCGACCGTTGCTGACGCTGCCAGCGTCAGCACAAAGCCAACATAGCCAGCCAGACACCCCCCGCCGCAACGCCTCGAAAACACAAAAACTGAACCTACCTTCCATTTCCATGAATTCCATCGTCCACCATTTAAAGCTCATTTGCCTCCTGGCCGCACTGCTTGCATCTCCAGCCAAGGCTGCGGACCTCTACATCGGCGGTGGTGCCAAAGCAGGGGAAATAACCGATCGAACGGCCATCGTTCTCGCTCGATTGACTTCGACGCAGGGACAGAATCCGGAAGGCTTGATTCCTGGTCGCGATGGCCAAGCTCGGTTGCGATACGGTACCGAGGAGAACTTGCTGGATGCCAAGACAACCCGATGGGAGACCGCACTTGCGGAAGCAGACCATTCGATCCAGTTTCAACTCGCTGACCTGAAACCTGCGCAGCGACACTTCTATCAGGTCGAATTGCGCGAAAACGAAACATCCGCTTCGACACATTCCCAAACTCAATCCTTCGTCACGGCACCCTTGGCGGATTTGCGAGTTCCAGTGAAATTCCATCTTACTACTTGCCAGGATATTCATGGTGAGTCGACTTATCGTCCCATGGCCCTGCAACATCCCGATTTTTGCATTTCGGCAGGGGACACCGTTTACTACGACGGTCAAGGGCTTGCTCGAGATGTTCCGCATGCTTGGCAGGCCTATCAGAAAATGTTCGGTCTACCCGCCATGAAGGATTACTACCAACACGTCGGCGGCTACTTCATGAAGGACGATCACGACTATCGATTCAACGATGCGGATCCTTACATGAAGGGCAAATGGGTGGGCGGCAAGAAGGCGGAGCCAGGCGCGCGCTTCACCGAAACCAAAGGAGAACAGAAACTCGACGTCGCTTGGTTGACACATGAGGAAGGAATTCGTGTCTTCAAGCAAGTCTTCCCGATGGGTGACAAGACCTACCGCACGGCTCGATGGGGAAAAGGGGTACAAATATGGATGGTAGAAAATCGCGATTTTCGTTCGCCCAATAACATGCCAGATGGTCCTGAGAAATCGATTTGGGGCAAAGAGCAGAAGGCATGGTTGATGGAAACGTTGCTCACCAGCGACGCGGATTACAAGATTCTTGTTTCACCGAATCCCATCATCGGCCCAGATCGATTGATGAAAGGGGATAACCATGCGAATCTCAATGGCTTCTGGCACGAAGCACAGGAATTCCTCGATTGGGTAAAAGAAAAAAAGCTAAAGAACCTTATCATCATGTGCGGCGACCGCCATTGGCAGTATCACTCTATCGATCTGCGAAACGGCCGAGGCGTGCACGAATTCAGTTGCGGTCCAACCAGTGACGACCACACTCAGGCCGTACCAAAACTCTATGAAGGTCTCGAACGACCCTACTCGGCCAGCCGCGGCGGGTTCGTTGGCGTGAATTACAAACCGGAAGATCGTTCATTGGCCGTGGAGTTTTATTCGATGGCAGGGGAGCCTCTCTATCAAAAGATCTTTAAGCCCTGAGGCATTCCGAGTCTTCCGTGGTTTAGAACTCATCCACAACGGCACATGCCTTGCGATCCTACCGTCCGGTCGGTAAATTAGTTCGCGATCTGCAATCGGCGACCTACTTATGAGAACGGTATCAACGCAATGTCGACTTCCAGCCAGGATTTGGCTCCGCCATCCGCTTGGCAGCTTTTGGCATTGCTGACATCGCTCAATGTAATCAATTTCGTCGATCGCCAACTGATCACCAGTTTGCAAATTCCGCTTCGCGATGATCCACTTTTGCATCTCACAACCCTTCAGAACCAATTGCTGGCGGGCTATTCTTTTTCGATTGTGTATTCCGTTGCCGGACTTTATTTAGGCACGTTGGCCGATCGCAAGCATCGTCCTCGGTTGATCGCTTTGGGGCTTCTCATTTGGAGTGGAGCGACGGCAGCGAGCGGATTGGCTCAAGACTTTTGGCAATTGGCCATCGCTCGCATTTTTGTGGCGTTTGGCGAAGCGACGTTGACTCCCGCGGCAGTTGCAATGCTGGCCGACGTTTTTCGACCGCGCGAGCGATCGCTGGCATCAGGCCTCTACTATCTGGGGGTGCCGATTGGAGCTGGTCTTTCGTTGATCATCGCAAATTTGCTTTGGCCAATCCCATGGATCGGATGGCGAGGCTGTTTCTTTGGGTTGGGATTGATTGGCCTGGCGATGGTTGGGGTTCTGATGTTGGTTAAAGATCCTCGCCGAGGGGCGACGGACCCAGAACCGTTAGTTTCGCAAGTGAAGCCATCCAAAAGACCATCATTCTGGTTTTCGATCATTGAGACTTGGAGGGCGATTCGCCAAACGCCAGCTCTTGCCTTAACGATGTTTGGCGCGGTGATCATTAACATTAGCGTTGGAGCAACTTGGCTTGATTCCTCGTGGCTGAACGCGGAACGCGGCTTCACCAAGTCTGGAGCACCGATCTTTATCGGCTGTATGTTGCTCATGGGTGGCTCGGTCGGAAACATACTCGGAGGCTGGTTGGGTGACATGTTTAACCGGCGACGCAACGGTGGTCGATTGCTGGCCATCGTCGTTTCGCAGCTTGCGATTGCTCCCTTTGCGATCACCAATCGGTTTCTTCCCGGTGACTATCTCATTGGCCTGGGGGTTTGCTACTGCATAAGTTCGATCATGGTAACCATTATGTATGGCCCGGTTCTTGCGACAGTTCAGGAGTTGAGCCCAATTCGTTTGAGGGCCACGACCATTGCATTGCTAATGATCGGCTTAAATATTTTCGGCGCATCGTTGGGTTCCGTCATGGCCGCATGGCTAACGGGTTGGTTGCATAGTTATACTTGGGGGATCTTCATTACCGCCCAAGCTGGTCTGCTTTCTATTCCACTTTTTTTACTAGCCTATCGTCGTTATGAAACCGATTTGGCCCGACTCGCCAATTTGTAACTTGGAGAAGAATTTTCATCATGAGAGAAGCTGTTGTCGTTGCCAGTTCCCGCACACCGCTGGCTAAGTCGTTCCGTGGCTCGTTGAATATGACCAGGCCGGACGACCAAGCGGCCCATTGCATTAAAGACATTCTGCGAAAAACGCCCCAGCTCGATCCAGCCGAGATCGAGGACGTGGTGATGGGATGCGCTGATCCCAATGGTCCACAAGGCATGAACGTCGCTCGCGTTGCTGCCATTCGGGCTGGGTTGCCCACGAGCGTTGCAGGCATCACGTTGAATCGCTTTTGTTCATCGGGCCTGCAAGCCATCGCCATGGCCGCTCACGAAATCGTTCACGAAGGAGCTAGCGCTTGTATAGGTGGCGGTGTCGAAAGTATCACGGCCATGTACCCCCTTCAAATCGATCCCAAGAAGACGGTCAATCCATGGGTCCGAGAGCACAATCCGGGCATCTACATGGTGATGGGGGACACCGCCGAGGTTGTCGCCAAACGCTACAAGATCAGTCGGGAGGTTCAGGACCAATACGCCTTGTCTAGCCAGTTGCGAACGGCGAACGCACAGCAGGCAGGCTTTTTCAATGAAGAACTCGCGCCGCTGCAAGTCACTCGAGCCATACTGGATAAGAAGACCGGCGCGGTGGCGGGCCAAGAAGAGCATTGGCTCGAGCTCGATGAATGCAATCGAGCCGATACAACGCTCGAAGGACTTGCGGCCCTCAAACCTTATTTCGATCCCACCAGCGGGCAGGGAACCGTAACTGCAGGCAATGCTTCCCAAATGTCCGATGGTGCGTCGGCAACCTTGCTCATGGAACGCCAGCGAGCCGATGCGCTGGGCATCAAGGCAAAGGTCTTGTTCCGTGGCTTTGCCGTCGCCGGTTGCGAGCCGGATGAAATGGGTATCGGTCCAATCTATGCCGTTCCGAAATTGCTCAAGCGACATGGCTTGAGCGTCTCCGACATCGACCTGTGGGAATTGAACGAGGCCTTCGCTGTGCAAGTCGTGTATTGTCGAGACTGGCTCGGGATCGATCCTGACAAGTTGAATGTGAATGGAGGCTCGATCGCGATTGGTCATCCGTTTGGAATGACCGGCTCACGCTTAGTAGGCACGCTTGCCAATGAAATGATCCGTCGCAAGAGCCGTTACGGTGTGGTGTGCATGTGCATCGGCGGCGGCCAAGGCGCAGCAGGCTTGTTCGAACGTTGCGATTGATCACTGAATTTCAAATTTCAAATTTCAAATTTCAAAAAGCTCAAAGCTCAAAGCTCAAAGCTCAAAGCTCAATAGCTCAATAGCTAATAGCTAATAGCTAACTAAAATTGCAAATAACTAAAGCTACATAGGAAATAGACTTGTGAACGAGCTCGTAAACCTAACTTTTGATGGCGACATTGGCGTAATCACCGTTAACAATCCGCCGGTCAATGCGCTCAGCCCGGGCGTGCCCGAGGGAATTGAAGCGGCCCTACAAGAGTGTTGCGCCAACCCGTCTGTCAGAGCTATCATCTTGATCGGCGGCGGGCGTACCTTTATCGCCGGAGCGGACATCAAGCAGTTCGCCAAACTTGCAACCGGCGTAAAGGGTATTGATGCTGCCATGCGTGCGATGTTTCCTGCGCTCGATAATTGCTCCAAACCAGTCATCGCTGCCATCCATGGAACGGCCCTTGGGGGTGGATTGGAGACGGCCTTGTGTTGCCACTACCGAGTGGCCGTGGCGTCGGCACAAGTCGGTCAGCCGGAAGTAAAACTGGGATTGATCCCAGGGGCCGGCGCTACCCAGCGATTGCCTCGTCTGGCGGGCGTAGTTAAAGCAGCGGAAATGTGTGCGATCGGCGATCCGGTCTCGGCTTTCGAAGCTGAAAAAGCCGGAATATTGGATCGTGTCATCGACGGGGATCTATTGGCCGGAGCGATTGCCTTCGCGCGTGAAGTGATAGCGCGAGCGGGCTCACCTCGTAAAGCCAGCGAGCTTGCTGTCCCGACGTGCGATCCATCTGCTTTGGCTGCGATCCGGGCGGCTGTCGCCAAACGAACGCGTGGGCTCATGGCCCCGCTGAAGGCCATCGACGCGGTCGAAGCCGCAGCGTTGCCATTTGACGAAGGCATGCAAAAGGAAGCCGACATCTTCCGAGAGTGTTTACTTTCGGATCAATCCAAATCGCTGATCCATGTTTTTTTTGCCGAACGCGCCGTGAACAAGATCCCAGGCATCGGAAAGGACATAGCGACGCTACCGATCCGGCAAGCCGCGGTCGTCGGTGCAGGGACCATGGGGGGCGGTATCGCAATGAACTACGCCAATGCAGGTATTCCTGTGTTGCTCAAGGAAACCACCCAGCAAGCTCTTGACAACGGCTTGGCCATTATCCGCAAGAACTACGCAGCCACCGTGCAAAAAGGCAAATTGACAGCGGCTCAAATGGAGCAGCGATTGGGGCTGATTCAGCCGACTCTGGACTACGATCGGTTCGCCGAAGCGGATATCGTGGTTGAAGCGGTATACGAGGGAATGGAACTGAAGAAGCAGGTCTTTGCGGAACTCGAACAAGTCACGCGGCCCGATGCGATCTTAGCATCGAACACATCGACCTTGGACATCGATGCCATTGCCGCCGCGACCAGTCGCCCGCAACAAGTCGTCGGACACCATTTTTTTAGCCCAGCCAATGTCATGCGACTATTAGAAATCGTCCGTGGAAAGGAATCGAGTCCGGCCGTCATTGCGACTTCGATGGCCTTGGCCAAAACGCTTGGCAAGGTCGGTGTGCTTGTCGGCAACTGTTTTGGTTTCGTCGGCAATCGGATGTTCGATCCCTATCTGCGACAAGCACAATTCTTGGTTGAAGAAGGGGCACGGGTAGAAGAAGTCGATGCGGCCATGGTCGAATTTGGGATGGCCCTGGGGCCATTGGCAGTCGCCGATTTGGCTGGACTGGATGTCGGTTGGCGAATCAAGAACGGGATTCGGCATCTGATTCCAAAAGATCTTCGACAACCCTTGATCTCGGACTGTCTTTACGAAATGGGTCGTTACGGGCAAAAAACAGGAGCGGGTTGGTATCGCTATCCAGACGGGAGCCGCATGCCGACTCCCGATCCCGAGGTACAACAACTGGTAGAAGAGAGCGCTCTCAAGGCAGGCATCCAGCGGCGGGCCATTGCATCCGAAGAGATAGTCGAGCGGATCGTTTACGCATTGATCAATGAAGGTGCAAAAATCCTCGCCGAAGGCATCGCAATGCGGGCTGGGGATATCGACATCATTTACATTTATGGCTACGGATTCCCGGCTTATCGTGGGGGCCCGATGTGGTATGCGGATACTGTTGGAATCAAAAAAGTCTATGATCGGATCTGCGAGTTTGAGCGGCAGCACGGTCGGGAATGGTCACCCGCGCCCCTCTTGGCCAACTTAGCTGAAACCGGCAGGAATTTTTCCGACGTTGATAAGGAGCGTGCGTTCGCCTTATGAACACAACAGGACAAGAGAATCGGCCGCCTAGGCTCAACATACTTGATATCCAGCAGTTGCCGCAAACACATCAAGCGACGATTCCGGAGGACTATTTGGATTCGATGGGGCACATGAACGTCATGTGGTACACCCATTTGTTCGCGCACGCGATGGGGGGGATTTTCAAGCGGATCGGCATGGACCGCGATTACTTCGTCAACAGCCAATCCGGATCTTTTGCCCTCAAGCAATATGTCAACTATCTAAATGAAGTGAGGTTTGGGGAAGAGATTTCGATTCACACTCGCATGTTAGGCCGTTCCGAAAAGCGGATTCATCTGATGCACTTCATGATAAAAGATCAAAACGATTGTCTGGCATCGACATCGGAGGTCCTGCTGACGCATATCGATATGCGAATCCGCCGAAGCTCACCATTTCCGTCCGAGATAGCAGCGAATATCGATCGATTGCTGGCTGAACACGCCTCGCTTCCTTGGTCCGCCCCTCTGGCAGGTCCCATTCAACCGTAGCATATTGTTGTCGCCTTTCGCTCCTAGGCTGTGAATTTATTATTGTCGCCTTTCGCTCCGCGAAAGCGCGCCTCGTTAACACACTTTTGCGGAGCAAAAGGAGACAATTGCGTGTGGCACGCCCAGAGCGCTAGCTTCAACAAAAGTTACCCTCCCTCGGCAATGCTGTGAAACATTTTCGTCCGATCGGAGCTCGCCTCCGACGGACGCCGTTTTGGCGTACTAAGGCGTCGCTAAACAATAAGTTACCGAATTGAGGTTGATTCCTGGGGTGCATTTCCGCCAAGATGGATCGCATGCCGGATGCACAAGTCGTTACATGGATCGGAGAGAAGTATAACGCAATCCAAGCTGATTTGGATGA